>NZ_JBICYJ010000018.1:98197-174943 GCF_043200835.1 Kitasatospora sp. NPDC048365
CGCCGGTGTGGCCTTCCAAGGTGTGTAGACACCGACCGGTGATGAGATTCCAGACGATGGCAGTCCGGTCGCTGCTGGTGGTGACAGCCAGCGGGCCGTCCGGCCCAGCGACCACCGCCACCGCACTCACCACGTCGGTGTGGCCTTCCAGGGTGCGCAGGCGCAGACCGGTCACTGGGTTCCAGACGATGGTGGTCCGGTCGTGGCTGGTGGTGACGGCGAGCGGGCCGTCCGGCCCGGCCACCGTCGCCACCGCCCTCACCCAGTTGGTGTGGCCTTCCAGGGTGTGCAGGCGTCGGCCGGTGATGGGGTTCCAGACCATGGCGGTCCGGTCGTTGCTGGTGGTGACAGCGAGCGGGCCGTCCGGACCGGCCACCGTCGCCACCGCACTCACCGAGCCGGTGTGGCCGGTCAGGGTGTGCAGACGCCGACTGGTGATGAGATTCCAGACGATGGCAGTCCCGTCCCAGCTTGTGGTGACGGCCAGCGGGCCGTCCGGCCCGGCAATCACCGCCACCGCAGTCACCGAGCCGGCGTGGCCTTCCAGGGTGTGCAGACGCCGACCGGTCGCCGGGTTCCAGACCATGGCAGTCCGGTCGTTGCTGGTGGTGACGGCCAGCGGGCCATCCGGACCGGCCACCGTCGCCACCGCAGTCACCGAGCCGGTGTGGCCGGTCGGGGTGTACAGACGCCGACCAGTGATGAGATTCCAGACGATGGCAGTCCCGTTCCAGCTTGTGGTGACGGCCAGCGGGCCGTCCGGCTCGGCAACCACCGCCCTCACTTCGCCGGTGTGGCCTTCCAGAGTGTGCAGGCGCCGACCGGTGATGAGATTCCAGACGATGGCAGTCCGGTCGCTGCTGGTGGTGACAGCCAGCGGGCCGTCCGGCCCAGCAACCACCGCCACCGCACTCACCGAGCCGGTGTGGCCCGTCAGGGTGTGCAGACGCCGGCCGGTCGCCAGGTTCCAGACGATGGCAGTCCGGTCGCTGCTGGTGGTGACGGCCAGCGGGCCGTCCGGGCCGGCAATCACCGCCACCGCAGTTACCGAGCCGGTGTGGCCCATCAGGGTGTGCACTCGGGCGGGGTGGATGCGCCGGGTAGCCCAGCGCGAAGTCAGCGGGGTGGTTGGGGTGGCGGGTGGGGTGTGGCTGATGATGCGGGCCAGGTCCTCCTGCTGCCAGCTGGATGCGTCGAGAGCGAGGAGATCGCGGCGGGCTTCGAGACGGTGCCTGCGCGGATCGTGGGCGGTGGTGGTGCGGTAGATGTGCGCGTTCAGCTGGGCATGTTTGGTGCCTGCCTGCTGGAGGTGGGGGATGAGGTGGTCGGGGTCGGCATGGACCAGGAAGCCAGGGTCTGTGAGGAGCTCGTCGAGGGCAAGGCCGCCCGCGGCCGCGGCGTGTTCGGCTGCGTGGCGGAGCAGGTAGGCGTGAGCGTGTTGCCAGTCGGGGGTCCCGCCTGCGGTGGTGGGGACGGTGCTGATCAGGGTGTAGTGGAGGGCCGCAGGGTCGGTACGAGGCTGGGTGTGGTCGACGAGGGCCTGGTGGAAATAGCGGTAGAGGAGGCGGTGGTCGGTGTCGGGGGTGGTGCGCAGGTAGAAGGCGGCTTTGGTGAGGGCTCGGCGGGTGTCGGCAAGTTGGGGGGTTGGCCGGCCGGGGGCGGGGGGCTGGTGGGTTAGGGCGGCGGCGTGGATGAGGTCGAGGGGCATGCCTTGGCCGCGGGCGTGGCCGAGGGCGGTGAGGACCGGCCCGACCCAGGCTTCGGTGGCGGCGAGGGAGTTGAGGTGGAGGTCGAAGACCTCGGTGACGCTGCAGGGTGGGGGGACCGAGGTGGATGGGTGTGGGGTGGTGTTGAGGTGGTCGGCGTACAGGTAGGCGACGAGGAAGGCCCCGTGGTCGCTGTAGGAGGCGAGCCGTTCGGCGATGCTGCGGGTCTCCTCGGGCGGGTACCGCCAAGGGAGTATTTTGCCCAGGTAGATGCTGAGGTCGTCGGCGAGGGCCCGGCGATCGTCCTCGGTGACGGGGTCGAGGTCGAGGAGCACGTCCGGGTATTCGATCAGGTAGTCGTGCAGGGCCGACAGGGTGTCCCACCACGGCCTGGTGCCGATGAGGACGCGACAGCCGACCGTACTGCTGACGGAGTTGGTGGCGGTGAGCGGCAGGATGAGTTCGTCGAGGACGGCGGCGGGGTTGTCGGCCTCGTCGAGGGCGTCCAGGATCACCACGGTGTCGTGGGCTTCCTGCAGTTCCCGAAG
This sequence comes from Kitasatospora sp. NPDC048365, assembly GCF_043200835.1. Lineage (NCBI taxonomy): Bacteria > Bacillati > Actinomycetota > Actinomycetes > Kitasatosporales > Streptomycetaceae > Kitasatospora > Kitasatospora sp. NPDC048365. The sequence continues at coordinate 100,452 of NZ_JBICYJ010000018.1, forward strand.
CAGGTCTGCCGTGGATGCCTGCTCTGAAGCGTCGGCGTGTGTCGACGCGTGGGGTCCGGCGTGGCTGGGTTCGGGGTTGTGCTGCCGGTGAAGCTGGTGGCGCAGGGAGTCGGTGATCTGCTGCAGGGTGAGCTGGCGGGCATGGACAGCCAGCACGGTGCCGGGCTGGCGAGGGCGAAAGTCCGGGACGACGCGGGCGACGCGGGCGCCGAACTCTTCAAGTTCGGGATGTAGCAGGCAGGTCGTGACGCCGAGGAGTGCGGATTTGCCGCTGCCGGGGCCGCCGGTGATCACCAGCATCCGACTCGACCGCTCGTCGGTTTCATCGGTCCAGGCCTGGATCTGCCGGAGCTGTGAGGTGCGGCCAGAGAAGAGGATGTCGGTGGCGGTGGGCTGGCCCGCGGCCCGGGTGGCGAAGTGCAGCGGGTCCAGGCCGGGTGAGCAGGCGAGGGCGAATTCGCGCAGCCTCGGGTTCATGCCGGACACGAGGCCTGTGCGGAGGTCCGCGCGGTGGGCAGGGTTGCGGAAGAACGGCTGGGGCTGGGGGTCGGCGTGCACGTGGGGGGTGTGCACGAGGTTCTGGCCCGGGCGCCGTGCGGAGCGGTCGGTGGCGGCGAGGTGGCGGTCGATGGCCCGGGCGAGGGTCGCCACCGGCACGTATTCCTGGTCCGGGCTGATGTCGAGGTCGCCCTCGGTGAGACGGTGCAGGATCTCGGTGGTGGCGGTCGTGAAACGCGCATCGTAGGTGATGGCGTCGGCAGTGCAGGCGCCGATGACCCACACGTTGCGTTGTCCGTTCTGCGGGTGGCGCGTGGCAAGGTCGGCGAGCTGCTGCTGCACAACAGCCTGCCCGGCCCCACATACATCGAGCAGGAACAGCACCTGCCGAGCACTGTTCCTGGCGATGCGCAGAAGGTTCTCGACGCTGAGGCAGGTGTCGTCCAGCAGGTCGTCGCGGGCTTCGCCGCCGACGGCAGCCAGGTACAGTGCGCCACCATCGGTGGGCCGGGCGCCGTGGCCGGCGAAGTGCACGACGAGTGGCTCAACCGGACTGGCCTGCCTGCGCAGTTCGTCCCAGACACGGGTGAACTCCGCCTTGGTGCAGTCCAGCAGCGGGTCCCCGCCCGTGATGGCACCGGCCCGATCCATGGCGAAGGCCAGTTCCTGCACCGCCTCCCGGACGGCCGACAGCGGTTCGAACGCGGTGACGCCGTCGGCCTGGTCGTCCTCGCTCACGTACGGCTCGGGGAAATCTCCGACTCCCGCCACCAGCGCCCTGACCATCGGACCTCCTTCTCACGGCCCGCCGCCGGCCAGACCCTCGTCCGCCCCGGCCCCGGCCGAAGGCCAGCAGCACGGTTCAGGAAGCCGAACCCAGGTCCCGGGGGAAGGCAACAATCCGCCAGTCCCTGCCCCGGAACGTGCCCGGTCCGTGCTTTCAGAGCTGGGCGCGGCCCGCGCGGCGACCCGCCTTCTCCTGATTGTCTGTCAGGAAAGATACGGTGCAACAGCCGCCGCCAGCAGGCCGTTGGCGAGATACCCGCCGATCCCGTGGAACCCGAGACCGTTGTCGCAGGTCTCGTCCGCATCGACGGGAAACACCTCGCCAAGCTTGGGTGGCACAGCCACCACATCACCGACATCCGCGATGTTCACCCACCGCTTCACCCCGGCCGGCCGAGCACCCCGACCCGCGCGCAGCGCCGGGTCCAGGCGGCGGGCAAGCGATGGAACCCGCAGTGGTGAGCCGACCGTCACCAGCAGCTCCACCTGCAGATCTGGGCTAGCGTGCAGGGCCTCGTAGGTGATGTAGGAGCCGAGCGAGTGCGCGATCACCACCACCGGAGCCTCCTGCCGGATCACCCCGGCGACCCGCTCACGTACCAGGTTCCGCCGCTGCGGCCAGGTGGTGTAGGCCTCCACCTCGCGCAGGTTCGCGACGAGCACACGCTCCAGACGGCGGATCGTCTGTTCCCGCAGCATGCCCGACAGGCCGCCGTCCCGCTGGTCGACCAGCCAGCCGAGCATCTGCCGGAGCGGTGCCAGCGCCACGTTCTGGGAGTCTTCCGGTAGCACGGCCCCGGCAGCGGCCAGCCATTCGGCCACCGCCACACGCTCCGCTGGCCCCAGATCATCGAAGGTCATATCGCCACCCGCGGACTGGGCCTGCTCTGGACCATCCGGGCGCAGCAGGTCCGCGTAGTAGGCCATCACCATCTCCGGCGCCTCGACGGACAGCCGGCTCAGGCTCTCGACCAGCCGGGGCCGGCAATCGGCCAGCCGACGTGCCGCCGCCTGCTCCGGAGCTGCCCCGCGGACGTAATTGAAGATCCCGTGCACCAGCACGATCGGCGCCATTGCCCACCCACCTCGTTCACAACTCTCGGGCCCGGGGCCCGGGCCACCCCCGCCCCGGACCTACCCATCCCACGCGCCTCACCACACCACCGGCGGCCCAGATGCCATAGTGCTGCGCCCAGGGCGTTGGCCGGCCTCCACGGCCGTCACGCCGTCGGCGTGGAGGTCGTCACCGAGGCCGAATTGAAGCGGCGCACCACCCGGACCGGGACCTGACCCCCTACAGCACCGCATCCGCCGCGGCCGCGTCCCAATAGCCTGCACCCCCTCGCTCGCCACCCACCCGTTGCCAGCCGGACGCACCCAGGGGTCGGTGAATCGCCCGGGTTCGGTAGAGACCTCAGCTTGTGGTTGTGACCTGTGGTTTTGCGGTTGTGAGGTGGTAGGTGTTCTCGTACTCGACGGGCGGGACGTGGCCTATCTCACCGTGAAGTCGCCGGTGGTTGTACCAATCGATCCACTCGGCGGTGGCGAGCTCGACCTGCGAGAGGGTCCGCCAGGGCCGTCGGGGCTTGATCAGCTCCGTCTTGAACAGCCAATGCCGCGGAGTTAAGCCGCCCTGCACGAAGTCAAGTTAATCAGCCTTCAGTCTGTCGGTGGCAGCCATTCAGGTGCGATCCGGTATCGACCTCGGCCCTCTCTGATCAGCATGGTCTGCTCGGCCCACTGGTTGATCTGGGTGCACAGGCTGCGGTACTTCGCTGTCACGGTGATGCCGAGCGCCCGGCTGATCTCGACGGTTCTCCAGGCTCGGCCGGGGTCGGTGCGCAGGAGGCGGAGGGTGCGCTCTCTGAAGCCCAGGTCGTCGGGCTCGATCTCGTCGCGCCGGAGGACGGCGATGCCGATGAGGCTGATCCTTTGGCTCTTCCGGGGACGGTCCTGAGAGACCAGGGTGTACTTCGAGACCGGGCATTTTACGAGTCTGGCGCTGGTACGTGCACGGCGGGGCGGCAGTAGTGCCCCGAGCACGGCCAGAGTGATGCCGCCCTGGTCGCCGTCTGAATCGAGGACTCCATGCGCAGTGATCACCTGCTCAGTCGCCGCGTGGAGCGCGACAGTGAAGCTGGCGCGGTCCGGGTCTGTGCCCGGCCGGGACTCGACTGCGTCCACCATCGCGCGGCGAAGGCCCTGGTAGACGACCAGGAGTGCCCAGAGTTCCTGTTGCATGCCCACCGGGTCGCGGGGGCGCATGACCCGGCCTGCGAAGAGCGTGTCCTTGAGCGCAAGGAAGGACAGTTCGACCTCCCATCGCTCGTGGTAGAGCGCGATCAACCGGTTCGCCGGATCGGTCCGGTGGTCCAGGAGCGTCGTCGCCAGCCGGTATCGGTCCGCGAAGCGGCTGCCGTCAGCGCAGTCGGCTGTCACATCGGCCTCGATGATCCGGAGGGTGCGGCCGCGCAGGCGGGTCAGGTAGGACCCGTCCGGCAGGACAGCGATCACGGCCGGGCGGCGACGGTAGGCGAGCCGTGCCAGGATCTGGGCTCCGGTGCCGGCCACGTCGTTCAGGAACTCGTCGCCGGAGAAGTTCCGGTCGGCGAGAAGCAGCATGCTCTCGTCCAGAAGCGGCAGCAGTTGCCTCGCGTAGTCGGGTTCGCCGGTGCTCGTCGGTCCGAACACCGATCCGAGCAGGCCGCGGGTGCCGGTCTCGCACAGGGCCATCAGGCGGACGTGCGGGATGCCCTCGATTCCCCGGTGGTGGCGCGTCTTTCCCAGCGCTTCGTGGATCCGGAGGCTGTCGGGGGCCTCCAGGGAGCTGCAGCCGTCGAAGGCGACCGTTCGCCATCTGCGGTAGCTCACTCCGGGCGTCGAAGGTTGTGCCAGCGGGCCGGACACGGTCTCGAACAGCTCCCGGAACGGTGCAGGCCCCAGGCGCCGGCGCACCTCGCGCAGTGCCTTCTCCGAAGGGATCCACGAGACCAGGTCCCGCACCCCAGCAACCAGGTGACTCCACACGCGCAGGTATCCGGCGTCCGGGAAGAGACACATCGCAAGGACGAAGTACACCCCGACGCGAGAGGGGATCAGACGCAGTCTGCGCTGCACCGTCATGGTTCGTTCCAGCACGTCGTCCACCAATTCGAACGGGAGGAGCTGCGTCAGTTCTGGGCCTGTACGAGTGGCGGCCGCGGTCCGGCGACCAGGACGGCGCCCGGTTCTCCCTGATCGAGGGGGCGCTGCGGAAGCAGGCCCGGCTGGTAGAGGTCGCCGAGGCCTACGAGCTGGCTGGGCAGCTGAAGGCGCGGCGCTGCCGTGGGTCACTGCCGTGTACTGGCGTGCAGCCGCCCTGAGGTCACTGCGATCCAGTGGTAAGTGCCGCCGCGCGTGTGTATCGTCGCAGTGCGCGACCGGACGACTGTCGCGGGCAGCTGGGGGCGGCAATGGCTGTGCAACCACCACCGGGACTCGATCACGTCATCGCCCTGCTTGGCGTGCGCTTCCCGGGGGCCGATGAGGACGAACTCAGGCGACTGGCAGACCAGTTGGAGGAGTTCGCCGAGGCGCTGGACAGCGCCCAGGCGGCGGCGGACACGGCGCTCGCCCGGCTGCACGAGGTCTACCGGGGCGACTCCGCCGACAAGCTCGCCGAGCTGTGGAGCACCGTCACCGGGTACTCGAGGGTGACCGCCGAGACCTGCCACATGGCGGCCAAGGTGCTGCGTGCGGCAGCGGTAGTGGTCGAGCTGACCAAGGCCCAGGTCATCACGCAACTCGCCGTTTCCCAGACCCAGTTTGCGAAAGCCTCAGCTGCCGGTTCGTGGCGCGCGGCGGCGGCGCTGCGGGTGCGCCGCAAGATCTTGAACCAGCTGCTGGAGGCGGCGGCCGCCAGGTTCGCCCGAACCGTTGTCCGGCCGATCGAGGATATGGCCGATCAGGCCGCGCAGACGATCCCCCCTACCCCGGCTGGCGGCTCCGGCGGCCAGGGCTTCAGTATCGACCTCGCCCAGCTCGCGGAGTGCGCGGCCAGCCTGCGTGGCGCCGCGGACGACATTGAGTCGCACGGTGCAGGCCTCCGACGGATCACGCAGAGCCTCAAGGCGGGCGAACCACAGGACCCCTTCGGCAAGTTGGCGATCGAGGCCACCGAAAAGATTCGGCGGGCCATTGCCGAAGACGCCGTCGAACGGATCCTCGCCTCGTTCCGCGATACCGCCGCCAAGATGGACAGGCTAGCGAGCAACCTGAACGAGAATGAGGACATCAGCCAAGCGGCGCTGAATACTGGCACCGCGTACAGCCTGCTCAGCCCGCTGCAGCTTCGCGGCGGGCTTTCTGCCCCGCTGAACTCGCCGCGTGTCGGCGGTGACCCTGGGCTTTCCGCGTTCGACTCCCTCAAGCCCAAACTCGGCTCAGCCGGTTTCTACCGATGGCGCAGTACCGGCGCATTCGGTCTCAAAGGGTTCCTGCCGCGCGTCTTGAGTGGCGAGGCGGGCCTCGACGAGGACACAGGCCCCGGTGCCACCCGCTCGCCCGAGCTCGTCCGGGACCAGGTGCGGCAGCTTCTGAACACCGACCTCACAGCGCTCGGCAAACTCGACGAGGCCTCGTTGGAAGAGATCGTGGACACCTTGGACCGGGGCCTCGTCGAACTGCTGGAACGGCTCGACCAACTGCCCACCCCGACGAGTGGGGCTCTGGGCGACGATCTGACGGACAGGCCCACCGGGGAGCATCGTGGCTGAGGACGAGCAGTACGGGGAGGGCTTCGAACCGGACGACCTGTGGCAGAGCAGGGCGTTCGAGCAGGCGAGCAAGATGGCCGAGAAGTTGGGCGACATCCCCACGCCGCGTGTCGTCACCATGCTGGCCACGCTGAACCAAGAGGCCGAGCGCAAACAGCAGCTGAGCATCAAGCGGGCGGAGCTCCAGCACGAGCTGGAGATGGCCAAGCTCAAGGACGGCGAACGGCTCCACGAGCTAAAGATGGCCAAGCTCAAGGACGGCGAACGGCTCCACGAGCTGGAGATGGCCAAGCTCAAGGACGGCGAACGGCTCCACGAGCTGGAGATGGCCAAGCTCAAGGACGCCGATCGACAGCACCTTGTGGGCGTGGCCGCTGGCGTGCTGGTGAGCTTGAGCTGCATCGGCGGCGCGATCTGGTTCGGGGTGGCCGGCCACTACTGGCCGATGGGGCTGCTCGTGGGACCGGTTCTGGTCGTGCTGATCCGGATGTTCCTCCTGCGTACGAGCGAGACGGGGGACACGGCGGCAGTCGGCGGGTTCTTGAGCAAGGCGCTCGGTCGGGCACCTGCGCCGCCGGTGGATCCCGGGCCCGGCGGGATCGGACCGGTGGCGTAGGGCGTCGGGCATCGCTCGGCGTGACTGCGGGCGGGTCACGATTCGGCGACCCGCCCACCGGCCCTTGCACCGGGCTGGGAGGCTGCGGGGCCATGGGCGATGTGGAGCGGGTGTCGGCGGCGCTGCGGTGGCCTGGCCGGGTGCTGACCGTGGCGGGCGCGGTGATGGGCCTGGTGCCGGTGAGCGACGACTGCGGGTCGGTGTTCCAGCCGACGGGCATTCACGCGAGCGGCTTGGTGTGCACCTCGGCCTTGTCGGGTCGGCAGGACACGGTGGTGCTGCTGCTCGTGGTCGGCGTGGCGCTGATGCTGGCCGGGCAGGTTGTGGCGTGGCGGCGCCGACCGAGCTGAGGAATGCAGAAGGCCCCAGCGGTTCGGCGTCATGCTGAGGGCAGGGCAGGGCCTTCTCGTCGTTCATGAGGGGGCTTACGGGAAAGGCCGTAGGTGGACCCCGAGGCGCTGGCATCATCCCGCCATGCACCTCACCCTCCGCCCCGGCACAGACCGGGACCACCTCCTCGTCACGCTCAGCAGGGTTCACGAGAAGGTGAGCAACCTCTACACCAGCGGCCCGCATACTGCGTTCGAGCGGTTGATCTCGTACCTGGAGTGGGCCGACGAAGCTGCAGGCCTACTGGCCCCACTCCTCGCCCCGAAGGACGTCGACAGTCTGGTCTTCACCCGCCGGTACGAGCAGATCTTCGGCAAGTTGGAGGTCCTTGCCTCGCCTGACCTGGTGCGGCTCGCAAACGGCATGCTGAACATTGAGCTCAGGCAACGGACCGAGGACCTCGCCATCGCCGTCGCGTCGTTGAGCCAGGCAATTCGCTTCCGAGTCCAGCCCACGCTCAATGTCGTCTTCGATACCAGCATGTTCTTCAGGCACCCTGAAAAGCTGGAGCTGCTCAGCTTCCGGGACGTGACCAAGGTCTTCGACGGCACCCTGAACCTCATGGTTCCCATAGCGGTGATCGACGAGCTCGACCGTCTCAAGGACAGCCGGGACCGGCACGTTCGCTGGCGCGCCGGACACACGCTCGGCGTCCTGGACGGCCTCTTCCGGAGCGGCGTTTCTTCTGCGGTCTACCGCCAACCTGACTTCTCGGAGACAGCAGCTGGCGGCCTGCCCCACCCCAAGGTCACCGTCGAAGTGCTCGTTGACCCGCCGGGCCACGTGCGGCTGCCCGACACGGACGACGAGATCATTGATCGAGCTCTCGCCGTCCAGCCGATAGCTGCCAGCCCGGTCAAGCTCTTCACCTACGACACGGGCCAGGCGTTGCGGGCGCGCCACGCTGGCCTTGCCGTGAAGAAGCTAGCCCTCCCGCAGGAGGATGAGCCAGCAGCCGACAAGAAGCCCTGAAGCACCCGCCCCGCCGAGCTGATGGCGTCGGGCACGCGGAGGTTCTCAAGGTGTCGGAGGAACAGAGGCCTTTCGCACGGGCCAGCCCTTGATGTCGCGGACGTCGATCACCTCCAGGGCGACCATCACCTCGGACACTGCTCCGCGTGCGGCGGCGACGTCGACCGCTTCGCCGGTCAGGTCCTCGCCGAGGCGGAACGCGAACTCGGTCTCGACCCTCGGGGACACCAGGTCGGCGATGGCGAGCTCGGCCCCGCTGGGGACGGCCATGTAGTCGAGGAGGATGCCGGAGTCCGGTTCGTCGATGCCCATCTGACGGCGCATCGCCTCGGAGGTGAGGCCGACCTTGTGGCCGATCGGCCGGGCCCCGGCCGGGCCCCGGCCGTGATCCGGTGGGCGGCGCCGGCCCACTGGATCCGGTAGGCGTCCGCCAGGTCCAGGCCCGGGCGGCGGACGGTCAGTGCGTCGAGCGGCTCGGCCGTGCGTTCGGCTTGCCACAGGGCGAGGGCTTCCTGCTCGACCCACTGCGGCATCTCGCCGCCCGCTGCCGGATCGGTGCCGACGATGCGTCCGTCGAGGGCGGCACCGAGATAGGCCAGGTGCGGCAGCAGGGGCGGAAGGCCGGCGAACTCGTCGCCGCCCGGTCGCCGCACGGCGGCGGGTGGCGGAGTGACGGGGCCTCGGGAGCGTACGGACATGGCGTCCCCCAGGTGTGAGGTCCTGGTGCAGCGCATCTGCACCGGTGGCCATCACAGCCCGGCGGGCACCGACGGCGGCAGGGCTCACAGGGGGGGGCCGACGGACCGACGGCAGGGCCGACAAGCCCCGGCGGCCGGGATCCAGCCGGGAGTGGTCAGGCCTGGGTGCGCTCGCCGGCATATCGGGAGACGACCATCGGCAGGAAGTCGGCGCAGCGCCCGAGACCGGTCAGGTCCTGCACGCTGCCAACGATCGCGAGCCGGTCCAGCTCGGGACCGGCGCCGCGGGCGTGCTCCTCCTCGGCCAGGATCTCGTGGTGCTTGAGCACCAGGGAGGTCGGGACCGGCGGGGCCAGGAAGTGCACGCCGATGTTGCCGTGCTCGCCGCGGGTGACGCCCCACACGGTCATGTCTTCCGGATCGGCGGTGACACCGATCTCCTCCACCAGCTCCTGCGCGGCGTGCCGCCGCAGCGCCGCCAGGTCGAGGCTCTTGCCGTCGGTCGGCGGCTCTGCCGATCCGCCGGGCAGTGCCCACTGTCCGGGGTGCACAGTGAAGTCGGCGCTCCGGCCGACGACCAGCCCGCCGCCCTCCACTGGCTGCAGCACGGTGACGAAGATCGACGCGGGCAGCCAGGAGCAGCCCTCGATCCGGCGCAGCGCGCGGTAGCGGTAGGTCACCGGCGCCCACGACAGCACCAGGGCGGCATCGTCGTCGTTCGCTTCGACTCCGATACAGGCCACCGCCGGGCCGTCGAACAGGGCTGGCTGCCGGGCCACGGCCTCGTCCCAGAATCGGTCCATGGCCGCTCGTTCCTCGGACGACAACCGGGGAACGGGCACCTGCTCCAGGCGCAGTGCCCGGGCGTCGAAGAACTCAACAGCTGCGGCATCGGTGGCGGTCACCCGACCATCGTGGCAGACCGGATCGCCCCGACCGGCCCCGTCTGCGCAACCGGCCCGGCTGTGCTAGCTTGCCCCGCCTGCGCCCTCCCGCCGCCCACGCGGCACGGACCGTCCCACCGGCCCCGACTGCCACGGACCCGCCACCCGCCTCAGCCCGCCCGGCACCGCGCGGCCTGCGCCCTCCCGCCGTCCATCGGCCCCCTCATGGGCCCTCCCCCGGCTCGCGGTACGGCGGTGTGATGGGTATCCGCCGCCAGACCCCGTACGCCGCCCGGCGGCCTCGGCCCTCCGGCGACTCCAAGGGGAGTGGACATGTCGATCGCCCTGACCGCCAGCGCCCGCGTGGTGGCCGTTGTCGCCCATCCGGATGATGACCTGCTCATGTTCTACGGGACACTGCGCACCTGGAGCGACGCGGGCGCGACCGTCACCGTCATCGTGGCCACCCACGGAGCCAACGGCGTGTCCGTCGCCGACCGCGCCGCCGGCATCACCCTGAACCCCACCCAGCGACTGGTGGAACTCGGGGCCTGCTACCAGGACACCGGCATCGCCGTGGAGTGCCTGGACTTCGAGGACGGCGCGCTGGAGGCCGACCGCGAACTCGTCACCGCCATCGAGACGGCGCTCACCCGGCTGCGCTGCACCGTGCTGCTCACCCACGCACCCCACGGCGGCAACGACCATCAGGACCACCGGGCCGTCGCCCGCGCCGCGCTGAACGCCGCCGCCCGGGTGCCGACCTGCACCACGATCCTGCACGGCAAACCGCACGCCCCCCATCACGACTTCACCACCTCCGTCCTCGTCGACATCACGCCCTACATCGACGACAAGGTCAAGGCGCTGCAGGCCCACGCCTCCCAGGCCGGGCGGTACTACCTCACCGAGGACTACACCCGCTGGCGTGCCACCGGACCGAACTGGTCCCTCCTGCCCGCCCGGGCCGACAGCGAGCGCTCCTTCGAGGAACTCGCGCCCTCGCTTCTCCTGCTCGACCCGCCGACCCACCCGGCCCACTGACTCACGCTCCCGCCCGAGGACCAGCGCACGATCACCCGAACCCGCTCGACCCCACGAGAGGTGGATCATGCCCGGACTCACCGCCGTCATCGCCGCCGCCGACGTCGGCAGCCGCTTCTTCCCCATCGGCAAGACGACCCCCAAGTGCCTGCTGCCCGTCTGGAGCCGACCCCTGCTGTCCTACACCGTCGCCGACTGCATCGCCGCCGTCGCCGAGCGGATCGCCGTCGTCACCGCCCCCGGCGAGTGCACCCGCCAGGTCCGCCACTTCCTCACCCCCGACCCGGAGATGGAGCGCTACTTCACCGCCTGCGGCTGGCAGCACAAGTACGCACCGATCGCCACGCCGATCGCCGCCGAGACCACCGTCATCGAGCAACCCCGCGACACCGGCCACTACGGCACCGCCCTGCCCCCCATCTGCGCCGCCGGGTGGATCGGCGACGACGACTTCCTCCTCGTCTCCGGCGACGACCTCCTGCTGCGCCCCGACCAGGGATCGGACCTCGCGGACCTCGCGGCCGCCCGCCGGGACGCCGGCACTGCGGGCGCGGTCGCCGTCGCCGTCCGCCCCTCCGACCAGCCGCTGCGCTACGGAGTGGTCCAACACCACTCCGGCACCAGGGCGCGGCCGCTGATGGACTCGGTACGGGCCTGGAACCCCGGCGACCGCGGGCACGGCACCGCGCACATCAACATCAGCAGGACCCTGCTCCCGGCTGCCGTGCTGCCGTACTTCGCCGCGGTCCAGCCCGCCGTCGACGGCGAGCTGCGGGCAACCGACGCCATCACCGCCTTCGCCCGCGACCACGACGTGCTCATCCAACTGATTCGGGGCAGCTTCTCGACTGCGGCAGTCCCGAGGGCCTGTACGCCGCCAGCAGCGCCCTCGCACGCAACCCCTGCCCGTAGGGCCGATCCCTCAACACCACAGGGCGCGGCTTCGGACTCCTCGCCACGGCGCACCGCCGCGTCCAGTCCCGCCGCCGTGCGGGCCGAAGCCGACGCGCGGGAGGCGTGGCTGTATCTATTCACGTTCCACCCGGGCACGCTGACCCTATGAGGCCGGTCCCGGCCGGAAGGCCGGCAGCACCGACCAGGTGCCGGCACGAGGCCGGGGTACCAGATAGGCGCTCGTGCACGGGCGGGAGAAGGCTTCTGCCGCCGCTTCCCTGCGCGTATCGCACCCAATGTCCGTACCTCGGGCGGGGGCCGTCCAGACTGCCGGCTCCAGGTAGGCCTCTGACACTGGTGATCGCCCTCCAGGACCACTGGATAGGCTGACCTGCATGACGATCAAGGCCGTGGTGTTCGATGTCGGCGAGTGTCTCGTGGACGAGAGCCGGGAGTACGGCACGTGGGCCGACTGGCTCGGGGTCCCTCGGCATACCTTCGTCGCACAATTCGGCGCCACGATCGCCCGCGGCTTGGACTACCGCGAGACCTTCCAGGTCTTCCGGCCGGGATTCGACCTGCACGAGGAGCGCGAGCGCCGCGCCGCTGCCGGCAAGGCTGAGTGGTTCGGGGAGGACGACCTCTATCCCGACGTTCGCCGCTCCTTGACCCGCCTTCGGGCGGAGGGTCTGTGGCTCGCCATCGCCGGCAATCAGACCGTCCGCGCTGGCGGGATCCTGCGCGGACTGTTCACGGGCGATGTCGACCTCATCGGCACCTCGGACGACTGGGGCGCGAGCAAGCCCGACCCCGAATTCTTCCGCCGGGTCTCGGCCGTCACTCCTACCCTGGCCGAAGAGATCCTCTACGTCGGCGACCGCCTGGACAACGACATCCTCCCCGCCGCAGCTGCGGGCATGCGGACTGCGCTGATCCGCCGGGGTCCCTGGGGCTGGATCCAGCAACACGACCCAGCGGCTGCCGAGGCGACGTTCCGGATCGACTCGCTGGCCGAACTCCCGGATCTGATTGCCAAATTCAACGCTGAAGTGAGCTGACGGTCGCCGACCAGCTGTACAGCCGGTCATCGAGCCGCTGGACCTGCGGGTCGCTCGACCACTCGGTCAGCGTGCGGCGAGCCTCTCGAACGCGTTCCATTCCCGTCGCGTACCACGTGAGGTCGAGCTGATCGAGCGCTTGCCCGAGCAGGGCACATGCCTCGCTGATCCTGCCCGCGGTTGCCTCGACTGTGGCAAGGTCGGCAAGCACGACCACCCTCTGTTTTCCGTCCTTCGCTGGAAGAGCCTCGAGGACTCCCTGCAGCGTGGTGCGAGCTTGCGGAAGGTGCCCGGCGGCGAGCTCCGTATTGCCCTTGAACGCGGCGAGCCGATTCGCCGAGAACCACGTCATCCAGCTCGGGCTGGCAGGGCGATCGGCTCCGTCGGCAAGCAGTTCCTCGGCGCGCCAGATCAGCCGGAGCGCGCCCTGGTGGTCGCCGCATCGGGTGAGGCACTCGGCCTCGACAGCATCGAGCCATGCCAGTAGCTCGGTCGAGGCCGGAGCGCGACGGGCGTACGTCCGTGCTGCCTGCATCCGCTCCTGGGCATCCGCACGGCGTCCCTGCCAGCCTGGGACAAACGCGATGTGCGCGAGGATCGCGGCGCCGAGCAGGGCGTCATCCGCCTCACCGGCCGCTTGCAGCGCCCTCAGATAGGTCCCGTCCGCCTGCTCGGGCTGCCGCAGGTCGAAGAACTGGATCCGGCCGCAGAGCAGTAGCGACTCGGCGAGTGCGGTGGCGAGAATCCGGCGGGCAACTCCCCTCGTCTCGTTGAGAAGCTCACTGCCGAGGTTGGCGTGCTCCGCGACGGCCTGATGCAGCGTGGCCGGGCTGACGGACCAGTACATGCGACGGTGCGCATCAGTGACCACTGCGTAGTCGGCGCCGATCGTGTCCGGCTGGGCGCCACCGGAGCGAATCGCCGTGGCAGACGAACGCACCCGCGCAGGTGCCCCCACGGGATCCTCGATGGCCGGCGTGTCGCTGGCCCATGGAGGTCGAAAGCCGAGCCGTTCAACAGGCAGCCGGAGCACGTGGACCAGGAGCTTCTGATACTCGGATCGTGGCCAGCCAGGCGTTGCGGACTCCCATCGCGCGACCTGTCGGGGGCTGATACTGACGTCCCCCAGGCCGAGCTCGAGAGCGGCGTTCCGCAGTGCGACGAGGAGCGCCTTCTGACTGCTCAGGCCTGCAGCGTTGCGTGCGCTCTTGAGTGCGATGTTCCCGGTTTGCCGCGCCATGACTCGCCTCCAGCAGGGCTAGCTGACCTCACTCTCAACAGTAGCCGTATATCTGCCATATGAGGAGCACTCAGATGGGCTCTCCGACTGTAATGGCAGCAAAGCGGCATACAAGAGGCTCATGCATGGCATTCAGATAGCGCCCGGTCTGGCCGACCATGGGGAGGTCGACACGTGGCATCCGTGTTGATCTCCAGAAGGGGCTGCCGAGCTCTTGTCCATGGAATGGAGGAACGCGTGGTGATCAGTCCAGCGCGGGCCGCAGGTCTCCGCTACGAGACCGAGATCGAGGGCATCACGGCCTTGGCCGAGTTCAGCCGGCTGGACGACGCGGTGTCCGCTGTCTGGAACTCCGTTCGGGCGCTCCCCATCGGGCACACGCAGTATGCCGCGTACGAGGTCTTCTTCGGTGATGGAGCCGTCGACCGTGTGCAGGACCTGTTCAAGCGCCACGGCGAGGTCCGGCTGAGCTTCCGCCTCTGCGACCGCTCCCACAGCATTGTCATCCGCCCCTCCCGACGCCGGTGACGGGCTCCAGGGAGTCCAGGTATGGCAACCAGACCCAGTGCGGCCGCCGAGGCGCCCGATGATGAACAGTCCGGAGATCCGGACCCCGCAGGAGACGGCGGTCGCTCTGTCGCCGCATCTGCCAAGCGGTGTCCGGATTGCGCGGCTGGACTGCGGCTGCCTCCAGCTCTCCGGCCCGTTACCTGCCGGCGAAACGGAGCGGAGCGCGGCGACAACGATCCTGCTCGAATCGGCGAACCGCCTGTCCGTGCACGATCGCCGACACGGCGGCGTGTCGGAGTTTTCGTTCGAGGCGACCTGGCCATCGCCGTCCGGCTGCCCGATGGAGACGCCGACGCAAGCTGTTCCGCCGGGCCGGGGTGCAGAGACGCTCGACGCTGCGCGGCACCTGGGATGCAGTCTGACCTCGAGATCCTCGTGCCCCATGGATCTGGCGACCGGCCTCTTCGCAGCGATACGGGCATCCGGCATCACTCCCGGTGCGCCCCGGGTCGCCGCACGAGTATCCGACCGCCTCGCGCGCATCCTGAACACGGCTGCGAACACCAGGAACTGACGCTGCGGCGCAGCAGCACCGCGGTCCTCCACCAGGACCATCCGAAGCCTTGGAAGACCCGGATTCTGCTGCTGGTCAGGCTCGCGACGTTCACGGCCGGGTCGCACCGAAGTAGTCCGCCGCCGGCATGGTTGACGCGTCGGCGACCTTCACGACGTCGCCCGTCTTCGGCGCCTCGACGATCCGCCCCTCACCGACGTAGATCGCCACGTGGTAGATGGATGCTTCGCCTCCGCGGCTCCAGAACAGGAGGTCGCCTGAACGGAGTTCGGACTTGGCTACCGGCCGGTCGGCCGTGGCCGCGTACTGTTCGGCGGCGGTGCGTGGAAGGCGCCTGGTCGGCCAGTAGGCGTACTGCACGAGGCTGGAGCAGTCCCAGCCGAGTGTCGTGGTGGCAACGCACCGACCGTCGAGGTAGCCGTTGCCGTCGGCGCAGAATCCGGTTCCGGGCCCGGACGGGCTGCCGCCGCCATAGGCGTACGGCACGCCGAGTTGCGTGAGGGCACGTCGAACCGCCGAGTTTCCGCTTCCGTGGCCCGCGACGGCTCCGCCCTGGAAGCTGGCCATGCTTGCGAGGATGCTCGACACGTAGTGCTGTGTCTCGGGGTACGGAGGGATGCCGCTGAAGCGCTCGACCGCGCCCCAGCCGGCGTTGTAACCCGCGAGTGCCAGTGCCCGTGGATCTCCGGCGATTCCCGATGCACCAGCCTGCCCGAGCAGACTGCACATGAACCTGCCCTGGGCCATCACCGCGTCACCGATGTCGTGCGGGGACGCGACTCCGTTGCGATCGTCGTCCCGGCCCCAGGTCGCCCACGTGCCGGGCATGAACTGCGCCGGGCCCACCGCCCCGACCGGACTGACCGCCTCGGCTCGGAACCCGCTCTCCTGCTGGAGCTGGGCCGCGAGCAGCGCCGGGCTCAGCGCAGGAAGCCGGCACTCTTGCGACGCGCGCTGAAGCCAGGGCCTGTAGGCGGCGGGCACACCGTCGAGCGCCTGGACGCCCGGAGTGGAAGCACTCGCTGAGGCCAACGCTCCGAGACCGGCAACGAGCAGCAGAGCAATCGCGGCGGCGAGCCCCGCGCAGGCCAGGCTTGCTCGCTTCACAACTCCCCCGTGGGACATGACCACCAACCCGATCGAGCGGTAACGGATTTCCTTCGCATCGCAACTGTTGTTACTCTACGTGGCCGAGTGATCACGCAACTCTCTGTAGTCGCGGGAGGGACGATGCTACGGACAACGGCGGTATCGCCACGAGGTTCTGGTGCGACATCAGATGGCGCCGGTGGGCCGGAGGACCACCAGGGCGCAGCACGACGCGGATACGGAGTCATCCCGGTCCACGGGTACGACATCGGCGCAGCCGCCGTGCTGCGTATGCTCGACTCGGCCGACGGTGACGGGCCCCGCGCTCGCGGACTTCACCCGGGAGAGCCAATCCCATTCGGGCTCCAGCCCGTACTGGTCTCCCCCACCACCGTGTACGGCACAGTGCTGGTCGAGACGATCCTGCGCGGCTGGCCGCCTGCCGACCTGCCCCGCCCGTGGCTCGTACTTCTTGCGGACATCCCCGCCAAGCCAGCAGCCGCAGCCCGCTACCGGTTGCGCGCCCTCAGCTCCCGCCTGGCCGGGACCATCACGCTGCCTTACCTCCCGGCGCTCCGGGCAGTCGAGCGCCCCGGGGACGCCCTCAACGACCCGACCGTGGCGCGCGCCGCAGCACAGCTGCGACGCCAACTGGAAGGACCTTGACCGGTGCTGATGACACACCTTGCCGCCGTGAGCGGCAGCCTGATCCCGGAAGCCAAGCCCACCAAGATCCCGGGCCTCGAGAACACCGTCTCACAGCTCTTCGGCTACGGACTGTGGCTCGTCGTCCTCACCGGAGTGGCCGCCGCCGGCTTCGGGCTCTACAAGCTCGCCGTCGTGGACAAGAGCCGCCACGGCGGCGGAAGCGAGCCCTTCAAGTGGATGGGCGGCGGCATCGCGGCGATCCTCATCGCCGGCTCGCTGATCAGCATCCTCAACAGCATTGCGGGCTGACATGAGGAGGCGGAGGGGACGCTCTGCGGCCCTGTGGACCGCTGGCGGAGTCTTGGCCGCTGTCGTGGTGTTGACCACGTACTCCGCGCTGACCAGCGACGAGCAACTGCCGGCGGCCACCGCGCCGCCTCCCGCCGTGTCGGCGTCTCTCTCTCCAAAGCCGATGCAGTCGTACACGATTCCGTCCACCTGGACGGAGCCCGTGAGGTGGTCAGCACTTCCGCAAGGCAGCGGCAAAGCCGCCAACGGGCGCCCGGTCGGATTTCCTGCCACCACAGACGGTGCCATGGGAATGGTCCTCGCGGCATCGTCAATCAGGATGTCCGGCACCAGGAGCCTCACAGATGAACACTTGGCCCTCTACGACGCTTACATGCCGCGATCAGACCGCTCCCCGGATCGAGAACTCAAGGTTCGACAGAACGCCGCGCAGGCGGAAGCGGGTTACCGCAAGTCATTGGAGCTCCCCAGCACCGGACCGCTGCCAAGCGGCGTATTCGTGCAAGCGGACATGGTTGGCTTCAGGATCATCAAAACCACGCCGGACGAGGTTCTTGCCTACGTGGTCACGCGCCTGTCACTCAGGCCAGGCGAGCTCAAGCCCGAGAGCCTCGCCTACCAGGTGGGTGCTCTCGGAGTCTCGTGGCGTGACGGCGATTGGAAGTTCTCCATCTCATCCGCAGAGCACCTCAAGGAGCAGCTCGGGAACTCGCCCCTGCCTGCAATCGCTGCACCGGGTGACGCTGCCTTCAATACCCTGGGCTGGACGGCCATTAGGCAGGCATCATGAAGCGCCTGCTCGCTGTGCTCCTGCTCACTCTCACGGTCGCAGCCGGTGGAACAGCCGCCGCCCCGCAAGCACTCGCTGACGACACCGGGATCGTTGGCGCAATCACCGAGTTCGGTTGCGGCACGACTGCCTTGGGTTTCGTCGACGCAGCTGCTGGCACCGACTACTGCGGGCAAGCTGGCGCCGCTGCCGACAAGGCGGTGAAGGAGGAGTGGGCGAACGTCTGGAACTCTGTGGTCGGGGATTGGATCAAGTCGGCAGAGGATCTCGCCCGTTCGGCGATCCGCACCGCGCTGACGTTCGCACTGCAGGATCCCTCGCTGAAGCTCGAGGACACCGGGCTCTTCGGGACGGATGCAACGCTGGCCGGGATGATGGTGTGGCTGGGCCTGGTGATCTCCACGTTCGGTGTGATGTGGCAGCTGGGCGCGATGGCCATCACGGGGAAGTCGCGGTATCTCGGTCGGGCGATGGCCGGTTGGGCTGAGAACTCGCTGCTCTGTGTGTTCGGGCTGTCGGCCGTCGCGCTGCTGCTGCAGGCGGGCGACGAGTTCACGGCCGGTGTGGTCAGTGTGTCCTTCGGCGACAACGCGGCCGCGTACGACCGCATCATCGCCGTGATGTTCCCGATCGTGGTGGCAACGGGCAACCCGGCAATCGTCGCTGCGAACCTGTTGGTGCTGTTGCTGATCGGGGCGGTCCAGCTGCTGCTGATCTACCTGCGGAAGTCCGCGATCCCGATCCAGTGTCTGCTCCTGCCGATCGCGGGTGCTGGCAGGACGGGCGGTGAGGCGACTCGTCGGTGGGCGCCGAGGCTGATCACGTCGATCCTGGTGTGCATCGCCTACAAGCCGATCGTGGCCGTGATCCTGTGCGTGGGGTTCACCGAGTTCGGCAAGGCCGCCACGTTCACGGAGTGGCTGCGGGGCGCGGCGACGCTGGTGCTTGCGGTCCTCGCGCCGGCGCCGCTCACCCGGATCTTCGCTCCGCTCGGGGCGGAGGTCGGTTCGGGTATGGCAATCGGCGGCGCAGCTGGCGCCGTGGCGTCGGTTGTGGGGTTCGTTGAGCAGCGGCGTGGCGGGGTGGGCGATGGGGCCGCGGCTGGCGGTGGCGAGCCGGCTACGGCGGTCGAGCATGCTCGCCACGTGGAGCGTTCGATGGGTTCCGGGGACCGTTCGGGTGACGGTGGGGATGCTGTCGCTCAGGCGGCCCGGACGGGGGCGGCGCAGTCGGCTGTGATCCCCGGTCAGGTCTCCGGAGCCGACGGCTCGAGCAGCCCGCAGCCCGGTGCCGCTCCGGGAGGCGGGGCACCGGGAGGGGCCGGGCTGGCGATCAAGGTCTTGGACGGCGTGAACAACACGGTCCAGCGGGCCGCGGACGAGTTCGGGAAGGGCGGGGAGCGCTCGTGACGATTCATGAGGTGCCGGACGTGCTGCGGGTCGAGGGGTTCCGTGCGCGGCGCAGCTTCGGGCTGGGGTCGATGTCGAGGAATGCGACGTTCGCGGTGGCGATCGCGTTGACGGCGGACGGGCTTCTCGGTGTCGTTCATCCGGGCACGTTGCTGGTGACGGTTCCGGTGACGTTGGCGGTGGCTGCGTTGGCGGCGGCGCGGCGTCATGGGATGCCGGCGTTGTCGTATTTCTGGGCGCAGTTGGCGTGGCGTCGGGCGTCGCGTGCGGAGGTGACGTCGTTTCGGCAGGTGCTGCTGCCTCATCCGTTTGCGTTGGACTTGCCGGGGGTGGGTGCGCCGTCGGCGTTGATTGCTGCGCATGATCCGACGACGGGTCGCTCGGTGGGGGTGGTGCACGATCGGGCGACGGATCGGATGACGCTGACGACGTTGCTCGCGCCGGGCGGGAGCCTGATGGCGCCGACGAACACGGTCCGCGGCAACATTCGGACGTGGAGCGCCGTACTGGATGCGATGAGCACTGACGAGCAGATCAAGGGCGCGTCCGTGACGATCCAGATCACGCCGGGTGCGGGTGAGGCACTGGGTGACGACGTGAGGCTGCGCCGCCGCCCGGAGGCGCCGCAGCTCGCCCGGGACACGATCGACGAACTGGTCCGCACGACCCCGCGGGCCACAGCGTCGGTGACGCCGTGGATGAGCGTGACGGTGGACCCGATGGCGACCGCGATCCCGCCGACGGACCTGGCAGAGAAGGTGGCGGAGGCGCTGCGGGTGGTGGACACGCTGGATCTGAGCGGCACCGGCACGGATGTGTTCCGTCGGGCTACGGATGTGGATCTTCGGCGGATCGTGCGGTCGGCGTTCGATCCGGGTTGCTTCAATGCCCGGGAGGAGGAGTTCCAGGAGCTGCAGTGGGGTGAGTGCGGGCCGGTCGCGGCGGACGACGGCTGGGAGGAGTACGTGCACGACGGGGCGGTATCGGTGTCCTGGGTGCTGCGGGAGATGCCTCGCCGGCCGATCCCGTACAGCGTGCTGCTGCCGTTGCTGTCTCCCGGCCGGTTCCAGCGCCGGATCACGCTCGCGTACCGGGTGCTGGATCCGTACGAGGGTGAGGCGGTCCTGGAGCGGGAGATCTCCAACGCGGAGCAGCGGGCGACGGCGACGGCGCAAATGCGGGGTCGGGCGCGGTGGAGTCAGCGGGCCGATCACCAGCGTGCGGAGCAGGCCGCGGTACAGGCGGCAAGCGGCGCGCAGGTGGTCGATTGGACGCTGATGGTGACCACGACGGCCTTCTCGGCCGCGGATCTGCCGGCTGCGCGGCAGGATCTGCACCGTGCGGTGAAGGCGACTCGGGGCATCAGGATGCGGCCAGCTTATGGCGCGCAGGCGTCGGTGTTCGCGGCGGGCCTTCCGGTCGGCTACAACCCTCTGGTCAGGTGACGGCGGGTATGGGGATCGACGTGAAGGCGCTGGCACCACGCCGGTCAGAGGCTGCGCAGCGCCCGGACGAGGTGGTCCGCCCGCCCTCTCGACTCGTCTCGCGGCGGCGGCGGGTGTTCGCGGGCCGGCTGGGTTGGGGCGGCCGTTTCGGTGGCCGCGCGGTGGTCGAGGATGCGGGCACTGTCCACACGGGGCCGACGACGCAGGTCGGCGGGCTGTACCCGTTCCTGCTCGGTACGGGGCTGCCGCCGCACGGTGTCCCGGTGGGCCGGGATGTGCTGACGGGTGAGCTGGTGTGCATCGACCCGTCGGGCTGGACGGGTCGGCTGACGACCAATCCGGGTGTGTGGGTGATGTCGCAGCCGGGTGCCGGCAAGTCGGCTCTGGTGAAGCGGATCTGCCTGGTGTACGTCTCGTACGGCCATCTGATGTGCGTGCCGGCGGACGTGAAGGGCGAGTACAGCACTCTGGTGCGCGAGCTCGGCGGCAGCGTGGTGCGGATCGGCGACGGCCTGGGCCGTATCAATCCGCTCGACTCGGGGCCTTTGAAGACCAGGCTTTCGTCCCTGCCGGGCACCGAGCGCAGTGCGCTGCTGGATGTGCTGACCGGCCGTCGTCTGGAGACGCTGGGTGCGCTGCTCTCCACTCGCAACGGGCTCGGCCGGGCGCCGAACGAGATCGAGCGGTCCGCGCTGAACACCGCGGTCCAGCTCGCCGCAGACGCCGTGCCGGGCGCGGACCCGATCATTCCGGACGTGATCGCCGTGCTGCGGCAGGCGCCGGAGCCGCTGCGCGCCAAGCTCGCCGCGGCCGGCGACGCGTACCTCGCTCTGACCCGGTCGGTCATCGCAGGCCTGGACAACCTGTGCGACGGGCCGCTCAAGGGCATGTTCGACGGCCCGACCAGTGTGCCGCTGGACCTGGACGCGCCCGCCGTCTCGGTCGACATCTCGGCGCTGCGCGCCCGTGGCAACGACGTGGTCAGCGCCGGGATGATCGCCACCTGGGCCTACACCTACTCCTCCATCGACAGCGCCCGCAGCATCGGCCTGATGAACCGCAAGCTGGTCCTGCCGATGGACGAGATGTGGCGTGCCCTTCGCTCCGGCCCCGGTCTGGTCGACGCCATGGACTCCATCAGCCGTCTGAATCGCACAACCGACGACGTCGCCGTGTACGTCACGCACTCCCTGCTCGATCCGGAGTCCCTTCCCACGGAGGAGGACCGGGCCAAAGCTCGCGGTCTGATGGACCGTTGCGACACGTGGGTGATCGGCGCCTCCACCGAGGAGGAGCTCCAGCGGGTGACCGGCAAGCGGGCGCTCACCGAACAGGAACGCATGATGATCAGCTCGTGGTCGTCCGCCACCAGCACCGGCCTCGACACCAGCGACCAGGTCCACCCGGGGCGCGGCAAGTACCTGATCAAACTGGGCAACCGGCCCGGCGTGGCCGCCGCGATGAGCCTCACCGCGACCGAGCGCAGGCTCTACCACACCGACCGGAACACGCTCGAGCACGAGGCCGCCGGCCGATGATGACGGAGAACGACCGGCAGTGGATGGCCGGCGGCATCATCCTCGGCGGCGCCGTCGTCCTGGCCGCCGCCACCTGGGCCGGCGCGGCCCTCGGTGCCCTGACCACCGGGCACGGCGCTCCCCCGCTCAGCCCCGTCACCGTCGTCGACATGGTCCGCGACTGGTCCGCAGTCTGGCCCCACTCCCCCACCGCCAGCGCCATCGGCGCGGCACTCGTCGACGCGGCCTCCGCCGTCGGCATCACGCTCGGGATCCGCGCCGCGCTCCGCTGGTTCCACACCGCCTCCCACCTCGCCACCCTCCACCAGGTCCGCGACCTCACCCCCCGGCCCGCCGCCCGCACAGCCACCCGGCTGCGCACCTCACTGCGCGGCGTCCCGCCGAAAACCGTCCCGCCCGCCGACCGCGGCGTACTCCTCGGCGACCACCTGCCGACCGGCGTCGAACTGCGCGGCTCCGACGAGGACACCTACCTCGCGCTCATGGCACCCCGCGCCGGCAAGTCCACCGCACTCGCCATCCCGATCGCCCAGGAGGCTCCGGCCGCGCTGCTCCTCACCAGCAACAAGCCCGACGTCTACGCCGCCACCATCGCCACCAGGCGCCGCGTCGGACAGACCTGGGCCCTCGACACCCAGGGAGTGGCGCAGATCGAGCGCACCTGGTGGTGGGACATGGTCGCCGAGGCCGAGACCCTCGACCGTGCCGAACGCCTCGCCAGCCACTTCGTCAACCAGGTTCGCAGCGACGCCGCCGACCCGTTCTGGGCGCAGGGCGCATCCGACGTCCTGGTCGGCTACTTCCGCGCCGCCTGGTGGAGCGGCGCCACCGTCCGCGACGTGCTCGGGTGGCTCGCCGACCCGAACGAGAAGGCGCCGTTGCGTGTCCTGTACGAGCACGAGCCGGTCCTCGCCGAGCAGGTCGAGTCGAGCGTGAACATCGCCGAGGAGACGCAGAGCGGCATCTATCAGAACGCCCGCACCGCCGTCTCCGCGCTGCGCGACGAGAAGGTCCTCGCCTGGGTTATGCCCGACCCCCACCGCGACCAGTTCAAGCCCGAGGACTTCGCCCTCAGCAAGGGCACCCTCTACCTGCTCAGCAAGAAGGGCGGCGCAGCGTCCGCCGTCGTCGCGGCGATCGCCGACGCCGTCTTCACCGCGGCCGCCGAGACTGGCGAACGCCACGGCGGCCGGCTCCCCGAACCGATGCGCGCGATCCTCGACGAAGCCGCGAACATCTGCAAGATCGCCGACCTGCCCGACCTCTACAGCCACCTCGGATCCCGCGGCATCACCCCCTACACGATTCTCCAGTCCTACCGCCAAGGCGTGCAGGCCTGGGGCGAAGTCGGCATGGACGCCCTGTGGGGCGCCGCAACCAAGAAGATCGTCGGCGTCGGCCTCGACGACCCGCGTTTCGTCTCCGACATCGCCACCCTCATCGGCAACCACGACATCACCCGCGGCTCCCACTCCAAGAGCCGCGACGGCGGCTCCTACTCCGTCAGCGAGCACCGCGAACAGATCCTCGAACCCGCCCAGATCCGCGCCATGCGACGCGGCACCGGACTCCTCCTCGCCACCGGCATGCCCGTCGCCCAGATCGCACTGCGCCCCTGGTACGAGGAACCGACCATGACCCATATCGGCCCCGAGATGGCCGCCGAGGAAGCCGCCATCACCAAGCGCGCGGTCACCGCGTACCAGCAGCGAAAGGCGGCCCGCCGTGGCTGACACCGGCCACCGGCCCGAGGACCTACCTCCGTCCCTCGTCCCGGCCGCCCTCGAGGAAGACGTCGAAGACCTCAAGGCACAGGTACGGTCCCTCACCGCCCAGCTGGCATCCCTGCAAGAGGCCTTCAGCAGCCCCGCCGCCGTTCTGCCTCAGCAGCGCGAAACCGACGACGACCGCGCCTGGCGCTACCCGCCGTTCATCCTGCTCCTCGACACCCCCGACCGCGACGCCGAACTGCGCGTGCTCGCCGAGTGGGTCGAAGGTGTCCTCGTGCCCGGCTACCTCGGCGAACCGTCCGCCGACGCCCGCTGGTGCCATCGCTGGGTCGAACACGAGGACGCCGTCGCCCACCTCCACGCCCTCTGGCTCGCATGGCAGGAACTCACCGACCCGGCATCCTGCGGCTACACCGGCCCCAGCACCTGGCACCGCGACCACTACCGCCCCTGCATGAACGAACTCCGCGGCCCCCGCGGCCCGTTCGCCGGCTGTACCAAGGGCGAACACCACATCGCCCACCGGCTCCCCGGCCGAGTCCCCAGCGACTGGCACCTCGAGCCCTGACAAGCTCGTCCACCGCAGTCCCGCACCGGGCGCTCAACGGCCGGGAACTCTCCGACACATCTGCTCGACGACCTCGGGAAGCCGACCGTGCTCACGACCCGCAGCACAGACGGCCGACAACTCCTTGGAGAAGCGCGGCGCACCGAAGTCCTGCCCCAGCGCAGGACCCGCCGACGGGCCCACACCGGCCGGACGCTGGTCGCGCGGGCGAGCCAGCGTCGACGTACCAGCGCGCCCTGGCTTCCGGGACGGACTCACCGACCCACTGGCGGGCTCAGCCTCCTCACCCTCAACGGCAACAGGTTCGCTACGCGGCTCCGGCGCCTGCGTCGCAGCGGCTGTCGGGCCGGCCACGTCAGCGACCGGAGGTGCGCTGGGCTCCGGGATCCTGTCCAGCGCCTCCACCAACACGGGAGCGACCGGTCCCGCCGAAGCGGCCACCCCACTGATCGACCCGGCTCGCAGCTCCGCGCCCGGTGGCGAGCTGCCGAAGGCAAATCCCGCGAGAATCCCGGCACACGCGAGCACCAGCGCGCCACCGCCCCGGCGGGCGCTGCGCACCGACCCTGCCGGGAGCGACCCGCCGTACCACCACCGACCTCCGACAGACCTCGCCAGCGGAGATCCCGGCACCGCCCCGGCCGCCTCTGCCCTCCAGCGGCAGTGCTCCGCATTGCGCGCGGCCACGGTCTCGCCTCCGAGCCCCTGCGCAGCCCACGCAATCGCGCTCGCCGAGTAGATATCCGCCGCTGTCGCGAAGTCACCGCAGCAGAAGCTCACATGGGCCCGCAGTTCCTGCGCATTTAGCGCATCCGGGTGCAGGGCGCCGCTTTCAGCAGCGGCCCGTTGCTGTAGTTCATCAGCCAGAGTCACCGCGAGCGCGAAGTCGCCATCGGCAACAGCAAGTCGCACCCGCTCGATCTGCGACGCATACGCCGACGGCAGCTCCGCGCGCCATCGCCCGCTCAGTTCTACTCCGATCGCGCTGAAAGTCATGCCGCTCCCCTTCGATGACCTTCACCACCTTGCCGCAGTCGACGGGCTGACTCCCTGCAGCGACGCCAACGCTGCTTCGTGGCCATCCGATCGAGTGATCCCAAGCCCAAGTTGTCCACATGTGAGTGACGTCCGGTGACGCGACGTGGCTGGCAGGTGTTGCACTGGATACGCGGCACCTACTGATCTGAGGAGACTTCCATGACACCTCTCACGACCGCCCAGTCCATCGAGAACAGCACGTCAGCTTCCTTGTTCGAGGCCGCGCGGACTGCTTCAGCCCTGGCCACATTGGCTGAGACGGACGCCAGCTACGACGAGCTCGCAGCGATCACCGCAAGCCTGTACGCGACTCGCGCCCAGGACCATCTGCCGCTTCGTGAGTCCACCCCCGACACGTCACTGCCGCCAGTTGTTGATGTCGCCGGTGTCCACGCCCTCGCGGTCCGCCTCGACAAGGCAGCCGAGGAGCTCGCTCAGCTCGGCCGCGAAGCCACCCTGCCCGAGGAGGTCTACAACCGGCATGCAGCGGCGCTCAATCTCAGGAACGCTGCGATCGCTCTCCGCAACGCGGTAGGGCCGGTGGAGCGGACGGCACCGTGACATCCGCTCCGACCTGGGGCCACTTCACCGGGCTCGCCACCGACCACCTTCAGCAGGCCCTCGGCGAACTCGCCACGACCGCGGAACGCAGCTCCGAGGGTGTCCACGCGGCCCGGGCCGACGCTTTAGCGGGGGTTTGCCGGCAGCTCCAGCCGAGCATCGCACGTTTCGGACCGCTGGCTGTAGACGCCAGGTTGACGAGCGATGAGGAGCTCGGCCGTCTTCAGCAGAGCCTCGAGAAGCTCAATGCTGAACTGACCCGGACTGCAACGTTTTTCCAACCGGAGGTCGACGGGCTCGCACTCCGGCTTACGGACACGGCACAGATACTGTCGTTCGGCCGCGACATCCTGTCCAGCCACCATGCACCGACGGGCCAACCACTGACCCAGTACGCCGCGTACCTCGACTCGCCAACCGCCGCCTACGAGATCCTCGCAGAGACCGCGGGACTGGCGAGCATGGCCGGGTTCGCGGCTATGCACCTCGCCAGGCTCTCACCGCCTGTCCGCCGCTACTCCCGTGACCGGGCGCCGCTCAGCTCACGCGTCAACGTCCTGGCAGGACAACTGGAGCTCGCGGCAACAAGCATCAACAGCCGTTTCTCCTTCGCATGGCCGCCAGTGGCGTTGGCTGGCCCCGGTGTCGCAGAGCTTCCTCTGGCTCCCTCCCAGCCACCGAGCTCTGTCCTACCGGGGGAGTCCAGGGACGTTGCACTGCACGCGGTCGCGGCGAGCTGTGAGTGGCTCGCGGCCCACGCCGTCAGACAGCAGGCGCAATCCGTACCGGACCTCACCGTGGGCGAGATCAGAGACCTCGCCCATTTCCAGGCAGCCAGCCACCTGTTGAGCGCCCGGCTGATCGAGCACACATGGGACGCCACAGCAGACGGATCAACGGAAGCACGCCCCTACGCGGAAGCAGCGTCCGCTCTTCGGACTTCGAGCCGGGCATGGCGCACCGCAGCCGAGTCCTGGCATTCCGGTCTCCGCTCCGCGCCTGTCGGCGCGCGGCCTGTTGCCCTGCGTGAAGCAGAGTTCATGACCGTCCGCCTCGGCCGCATGCTCTTCGCTCAGGGCTGGACCCCTCGCGACGGATTCAACAGGCCTGTCAGACCGGCCGACCAGATCACAGCAGGACCGAGCACTGTCACCGACCTGCTCAACACAGTGCGGACCATCGCGGCCAGCAGCGAGGTGCTGGCGGAGCACGTCCCCCGAATTGTGGCATCCATGGCGAACCGTGGAATCCTGCTCAGCTCCGATCCTGCCTTCAATCCACGGGGCGACACCTTGGCCGCACAGATGACCAAGGGGTGGACCCGCTGGTACGCAGCGACGGTCGACCAGCTCAACCCGGTCTTTGCCGCGTACAACGCGGCCCGCACGGCCTCAGCAGACGCAGATGCCCAACTCTCCTGGTCTGCCGCGGGAACCGGGAATCCGATTCCCCGCGCTCGTCTCGACGCCGACCGCCGCCGGGCATTGGCGTTCACTGGCGATCCCGACCTCGACAATCAACGCGTACGGGCCTCAGCGGCACGCGCTCGCAGTGTCCTCACTCCGGCCCAAACTCCCGACGGTCCGAGAGACTTCAAGGAACGGACGCGCGCCCTACGTCGTGAGATCGCCGAGGTCTACGGGACGGACCGCGCTCAAGGCCGCCGCCGCTGATGACTTCCAGAGGCAGGCGCTGGCCGTCGACGCGGCTCGTCTCTCCTCGATCGGCGGACGCACGTCCTGCTTCGAGTCATCGAAGATGTCCACGGACGGAACGCGCTTGGGTCGCCGGTAGCGACGGCCTCCCGTTGAGCTGCACTTCCGCCGCACTGCTCATGGGCGGTGGCATGGCTTTCACCGGGAGAGGCAACGGTCCGTCCTGGCCGGGCAGCCCGACGAGCTGCCCGGCTGCAGGTCGAACGGTCAGTCCGACGGGCCCGGGCGCCAGGGGTGGCGGTCGACGCGGTTCCCGCCCTCGTGCACGCCGGCCACGCCGAACGGTCGGGCCAATCGCGGCAGCCGCAGGATCCCGATGCGCGGCTGCGGAACCTGCGCTCGGACACGCGCGTCGAGCAGCGCCCGCCGGCAGTGCGGACTGTCGTCCACCGCCGTGACGACCGCGGGAGACTCCCACAGGGATGCCAGCACCGGTGTCTCGAGCGTTCGCTCGAACCACGTGGTCTTGCCGTCGGACGTCGCCTGGACACCGGTTCGGTCCGCGAGGGCCTCCACCAGGAACAGGCCCCGCCCGTCCTCGGCGTCGGCTGCCGCGTCCTTCCGCGTCGGCACCTGCGGGTTGCGGTCGTCGACTCCGACGACCACCGTGTTCGCGGGCGTGACCGTCACGCGTAGCCCCACGACGGTGGTGCGCCCGTACCGCACGGCGTTGGTCACCAGCTCGGAGGTGAGCAACGCCAGGATCTCGGTGTCGGAGTCCCTCAGCGGCCCGCACCACAGCGTGAGCTGCTTGATGACGCGCTTGCGGGCGACGGGGACGGCGGATTCGGCCGCCATCAGACGGATTCGGAACGTAGGCACGACGGATACCTCCAGGTTGTGCACAGGAGCGAGGCCGGCTGAAGCCGGATCAAGCCCTAACGGGCGAAGCTCTTACCCTGAGTGAACGCGCGACTACGAACGAGTCACCATCGTGGATGCTGAATTCGCATCAGCCGATGCGGGAATCACATATCCGACCCGTGATGGGACCGCTCGCCTCGTAGCTTTGAAGCCGAGGAGGGGAAGGTCATGTGGCAGGCGACAGCGGCGGCCCGAGAGGCAGCCCGGGCCGGGAACTACGGCAAGGTGGTCAGGGAGGCGCGGCATGCACAGGGTGTCACTCAGCGTCAGCTCGCTCAGGCGTGCGGCGTGCACCAGAGCCGGATCTCACGGCAGCTCGAGCAGCGAGGTCGCGGTCCGTACCAGATGGATCTACTCCGGGCGGCAGCCGCTTTCCTCGGCGTCCCGCTACACCTCGTCGGCCTCGCGGAGAGCCACTCGGCACACCCGAACGGGGCAGCCGACGTGAATCGCCGTGCCTTCCTTCGAAGCGCCGCGGCAGCCGCCACAACCCCCCTCGCTGGCTTTCCCGAGCGAGAGGACGGACTCGGCCAACAGGTCGCGGCCCTTCGCGTGATCACCAGCGCCAGCCGTCGGTTGGATGCCGGCACCCCGTCCCGTGACCTCTCCGAATCCGTGCACGGACACCTCCGCCTCATCCAGACGATCGCCTCGTCCGCAGGCTCCGGCGCACCTCGGCAGCGGCTCGCCGAGGCTGCGAGCGAGGCCGCGTCCTTCGCGGGGTGGCTCGCCTGGGACATGGCCGACCTCGGCTCGGCCCGCACCTGGTACGGCCAGGCAGTACGGGCGGCAAAGGCGAGCGGCAACCCGCTCCTGGTCGCCTATCAGGCCGGGACACTGGCCCAGTTCGAGGCACACGCGGGCAACCCGCACGTCGCGCTCAACCACGTCGCCGACGCGCGCCGGCGTCTCGCTGACGACACGCCGGATGTCGCCGATGCATGGCTCCTGGCAACCGAGGCACTGGCCCATGCCGTCAGCGGTGACGCGCGGGCCTGTGACCGTACGCTCGCAACTGCGCTCGCCGCAGCCCGCCGTTCACCCAAGGAGACCCCTCCGCCATGGCCGTGGGTCTTCAGCTTCGACGAGACCAAGGTCGCCGCGCATCGGCTGACGTGCGCCGCCCGACTCGGCCGACCCGACTGGGCCACAGCCGAGGAACACGTCGTGCTGGCCATCCCCAACGAGAAGCAGCGTGCTCTGGCCCTCCTCGACCTCGCCGCCAGCCATATCGCCTCCGGCCGCCCCGAGTCCGGCTGGGCGATGGCGGGCCAGGCAGTCCGCATCGGGGTGAAGTTTCGCTCCGGACGGATCGTCGAACGCGGCCGAGCCGTGCGTCGACTCCACAACTCCAGGAGCGTTCCGCGAGCGGTTGGCGCGTTCGACGACCTGCTCCACAACGTGCACCTCTAGAAAGGAACAGCCCCATGCGAGTGGGAATCACCGGTCATCGCGGCCTCACCGGGCCAATCGCCGAGACCGTCCGCGAGCTGCTGCAGCGGACAGCCGCGGACTACATCCCAGCCGACCTCACGGCCGTTACCTGCCTCGCCGACGGCCCCGACACCTGGTGGGCCGACGCGGTGCTGGACCGCGGGGGCAGGATCGAGGCAGTCGTCCCGGCCCAGGACTACCGCGCAGGACTTCCGGACTGGCACCACGCCGATTACGACCGCCTCCTGCAGGCGGCTTCGGACGTCCACGAGACCGGGCTGACCGCATCGACCTCAGAAGCCCACATGGCCGGAAGCGAGATCCTCGTAGGCCTCTCCGACGAGATCCTCGCAGTCTGGGACGGACTTCCGGCCCGCGGATACGGCGGCACCGCCGACGTCGTCGACTACGCCAGGAACCTCGCCGTGCCCGTCCACATCCTGTGGCCGACCGGAGCAGTCCGCCCGCCCACCACATAGGCGAATGCCCCGCCGGGTTCGCCACATCCGATACGCGGGCCAACGCCGAGATACCGCAGGCTCGGTCACTCCCTGGCGCTCCCCACGGTCCCGATACGAGCACACTGGGTAGGCTCAGGCCCGTGATTCGATCCGTGGTGTTCGACATCGGCGAGACTCTGACCAGCGACACCCGTTACTGGGCGGACTGGGCCCGGTGGCTCGGAGTCCCGCAGCACACTATGTCCGCGCTGGTCGGAGCCGTCGTCGCCGGGGGCCGGGACAACGCCGACGCGATCCGGATCGTCAAGCCCGGGTGTGACGTGGGCGCCGAGTGGCGCGCGCGGCAAGCTGCCGGGCAGGGGGAGCAACTTGAGGAGGACGACCTCTACCCCGACGTCCGCTCGGCGCTTCAGCGTTTCCGTGCCGCCGGTGTGTGGGTCGGCGTCGCCGGCAATCAGAACGCCGTCGTCGCTGGCCTTCTCCAAGGCCTGAGCCTTCCTGCTGACGCCATCGCCACGTCTGCAGAGTGGGGAGTCGCCAAGCCCGCAATCGAGTTCTTCGATCGCGTTGCCGCGTGGGCTCCAGGTCGCCGTGACCAGATCGTCTATGTCGGCGACCACCCGGCCAACGACATCGTGCCCGCCCGTGCCGCCCGCCTTCGCACCGCTCACCTTCGCCGGGGCCCGATCGGGCTCATGGCAGAGGCGACCGGCGCCGACTGGACGGTCGACTCCCTGACCGAGCTCGCTGAACTCCTCGTCGGACAGAACTGATGAACCGCCGGAGATCGAGCCACGAAGCGCTTTCAGCACCGCAGTTGTAGAGCGTTTCCAGCGGTCGCACAGAACGGAGTCCTTCTATGCCCAGCGCTTCCCTGCTCGGGTACCGGGTAGCCACAGCGCGCGCGGTGGCCAACATGACCAGGCCCCAGCTCTGCGCCGCGTCCGGGGTTTCCATCAGCATGATCCGCCAGGTGGAGGCCGGCACCCGGACGCCGAGTGACGCCGTCCTTGACGCGCTCGCCCAGGCGCTGCGGACCACAGCGGACGAGCTGGTCGGCGGGCCGGGACGCACCGACTCCCGCGTGCATGTGGCGATCCCCGCGCTCCAGGCGGCCATCGCGGACTACGACCTCCCCGCGGACGGCCCGACCCGGGGCCTGGACGCTATCGCCCGTGACGTGGCGGCCATGACCGACGACCGGGTCAACTCGCGATACGGACGGCTCGCCGAGCGGGCCCCCGCGCTGCTCGAGGAGCTCTTCCGAGCCGTCGACCAGTCCGTCGGCCATGACCGGCAACGTGCGTCCCACCTTCTCGCGTTGGCAATCCGCTCAGCCGACGCCGTCGCCTACAAGTACGGCTACCGAGACCTGTCAGCGAGGCTGGTCGAGTTGATGCGCTGGGCCTCCGCCATCGCTGAGGACGCCGCCCTCGATGCCGCCGCGGCTTACGTACGCACCGAGACCTTCTTCGCAAGCAACCGGCTCGGCGGCGGCCTGCGCTCGCTCCAGGCCGCTGCCGACAGACTCCCGGCACCACGCACTGTCCGCCTGACCGCCGCAGCGGCCGCCCTCCACATGCGAGCTGCAGTCGTGGCCGGCCGAATGCGGGATGCAGACAACGCACGGCACCATCTCGCCGAAGCCGAACGCCTTGCGCGAATCGTGCCGGAGCGGCTGTACGACGGCACTGCGGTGGGCCCCGACTCCGTACGGATCCATTGCCTGGCGGTGGCCGTCGAGCTGAATGACCTTCACAACCTCGGGTCAGCCGTGGCGGAGGCTACTCGCTGGTCGCCTCCGGGCGACCTCCCCGCCGAGCGACGCTCGCACTACTACATCGACCTGGGACGGGCACATATGGCTCTTGGACAGCCTCAGCGCGCACGCGAATCTCTGCAAGTTGCACGGCAGATCGCTCCACAGCACGTCCGAGAACACGGCCAGGTTCGCGCCGAGCTGGCGACGCTCGTCCGCCTCGATCGCGGCCGCAATTCCGAGTTGCTGGCCTTCGCTCGATGGGCCAAGGCCATCTGAGGCAGAGTGACACACGTTGTGTCACTTTGCGGGATTCCGGCGCGGAATCGTTCTCCACGTGACAGCAAACACGATTCGGGACAGCGCTGACCTGCGTGCGGAGGACGCCAGCCCGGCCTTCCTTCGTCGCGGGGCTGGCAACACCACATCTCCGCTGTACCCGGCTGGCCCTTTCACCCAGGCGAGCGCCAGCGAAGGCACGTGGCACTACCACCAAACGGGGTGCACTGAGCGCCTGTCCGTCGGCGGTGTGCAATGACGCCCTCGGACATGGTCACCGACCGGAACACACGCCAGTACCAGGTCGAAATCGAGGGCATCACTGAGCCCGCCACCTTCTCCCGACTCCCAGAAGCCCTCTCGGCGCTCTGGGCGGCTCTGCGGGTTCTCCCGTTGGGATGGACGCAGTACGAGGCCTACCGCTACTTCTTCGGCGAGGGTTCTGCGGAGCGGGTGAAGACGTTCCTCGACCGCGACGGCCAGTTGTCCCTCAGCTTCCAATTGGAGGGCCGAGCTCACGCCGTCCACGTCCGACCGGTCTAATATCTGCTACAAGGCGTGCAAGTTATCCGGTCGTTCTGTACATCGACGCCAGCTGCGGTCGCGGTTTGCACGCGCACCGGAGTGGCGACCGTCCTGGGCTGGTTTCCTCGGGCCGATCGACGAGACCCGCGAGGTGGGGGACGGACCGAGCTCGGGCCGCCGGGAGCCCGGCGGCCTCCGATCGGGCTGCACTTCCGCCGCAAGGGTCGCGGCGGTGGCATGGCCTTCACGGAAGCAGCGACGGTCCATCCGGGCCTGGCAGCCCGACAGGCTGCCAGGCCTCAGCCCCGAACGGTCACTCCGACGAGCCCGGTCGTCGCAGGCGGCGCCCGAAGGGGGTCCCGTAGTCGGCCACCCCGGCGACACCGAACGGCCGTACAAGCCGAGGCAGGCGAAGGACTCCGACGCGGGGCCGCGGGACTTGGGCACGGACCCGCGCGTCGAGCAGGGCTCGTCGGCACTGCGGACTGTCGTCGACTGCGGTGACGACGGCCGGCGACTCCCACAAGGACGCCGGGATCGGCGTCTCCAACGTCCGCTCGAACCAGGCGGTCTTCCCTTCCGCCGTGGCCTGCATACCAAACCGCTCGGCGAGCGCCTCCACCAGGAAGAGTCCCCGTCCCGCCTCGGCGTCGTCGTCCGCCTTCCTGCTCTGCGGCACCTGCGGGTTCCGGTCGACGACCCCGACGACAACGGTGTTCGCGGGCGTGACCGTCACGTGGAGCGCCACCACGGTGGTCCGCCCGTACCGGACCGCGTTGGTCACCAGCTCCGAGGTGAGCAGCTCCATCACCTCGGTGTCGGAGTCGCGCAGCGGCCCGCACCACAACTCGAGCTGCCTGAGCAGTCGCTTGCGTGCGACGGGGACGGCGGACTCGGACGACATCAGGCGGATTCGGAACGTAGGCATGACGGATACCTCCTGGCGGTGCAAGGGAGCGATGCCGACGGAGGCGGCTGGCCCTAAGGCAGACCTCTGGCGAGCCGGCCCACCCGGGATACCCCAGGGAAGGACGCGACCACGCAAAGAACCGAGCCAGCGCCCAGTGTTACCAGGCGAACGCTCTCCGTTACCTAACGAGCATGACTCCTGACGAAGCGTTAGCGCAAGGCATGTCACCCAAATATGAAAACTTTCATTTCTGGGGGCTAGGCGGTGGGCTTCGAACTGCGACAGTGGTGGCGAGCGGCTCTGTGGGCCGTGCACACTGGGCACGGACAGGCCAGGAGGGGTAGATCGAGATGGCAGCTGCAGTTCCCGAGGTGCGGATGCGGCGGATCGCCGCCGAGCTCAAGAAGCTCCGCGAGTCCAAGCGGCTCTCGGCGGAGGAGGTTGTAGCAGCGGTCCCCAGCCTCAACCTGGTGAAGCTGTCGAGATACGAGAACGCCCGGGTTCAGCTGAAGCCGGAGGTCGTCGCCCTGCTCCTGGAGTACTACGAGTGCGACCGGGACCTCGCGTCGGTCCTGCTCGACACCCTGCGAGACAAGCGCCGCCCTGGCTGGGTAGCGAGCTACGAACAGCTCAACCCGCTCTACACCGACCTCATTCGCCTGGAGGAGACGGCCGTCGGCCACAAGACCTACCAGTCGGCCTACATCCCAGGGCTCTTGCAGACCCGCCAATACGCGCAGGCGATCATCTCCAGTGGAGTGCTCAAGCGCGCGAGTGTCGAGGAACAGGTCGAGGTACGGATCAACCGGCAAGCCGTACTGACTCGCTCAGAGGCACCGCTCAGCCTGTGGGCGGTCATCCACGAGTCCGCTCTGACCATCGACGTTCCCGATGGGGTGATGCGCGATCAGCTCGACAAGCTCCTTCAGTTCAGCGCCCTGCCGAACGTCACTGTCCAGGTGATGCCGACCGCAGCGCCTCCGCACGCCGGCATGACCGGTGCGTTCGCGTTGCTCGAGTTCCGGCATCGCGATCTCGATCTCGTCCTCCTCAGCGGGATGCTCAGCAGCAACTGGGTGGAGGAACCCGAGCACGTGGACATCTACCGCTCGGCATTCAACGAGATCATGGCGACGGCCGTCGATCCCACCAAGTCGGTGGACCTCATCAACGAGAAGAGAGAGCAGCTCACATGACGTCCGCATACCTCATTGCCTCCGACCTACCTGTGGCATGGCGCAAGTCGACCGACAGCAATCCGAACGATGACTGCGTGGAGTGCGGTGCCCTTGCGGACGGCGTGATCGTGACGCGCGACAGCAAGGACCCGCACGGTCCGGCCCTTGTCTTCGCCGGCCCGAAGTTCTCGGCGTTCACCACCGCCGTCGGAAGCGACACGCTCGTCCCGGTGGTCGGCTGACCCATACCCGACCGGCCGGTCCAGCTCTGTTACGGCGCCGGGCCGGCCACCCAACAGCCACTCCGCTGCTCCGCTCAGCGGAGGTCGCTGAACTCACCGCGCGCTGCCCCCCGCCGAAAGGCCTGCCATTCGTCCTGATCGAATATCAGGGCAGGTGAGTCCAAGTCAGCACCGCTGCGCAGTGCGATGAAGTCACCCACGAAGGCCACCTGCGGGCCATCCTCCGCACCGGGCGCAGCAAGCCATTGAGCGCCCTCGAGGTCCAGCACCTTCGGCTTCGAAGCCCGTGTCGAACCGCTCATCGTGAGTCCTCCTTGCGAGCCCGCACATCCTCTCGGCGAGTGCCCAGAACAGCGCCCCGGATGTCACCCACTCGATCGGGTGATAGCGAATCACGCGGAAACGGACTTTTCCACAAGACTGTCTTCGTCGAACGGCCTCAGGCTCGAGTCTGTGAGTCTCCCAGCCGAAGCAGTTCTCGGCGTCAGGCTCGAAGGCGGTCAGCCTCTCGGGCGCCCTGCCATCGCGACAAAGGTTCGGCGACAGAGACCTTCTCCACAGCTCGAGTCTGCGGCCCAGCGCTCCGCCCGGAGCAACCCTGAACGTACCGCACCGGCACCAGCGACCTCACGGAGGACTCCATGTCTGACATCACCACGATCCAGACCATCGAGCGAAACACATCAGTGCTGCTGCAGAAGGCCGCACAGACCGCGGAGGCCATCGCCAGCGCCGCCGAGACCGACGACCGGTACGACGAGCTCTCCGCGCTCACCGCTGCCATCCACATCGCCTCTGCCGACGGTCTTCTTCCGCTCCCGGAAACCGTGCCCGACGCTTGGCCCCCGGACATCGCCACTCCGGCAGTCGATTCACTCGCACTGCGCCTGGACGCGGCCGCAGATCAGTTGGCTGACCTCGGCCGCGAAGCCACGGTACCCAGGACGGTTCACGACCGGTACAAAGCGGCGGTGTGCGTGAGGAAGGTTGCGATTGCGCTTCGCAACGCCGCCGCCCCCGACGGTCGCCAGCCGTCATGACCGAACCGTCCTGGGGTGAGTTCACCGGAACCGCCGCCGACGAACTCCAGGTGATTCTCAGCGGTCTGTCGGCGACGAAAGACCGTTGTTCCGAGGGTGAGCACGCAGCCCGAGCTGAGGCTCTGGCCGATGTGTGTGGCCGCCTGCAGCCTGTCGTCAGGCGCTTCGGCCCCCTTGTCGCAGATGCCGGCGCAGTGGCCGGCGACGAGCTCGCCAGCCTCGAGCTCGGCCTGGAGTCGCTGAACCGAGAGCTACGGCGCGCAGCGGCCGTCTCACCGCCAGCGCCCGATCCTGTGGCAAGCCGGCTCGCCGACACCGCACGAATGCTCTCCCTCGGGGGCGACGTCCTCGCGAGCCATCACGCACCGAGCGGCCAGCCGCGCAGCCAGTACGCCGCGTATCTCGACTCACCGGCCGCCGCCTACGAGATCCTCGCGGAAGCTGCTGCTACGGCAAGCATGGCCGGGTTCACCGCCATGCACCTCGCCAGGCTGTCGCCACCGGTCCGCCGTTACTCCAGGGATCGCGCGCCGCTCAGCACGCGTGTCAACGTGCTGGCCGGCCAGCTGGAGCTGACCGCAACCAGCATCAACAACCGGTTCTCCTTCGCATGGCCACCTGCGGCAATGGCAGGGTCAAGCATCGGCGAGCTGCCGCTCGCGCCTTCCGGCCCGCCCGTCCCCGTACAACCCGGTGAGTCCATGGAAAGCGCCCACCGTGCAGTCGTCACCAGTTCCGAGTGGCTCGCGGCCCAGGTGGTCAGGCAGCAGGCACAACGGATGCCCGACCTCAGCGTCGTCGAGCTCCGCAGTATGGCCAATCACATCTCCAGGTCCCAGCTCCTCGGTGCCAGGCTGATCGAGCATTCGCTGGATGCCATTACGTCCGACGCGACCTCAGCAGGCGGCTATGTAGAGGCAGCGGCCCGGCTGCGAACCTCCAGCTTGGCTTGGCGTTCGGTTGGCACTGTCTGGCACGACACATTTGCCTCCATCCCCACCGGCACCTCGCCTCCGGTCCTCCGCGAGGCAGAGTTCATCGCAGTGCGGCTCGGTCGGACGCTCTTCACCTCCGGATGGACTCCGCTGGACGGGTTCAGGCGTCCCACCCGCGACACCGACCAGATCGTTCAGGGGCCCGATTCGGTGGTCGACCTTCTCAGCGCGGTTCGAGCGGTCGCAGCGAGCGGCGAGGTACTGGCTGAACACTTCCCACAGATCACCACATCCATGGTGCGCGGAGGTGTGCTCCTCAGCTCTGATCCGTCGTACAACCCGCACGGCGACACCCTGGCCGCACAGATGGCCAGAGGGTGGACCAGGTGGTACGCAACGGCGGCCGAGCAGATCGTCCCTGTCGTCAACGCCTACAACGCGGCCCGCACGGCCTCAGCCGACGCGGACACCGCGATCGGGCAGGCGGCTGCGGCGGAGGGGATTCGTCTTCCCCGGGCCCGCCTCGACGCCGATCGCCGCCAGACACTCGCGTTCACAGGCGACCCCGCACTCGACACACAACGGGTACGCGCATCGGCAGCACGGGCCCGAAGTGTTCTCACGCCCCCGCAGAAACCCGACGAACCGCGCGACTTCAAGGAACGCGCTCGTGCCATGCGTCGCGAGATTGCCGATGTCCATGGCACCGAGCGTGCACGCAACCGATACCGATAGCCCTTCGCCCGCTCGCCCGAGGACATCCAGAAGGAACTGGTCCTCGGCAAGCTCGCCCTCCCAGCCGCGGACCCGACATTGCAGTCGTGACCAGTCGGGAATCCATCGCCGCAACCACGCCGGGGGTGCCCTGACCGCTGGCGTTGTCAGTGGCAGCGCCTGGCGTCCGCGAGTTCCCGAGCTCCTCTCATCGCCGCACGTGCCCGGGCCGCACCCGACGCCGTGGCCGCCTCGCCCCTGCCGATGGTGAGGCCCCCGGGTGCCGCCGGTACTCCCCGGCACGTCCCGCAGAGACGTGAACCGCGGCTCGGACAAGCACACTTCGGGCACTCCCCCAGCCGTTCGGCGGAACGGTCACCGGCAACCGTCACCGGCATCTTCCGCATCAGCCGATCCCGGAGAATCGCCACAGGCGAGTGGATGGTCCGAGGTAGCCCCGGCAACAGCGCCGCCGCGAGCTCGGCCCGACCGCAGCCGGCCCCCAGCCACCTGGCCACCAGGGGCGCAAGCTGCAGCGCCTCCACCGAACCGAGTCGAAGCCTGGGCTCGGCTGCGAGCACGCAATGCAGCTCGACCGCCGCCTCGCGAACCCGCCCGTCCACGTCGGCTGGCACCCGCGCATCAGCGCGCCGCGCCCGTTCTCCTGCGCCGCCGCGCTCGTCCTGCACGCCGCCGGGGAGGGCGGGTTCTTTGACCGGGTTCTTTACTTCAGGGACGCCAGCCGCAGCGAAGTCCGCCTCACCGGGCGCCGGACGGGGCGCATCCGGCTTGGCCTTTGTACTTCTCGTTTCAACGGGCCACCGCGTCGCCGCCGACCCTGCCGCCTGCGGCGTGTCGTACACGTGCGCCTCCGAGCGGATGGTGCCGTCGGGCATCCGGACCTTCTCCACCCGGTAGTAACCGGCCTCCGTCAGCTCCCTGAGGGCCTTTCGGACGGCCGCACGGCTCTGCGTGCTGGTGTCGGCCATGTGCCGGGCGTCCTCACGCCACCGGTTCGGCCGGGACAACAGATCGGCAAGGAGGCCGCGAGCGGTGAAGACAGACGACGGTCCTGAAGAGCTGCGTTGGGCAACACGGTGAAGTCGCGCGCGTGCGCGCTACGATGAACCTGCATCGGAGGTTTCGCTCCTGGTGCCGGACCCCGGGGTGTTGGCGCACCGCCGGGGTCATCAATGGTCGGTTAGCTTACGGAACGTAGCACAATCAATACTGTGAGATCGGTGGAATCCAGAGCGTCAATCCCATCGGGCGGCAGAAGAGTGTGCCGCAGCCTCGCCCGTCGGCAGGCGCAGGGGTGCCGCCGCCAGCACGCGCCAGCCGCTCGGCGCACGGCTCGGCTGGCGCCTGCCCAGTACCTCTGCGCTCGCAGCCGATCGAACCAGGCGTCACGGTGGGGGGCGCTACACCAATGAGCTGAACAGCCCGCGTGGCGCACTTCCTGCAAGCTCGCCCAGGACATCGCCGTCGCCCA
Source organism: Kitasatospora sp. NPDC048365 (assembly GCF_043200835.1). Taxonomy (NCBI): domain Bacteria; kingdom Bacillati; phylum Actinomycetota; class Actinomycetes; order Kitasatosporales; family Streptomycetaceae; genus Kitasatospora; species Kitasatospora sp. NPDC048365. The sequence continues at coordinate 140,043 of NZ_JBICYJ010000018.1, forward strand.
CCGTAGCGGCTGGCCGGATGAGGCGGACAAGCTCTACCGGCGCTTCGCCGCTCTGCAGAAGTCGACCGCCGAACATGCCGAGCTCCTGTCCACCTCGCTGGACGACACCGACGCGGCACTCAAGCTCGTGCAGCTGCAGCACGCCGGTCTCCTTGCAGGCGCCACTGAGGACGACTAGCCCCGCGCTGCTGCGCCGGGGCTGACCAAGGTGGTCTCCTTGACTTTCCATGTCCGCCCGCCCGTTGGGGCGGGTACCGTCCGGAGTACAGGCGAGCGTTCGGAAGGCGGAGCCGGCATGACGCAGTGGAGTGACTACACCACGGGCGAGCGCATCAAGATCCTCCGTGGGCCTGATGTGACGCAGGAGCAGCTGGCGGAGGCCACCGGTCTGTCGGTGGCGACGATCCGCAAGGCCGAACGGGACCTCGGGGTCAGCCTGCAGACGCTGTTGCGGATCTCGGACGCCCTCCATGCGGACGTGTCGGTGATTCTCGGTCAGCAGGCTCCGCGGCGTGCGATGCACGGCTCGGACCGGGCGATGGTGCGGGTGCTGTCGCGCGCGGTGCACGACACCGCCGCCGGCGTCGGCACCGATGTTCGGCCGCCGACGACGGCCGAACTGGCCGCCGCGCTTCGGACAGCGTGGGAGACCTACCGGGCCGGGGACTTCCTGCGCGCGGGCGTCCTGGTCGCGCCGGCACTGCGGGAGGCGGCCGCCGCGCAGCGGAACACACCTTCCGGGCAGGAGTGCGCGGCAGCCGGCGTGCTGGCCGACGCCTACCGGCTGGCCGCGTATGTGGCGAACCAGTTCGGTGCCCGCGATCTCGCGTACGCGGCGATCGGGCACGCACAGGCGCAGGCGGAGCGAGGCGGCGATGCGATGCGCGCCGCGATGGTCGCCTCCGGCCGCTCCTGGATCTACCTGCGGGACTCCCGGCTCGACCAGGCCGCCGAGACCGCTCGCCTGTCGTACGAGGCGATCGAACCGCGCTATGGCGACCGTGACCCGGTCCTGCTCGCCACTTACGGCTGGCACGTGACGTTCGCGGCCGTGGTGGCGGCCCGGGCCGGAAGTGTCGAGGCAGCGGATGACCTGCTGTCCCAGGCCCACGCGGTCGCGGCTCGGATGGGCCGGGACGTGACGGTCAACGGTACGGCGTTCGGACCGACCACGGTCACCGCGCAGGCGATCGGCATTACCGTCTCCACCGGCCGGCCGGGCAAGGCGCTCGGACTGTTCTCGTCGATCGGCGACACCAGCACGCTGACCCCCTCCGCGCGCAACCGACTGATGCTGGATGTTGCACTCGCCCAGGTGGACACCCGGCAGTCAGACACCGCGCTCGACACCCTGCTGGAGGTCTGCTCCGCCGCTCCCGGGTGGGCCCGCCACCAGGCCCTGCCCGGTGTCATCGCGCAGCGCGCCGGCGAAGGCAGTGCCACCACCGCCAAGCTGCGCAAGCTCTCCACGATCCTGGGAACCTCCACGATCCTGCGCTGAGTGATACGCGGCGTATCACTCCCGGCCGGTCTGACCTTCGGTAGTGATACGCCCCGAGCGTTCACTCAGCGTGAGAATGTCGCGACAGTGGACGCATGCTGACGCGCCATCACCTGCAAGGGCGACCGACTCCCGGCCGTGTGCCGATCGCGCTGTACATCGCGGCCGACGACGAGACCGCTGCCCCGCGCCATGCGGTCCACTGCCGCCGGTACGCCGAGCTGCGCGACTGGACGGTCGTCCTGACGGCCACCGACCTCGTGCCCGGTCCCGACCTGACCGGCCGGACCGGCTGGGACCAGGTGGTGATGGCACTGTCGGACGGCAGCGTCCGGGGCATCGTCACCAGGTCCCGGGACATGCTGGCCGGCACCACCGAGACGTGGCAGACCCTGACCACGCTCGCGGCCGACCGCAACGCGTTCCTCACCACGGCGGAGACGCCTGCGCCGAGCGCGGCGGCGAGGGCACGGAGGCGTCGGCTGTGACGACCACGACCGAGCCGCTTCCGGCAGTCCACCCGGCGACCGCGCGGCTTCCCTACGAGCCCCAGTCCGCCCGCGCGGCGCGCCGGCTGGTGCGCGACAAGCTCACCCAGTGGGAACTGGCCGACCTGGTGGACGACGCCTTGGTCATCGTCAGCGAGCTGGTGTCCAATGCCGCGAAGACCGGCTGCCACCAGGAGATGGTCGTCGCCATTCGCCGGATTACCGAGCGGACGGTGCGGATCAGCGTTCGCGACGGCTCCCGCGCGCTGCCCGTCATGGTCACCGCCGGTCTTGCGGACACTTCCGGCCGGGGCCTGGCCCTGGTCCACAAGCTGACCGGCGGTCACTGGGGAGCCACCCCGGAACCTCGCGGCAAGACCGTCCACGCCGACCTGCGCGTTTCCCAGCCAGCCACCTGACCCGAGCCCCGCTGCAGCGCCGCTGTCCGCAGCGCAGCCGCAGCCTCCATGACTCCCCTGGACCGTACGAGCACCAGGGGCAGCAAGGCCGGCGCCGAATCCCGCGGCGCCGGATGGACCTTCGTGAAAGGAATGACCCGCATGAACGACAGCATCAAGGTCGACAACCTGACGCGGCGCCTCGACCACTCCGTCCCGGACATCGCGCCGGAGCCGGGGGCGGCCGTCGACAACCTGACGCGGCGCCTCGACCACTCCGTCCCGGACTTCGCGCCCGAGGGCACCGAGGTCTGACCCGGTCCTGAACCGAGGTCAACGAGTTGACACCACGGCGGGGGGGGGGGGGGGGGGGGGGGGGGGGGGGCGGGGCGGGGGGGCCCGCCCCCCCCCCCCCCCCCCCCCCCCCCCCCCCGCTGCGCACCCGCCAACCCGCAGCACATCTCGACCAAGGAGAGTCCACATGCAGACCACCATCGCCACTACCGTCAAGGCCGACTCCTTCTTCGACCTCCGACGGAAGGACCCGGCGCTGACACTTCTGCGGGAGGGCGCAGAGTGGGCGCTCCCGTTCGCCCTCATGGAGCGCCTCGTGAAGTCCGGCACCCCCTACGCGGAGCGCGCCCGCGACCTGCGCAGCGAGAGCGTGAACGTGTCCGGGGCCGGCTTCGACTGGTTCGACGGCAAGCTGCCCGGCCAGATCGCCGACGAGATCAGCCTCGCGGACTACGAAATCGTCGAGCACACCGACGAGCGCCGTGCGGCACTGTCCCAGGCGCTGGAGCGGCTGGCCTCGGTCCATCCCGAGGGCTTCGCCCGCGTGCGGGAGTTCGTCCGGGGACTTCTGTGGGTGGGCCTCAAGGCCGGCGTCCGCACCTCCTCGCTGACCAGCTCCAGCGACCCGGCGCTGCCCTATGTCATCGTGTTCTCCGAGAAGGCGCGGCAACACATCCCGCCGAACACCGTCAGCCCGGAGCCGTCCCACCTCTTCCTCGCGGAGAACATCCTGCACGAGGGCACCCACCAGTCGATCAGCTTCCACGTCCTGACGCACCAGGTCTTCGCCGACGGGTACTCCTCCACGACCTCACCCAAGATCGAGATCGCGTGGCGGGCCACGCAGGGTGTGGCCAGTAACCAGTTCTGGGAGGTGGATCGGGCCTTCCACGCGACCTGCGTGTACAACCAACTGCTGCGCTTCCGCCGGGTCGAGCTCGACCGCGACGACCTGACCGCAGGCGAGCGTGCGACCTTCCAGGCCGCCTACGACGAGGGGATGCCGGCCGTCCGCTACCTCATGGACCAACTCGAGTCGCTGAGTGAACACTTCACCGTGCACGGCAGGGAACTGCTGGCCGACCTGCGCCAGCAGACCGACGAGCTGTAGGAGGGGCAGATGCTGCAGCACCTCATCGCACAGGACGAGGACCTGCGGATGGTCCCCGCCGACCGCGACAAGCTGGCCACCGCTGTCGAAGGGCTCCGCGAGGAGCTGCGGACGCGGCCCGCCGGCACGGACGCCGACCGGACACGGGTCCTGGCCCGCTGGGCCGGCATCGGCTCAGTGGTCCTGGGCAACTACGACGACGGGCGCACCCTACTGCGGCAGGCACTCGACCTTGCCGTAGCGGCGGCCAACAGCCGGTCCGTCGTCGCCACCGAACTCAACCTCGGCGACGCGTACCGCTACGCCGGCGAGTTCGACATCGCGGACGCGCTCTACCGCGCTGCCCTGGACACCGCCCGCAGCACGCACCCGGAACTCGTCGACTTCGCCCTCCAGCACTTCGGCAAGCACCTCATGGAGAAGGGCGAACTCACTGCGGCCCGAACCCACCTCCAAGAGTCCATGCAGCTCCGGATCGCCAAGGGCGACACCGAGCTGATCGAGTCCACCGGGGCCGCACTGCGCCGCGTCGAGATGCTGATCGGCCGGAAGGGCGCTGGCGACGAAGAAGCCGCGCGCAGGAGTCAGCAATGGAACTCGTGGCTGCAATCCCGCACCACGGCCCGCACCCCGGATCGGTGGGCGGAGGACTTCCCCGCCATCCGGGACGCGGTGCGGGACATCACCGAGCACCAGCGTGTACGGCCTGTCCACCTGCGCGACCAGCCGTTCCCCGCCGGGCTCATCGCCGCCATGGCGCAGGAGGCCGAGGAGGCCGTGGCCGCCGACGGCTACCTGCACAACGGCAAGTGGAATGCGGCCGTGGGCGACGCGGCGAACCGCTTCGCCGGGCGGGGCGACCTCGCCGCGGTCGTGGCCCGGGCCACCGGCCTGGAGGTGGAGCACCCGCACACCGCCGTCTACATCGCCTACCTGAAAGAGGGGCAGTTCCTCGACTTCCACGTGGACAAGTTCGGCTTCGGCGAGGCCAACCTGATCCTGTGCCTCAAGCACGAACGCCTCCCCGCTGCGCCCACAGCGAGTACCACCGTCTTCATCGGCACCGACGGCTACCTGGAGTGCGATCTCGCGCCGGGAGACTGTGTCGTGTTCGACGGGGCGCTCACGCCGCACGGCCGGACGCCGCTCAGCGCCGGAGAACGCGTGACCCTCGCCAGCTTCGGCTTCCGCGCCCGCGATCAGGCCCCGCGCATGGTCACCCACCTCCCGCCGCTCCCCCGCTGAGACCAAGGACCACCGCGAAGAGCGATCGCCTCGGGCCCTGTCGGAAATTTCCGACAGGGCCCGACCGGGCAGGTCCGCGCCCTCGACCTGCTGCGGATGTTCGGCCACGACATGCTCGGCGCCGCCGCCGAGGCAGCGGTCGAGGAGCACGAGGCGATCTACCGGGCCATTCGCGACGGCCGCCCCGCGGACGCCGCCGCGGCCACGGTGGTGCACCTCGGCCGGACGCTGGAGGACTACCGGCGGGAGATCCAGCGCCGCCTGTTCGGCTGACCGTGCGTCAGCGCCGCGTGCAGCCTCACGGGCCGCAGGCGCAACGGCCTGCGGCCCCGTGCGGGCCGGTGGGTCAGGACGGGTCGCCGTACTGGAGGCCGCGTCCGTTGGTGCCGATGTAGACCCGGCCGTAGCGGTCGGGGTCGCCGGTGATGATGCCGATGCTGGCGATGGCACCCCACTGGTGGGCGTCGTCGTTGATGCGCACCCAGGTGGCGCCCGCGTCGGTGGAGCGGAACACTCCGGTGACGTCCTTGACGGTGCCGATCAGGTACAACGCCTGGTAGGTGGCGCCGGGCGCGGCCTTGCCGAAACCGAGCGCGGAGGCGGAGCGCACCGAGCCGAGCGCGCCGAAGGTGCGGCCTCCGTCGGTGGAGTGCAGCAGCCCGTTCCCGCCGCCGGAGATCCACAGGTCCCCCGCGACGCCCGGGGTGGCCACCAAGCGGCCGGAGGGCAGGTTGCCGGTGCGTGCGGTGAAGGTCGCGCCGCCGTCGGTGCTGGCGTGGAGCGTGCCGCCGACCAGCGCGTAGAAGGTGGTGGCAATGCCGCGGTCGGCGACCACCTCGGCATCGGTGCCCAGGCCGTTGACCCGGGACCAGCTCGACCCCTTGTCGGTGGAGCGGTACGGGGCCTGGCCCGCCCCGGTCCAGACGATGGTGGAGCCATCCGCCGCGAGCGCGACACGGCCCATCTGGGCACCGGCCGGCTTCGCCTTGAAGCCGATCCAGGTGACGCCGCCGTCGGTGGAGTAGGCACCGTCCTGCTCACCGCCGCGGCCCACCCGGACCATCACCGACGGGTTCGACTGCGCGAAGTCGATGTCCGTGCTGCTGCTCATCAACGGGTTCTTCAGCCGGCCGGCGGGCACGTCGGTCAGCGAGTCGTAGCGGAAACCGCCCTGGTCGCCCATCGAGGTGACCAGGGTGGCGCCGCCGGGCGGGGCGACCGCGTCGGCGAGCGAGGTCTCCTCCAACCCGCGGGCCCCCGCGGTCCAGTGGCTGGTGCCGCCGCTGTCGTGGGCGGTGACGTCCTTGCTGCGCCAGATGCCGTTGCCGGTGCCGTACAGCACATGCCCGGAGTCGAACGGATCAATGGCCAGGGCGGTCATCCAGTGCCCGATGCCGGTGCCGATGTACGGAGCGGCGGAGGCGTCCCGCACCGACTTGTCCGCCAGCGCCTTCCAGGTCGTGCCGCCGTCGGTGGTCCGGTACACCTCGTCCTGGGGCCACCAGCGGTCGAGGGTGGTGACCATCACCGTGGACGGCTTCTGCGGGTCGACGGCCAGGCCGGAGAACCCGTAGCCGCCCTTGGACGGGGAGACGTCCTTCCACGCCCCGCCGGCCGGCGAGTACTTCCACACCGAGCCCGCCGTCACCCCGTTGGGCCCGAGGGCGTTGGTGTACGTCAGGTAGAGCGAGCCGTCGCCGGACACCACGCCGTGCTGCGGCAGTTGGCCGGTGGGCTGCCCCGGGACGGCCTGCCAGGTGCTGCCGCCGTCGGTGGAGCGGTACAGGGAGGTGGAGCGGTCGCCGACGCCGACGTAGACCGTCCTGCTGTCGGCCGGGCCGTATGTCACGAAGGCGATGCCTCCGCCACTGCTCGCCCCGTCCTTGACGGGGAACGACGCGACCTGGCTCCACGTCGCACCGCGGTCGGTGGAGCGCCACAGCCCGTTCTTGCGGGTGCCGAGCAGCAGCGTGTCGTGGTTCCCCGGGTCCACCACCAGCCGCTCACCGGCCCCGCGGCCGTCCTCGTTGCCGCCCAGCTTGAACGGCAGGTCGGCGCGCTGGAAGCTGCGGCCCCGGTCGGTGGAGCGCAGGATCGCCGCGTTGCCGGCCCAGTCGTTGGTGTAGGTGCCCGCCGCGAGGTACAGCCGGTCCGGGTCGACCGGGTCGGTGGCCAGCGCGTCGATGCCCAGCAGGTTCCAGTCCTTCTCGCCGACCCAGTCGGTGAGCGGTATCCACTGCTCGGCGCCGGTGTCCCAGCGGTAGGCACCGCCCATGTCGGTGCGCGCGTACAGCAGCCCCTTCTCCCGCTGGTTGAAGACCAGGCCGGTGACGTAACCGCCGCCCACCACCTGGGCGTTCTTCCACGCGTACGGGCCGTTCCCGCCGGTCTGGGTACCGCCCCCGGCCACCTTCACCAGCTTCCACTGCTGGTTGGTGCCGCCCCAGCCCGGGTACTGGATGACAGCGCCGCCCTGGGCCGTGGAGGCTCCGGACACGTCCAGCACCTGGCCGCTGCTGCGGGAGGTGAAGGTCACCGCGTCGGACCCGCTCACGTCGTCGATCCGCCACTGCTGGGAGGCGGCGGACCTGTCCGTCTGCTGCTCGGCGACGGCCGCCCGGGCGGTCGAGTCGCCGGCCATCCCCAGCACCTTGCCGCTGTTGCGGTTCACCAGCTCGTAGAAGCCGTCCCCGACGGGCTTCAGGCGCCACTGCTGGTTGGCGGTGTTCTGGTCGGTCCACTGCTGGATGCGGGTGCCGTCGGCGGTGGAGAAGCCGTTGACGTCCAGCACCTTTCCGCTGCGCACCGAGACCAGCCGGTAGTACGCGTCGCCGTCGACCGTCGCCGCCTGGGACTCCTCGTGGGTGACCACGAAGTACGACCCGACCACGACGGGGACACCGATCACCAGGGCGGTCGCGCTCAGGCGGCGGCGGTGCCGTCCGCGGCGTCCGCTGTGGGGGGAGTTGCTCATGGGTAGACGTTCTCCTTGAAAGCCGTGCACGAGGGAGGAGCGGATCCCGGCACCGGATTCGGCCGGGATCCGCTCCCTAGTGGTCGCGGGCCGGGCAGAGGGTTGCCGTGCGCCCGGAACTTTCTTCGCTCTACGCCGGTCGGGTCAGCGCTGGAGGGTGAGGAGGCCCGGTCGCCACGGCAACTGGTCGTAGGGGCCGGTGGCGGTGGGGTTCTTGCCCTGGTAGAGGAGTTGCAGGTTGCAGGGGTCGACGGTCATGGTCTGGTCGGGGTTGGTGCGGACCAGGTCGCCGTGGCTGATGTCGTTGGTCCAGGAGGCGCCGCTGTTGGCCTTGCCGGCGAAGGGGTTGCTCTCGGTGGCGGCCTGCGGGGTCCAGGTGCCGCTCAGGCTGGTGGCGGTGAAGGAGCGGAAGTAGCGCTGCTCGGTGGCGCCGCGGGCCTCGACGATCATGAGGTACTGGTTCCGGTCCTTGACCTTGTAGACCTGGGGTGCCTCGAACAGGTTGGCCGCGGTGTCGGTCATGACCGTGGTGTAGGAGGAGCCGAAGCTGCCGGGGAAGTTCCCGATCGGCATGCTGGCGCGGTAGATGCTGCCGTTGTCGCCGGCGAAGAACAGGTACATGTTCTGGTCGTCCGCGATCAGGGTCTGGTCGATCGGGCCGGTGCCGGAGCCCGGGATGCTGCCGGTGAACAGGCTCTGCGGCGCGGACCAGCCGTTGGGGTTGGTCGGGTCGCCGGAGGTCCGGTAGACGAACGGCGACTGGCCCCACTGGTAGGCGAGCACCCAGATGTTCTTGGGCGCGAAGTAGAACAGCGTGGGGGCCACCGCGGCCTGGCTCATCCCGGTCTGGGCGGTCGACGCCATGTCGGACCAGTTGGTGAACGGGCTGAACATCATCGAGCCGTACGCCGACCCGTTCACGTTCGAGGCGTAGACCAGGTGCTTGCCGTTGTAGACCACGTCGGTGAAGTCCTTCACCGAGGCCCACCCGTTCTTCGGCTGCGCGAGCGCGCCCGTGGAGGACCACCGGTACGTCGACGGCAGCGCGCAGCTGCCGCCCGGCGGGGTCGGGGTCGGCGTCCCGGACAGGCCGGTCCACTTCTGGTTGCTGCCGCCGGACCAGCAGGCGTACAGCTGGATCTTGGTGCCGTTGGCGGTGCCCGCGCCGACGGCGTCGAGGCACAGTCCGGACTGGACGCCGGCGATCGAGCCGTCCGCATTGACGGTCCACTGCTGGTCGGCACCGCCGGTGCAGTCGCCGATCACCACCGCCGTGCCGTTGCCAGTGCCCTTGGCCCTGGCGGCCAGGCACTTCTTGCCGTAGACCATCAGCTGCCGACTGGAGGTGTAGGTCCACCGCTGGTTGCCCTGGCCGTGGCAGTCCCACAGCTGCAGCTGGGTGTCGTTGGCGGTGGTGAAGCCGTTGACGTCGAGGCAGCGACCGGAGGCGACGCCCTTGATCTCCCCGGCTCCGCTCCCGCCGCCCGTCCCGCCCGTTCCGGTGCCGGCGGCGGCCTTGAGGGCGTTCATGACGGCGGTGTAGGCGGCTTTGGGATTGCCGTTGCGGTCGAACAGCAGCGGGTTCTCACCACCGCGCCAGGAGTCGCTGTCCCGGACGCCCCACACCGTGATGCCGGTGCACCGGGCCACGGACAGGCAGGCGTTGGCGGCGTCGGCGTAGCCGGTGGACGGTGCCTGGGCGATGTCCAACTCGGTCATCTGGACGTCCACGCCCAGCGCGGCGAAGTTGGTCAGCGTGGTCTGGAAGCTGGACGGCGGGCCGCCGGCGCCGAAGTGGCTCTGGAACCCGACGCAGTCGATGGGCACGCCGCGGGACTTGAAGTCCTTGACCATGCGGTAGACGCCCTGGGTCTTGGCGTCGGACCAGTTCTCGATGTTGTAGTCGTTGTAGCAGAGCTTGGCCGCGGGATCGACGCCCCGGGCGGTGCGGAAGGCTTCCTCGATGAAGCCGTCACCCAGCACGTTCTGGAACACCGAACTGCGGTGCCGGCCGCTGCCGCCGTCCTCGAAGGCCTCGTTGACCACGTCCCAGGCGTAGATCCTGCCCTTGTAGTGGGTCATCTCCTGGGTGATGTGGTTGTCCATCACACTGCGCAGGGTGTTGGCGTCGCCGATCGAGCCGACCCAGGACGGGAGCTGCGAGTGCCAGACCAGGGTGTGGCCGCGCATCCGCTGGCCGTGCGCGGAGGCGTGGTTGACGATCTGGTCGGCGCCCCCGAAGGTGAAGTTGCCGCGGGACGGCTCGATCGCGTCCCACTTCATCTCGTTCTCCGGGGTGATCATGGTGAACTCCCGGTCCGCGATCGCGGTGTACGCCGAGTCGCCGAGCCGCCCGGCGGCCACGGCGGTGCCGAAGTACCTGCCGGAGGGGGCCGCCTGCGTGCCCAGTGCGGCGGCTCCGGCGGAATCGGGGAGGAGCGCCACGACTCCGGCCACCAGCGCGGCGGCCGAGGTCCCTATCGCCACCACGCGGCGTCGCCGGCTGAGCCGGTGCAGGCCCTTCACGACTCCCCCCAGGGGCCGCGGGTCACCCGGTGCGCCGCGCTCGTGCGTGCCCCGGCCGGGGGTTGGTGGGTGTGTTGCGTCATGCGGATCGGCTCTCTTCCTGGATGCCTGAACGGGGGCGTCGGGGCCCCTCCCGCGGCGGCCCGTCCTGGGCGGGCGGCCGGGAGGAGCACCCCACACACAGGAGGCTTCCGGTCCGGCGGCCTCGTAACGGAAAATCGGCACCGCCCGGACGATCGCCCCCGTGAGGTATCTCGCAGACGGAAAACGTTATGCCGGGGCCCGCCGCCCGGTCGTCGCTGTCAGGCCCAGGCGCTGCGGACGATGAACGAGGCCTGGTCGGCGAAGTCCCGCGTACCGTTGTCGCCGTCGAGCCAGATGCCGCCGTCGCGCTGGCGGATGGCCGATCCCGGGTAGTTGTGCGCGTGCAGGGTCACCGACCCGGCGACCGCCCCGGGCAGCGGGCAGAAGGTGGCATCCTCCCGGAACAGTTCGCTGCCGTCGTCGGTGCTCAGCCGCAGCCGCAGGTCGCGGTGGCGCAGATAGCGGCCGTCGGCGGCGCGGAAGGTGACGCACCGGGTGTCGGCCAGGCCCCGGACCACCGTGAACGTGACGCGCTGCCGCGTCCGCGCGGGGCTGGCGGCGTCGGCGCGCTCGAGCGAGGCGAAGTCGCCGGCGTTCGTCAGGAAGAGGCCCGGACCGGCCACAGACTCCAGCGACAGCGGGCCGGGCGGAACCACGGCCGCGGCGACGGACGGGCTCGCCTGGGACGGTCCGGCCGGAGCGGCGGCGCGCGACGGGGTCGGCGTGACTGCGCCGGCCGTGGGAGCGGCGGCGACGGGCACCCGCTGCGGCGGTTCGGGCCAGGCGGCGTAGGTGGCGGCGGCCCCGGTGACGATCACGGCACCGGTGGCCAGGGACACCAGCGGATGGGCGGTCACCGCGGAGAGCTTGGCGATCAGGGAGGCGTGCAGACCGCCCCCCGTCGCCGCGCCGACGGCGGCGGGCGCCCCGGCCAGCGCGGCGGCGCCCGTGGCCGCACCCGGCAGCAGACCCTTGACGGCCAGCGCGGCGACGAGCCCGGCCGGGACCGTCAGCGGTGCGACCCGGACGAGCAGCAGCTCGGCCGGAATCCGTTCGGCCGTCGCCGGCGCGCAGCTGGGACAGCCGCGGGTGTGCCGGGCGATCCGTTTGCGCCACACCGAGGCAGGGATGCCGTCCCAGCCGGCGACGGCCTCCTCCAGGCTCGCGCAGCGCGGATCGGCATTCAGCGCGGCGACGATCGTCCGACTCAGGTCCAGCTGCTCGCGCATGCGTTGGACGCGCACTCCGACGTGGGCGGCGGTGAGGCCGGTCGCGGCGGCGAGGTCGTCGCGGCTCAGCGAGCCTGCGACCTCCTGCCACCACAGCGACAGCAGCGCCCGGTGGTCCGGATCGAGCCACCGGCCCGCTGCGACCACCTCGCGGCGCTCGTCGGACAGGTGCAGCCGCAGGATCGTCATGTCCTCGGCCCCGGCACCGGGGTCGGGTATCCGGTGTGCCTCGTCGACGACCGCGGTCCGGTCGGCGAGGACGCGTTGCCGGTGCCGCTGGGTACTGATCTGGCGCAGCGCGATCGACACCAGCCAGGACCGGAAGCTCTCCGGCGCGCGCAGGTCCGGAAGGTCGCGCACCATGCGCAGCAGGGTCTCCTGGACGACGTCGTCGACATCGGCGTGTCCGCTCAGGGCACGCCCGACGATGTTGTAGAGCAACGGCAGGTAGGCGGCGACCAGTTCCTCGCGTGCCCGGTCGTCACCGGCCTGCGCCACCTTCACCAGCCGCGTGTGGTCCGCGTCCATGAGTCCCATCCCACCCCCCGGGAGCGATCTGCCGAGTACGGCGCCACACCCTAGCCGCGGCGAGGACGTACGACCAAAGGCCGGCGATCTGCTCCGGACTCCATGCCGTGGCCCATCGGCGGTCTCGCGGCCCAGCCCGATAGCCCTTCTCCCGCTGCCCGCGGCCATTCATGGTCGTGATGTCGGAGTACGTGTCAGCCGACCCGAAGACCCACCGCGAGCGTGAGGTCAAGGACCCGCTGCGGCGATGCGAGATCCGGGAACAGTTCCCGCAAACTCGGCCGGGACCGGAGCTGGGCCGAGGGCCCGGCCGGTGACCACCCTGTACCCATGTCCGTCAGCGCGGCGGCTGCTCGAGCCTCGTCCAAGGCCGAGCGCGGGGCAGCCACCGGCAGGGCGTCGACCGCGGCGCCCACCACCGCTCCACCCCGCACCCAGAGGTCGGAGAACGAGCCCTCGCCGCGCAGGGGCTGAGTCCGCCGGGGTACGTGGATGGATCGTCGGCGGGCCCTACACCCTGCCCACCGGCTTAACCAGGACACCAGGCACGGCACCACCCGCCCGGGCGGGGCGGGTGGGCCTCGTCCTGGGGTGACGGCCATGGCGGGCGTGCGGCAGCGGGGTCAGGTGAACGAGAGGAGGATCTTGCCTCGGCCTGTACCCGTCTCCAGGAGCCGGTGCGCCTCTGCCGCCTCGGCCAGGGGCAGGATCTGCGTCACCCCGGACCGGATCCGCCCCGCCGCGAGCAGTCGGAGTGCTTCGGCGAGGTACTGACCGATCCGCTCGGGAGATCGACGGGCGAGGTCACCGATGTTGAACCCCGCGATGGTCCGGTTGCTCTTCCACAGATCCCACACCGAGGCCGTCCACTGCTGGTGCCGACCGAGGTCTCCGTAGGCCACCACACGGCCGAACGGCGCCAGCACGGCCAGGCTCTGCTCCCGGATCGGACCGCCGACGGGATCGAGGACCACATCCACGCCCCGCCCACCGGTCACCTCGGTCAGGCGTTCCGTGAAACCCTCGCGCAGGAACACCTCGTCGTAGCCGAGCCCGGCGGTGTACGGAATCTTCTCCGCCCCGCCAACCGTCCCGTACACCCGGCCGGCCCCCAACTCCCGGGCCAGTTGCGCAGCCGCGAAGCCCACGCCCCCCGCCGCGGAGTGGATCAACACGTCCTCGCCCTCCCGCAGCCGGCCCGCGTCCCCGAGCACGCCGAAGGCCGTCGGATAGACGCATGGCAACCCCGCCGCCTCGGCCGGGTCCACCTCTCCCGCCCCGGTGCGCAGGGACCTGACGAACCGTACGTCTGCCGTCACCACCTCGGCGTAGCCACCGAAGGCCGGCAGGTAGGCGGCCACCGGCTCGCCGACCGCCGGTTCGCTCACCCCCGCACCGAGCGCGACGACCACCCCGGCCACCTCCAGCCCGGGGACGTCCACTCCGCCAGGCCCGTCAGGGGCTCCGAACTCACCACGACGGTGCTGGACCTCGGCGAAATTGACGCCTGCGAAGGCGACCCGCACAGCCACCTCACCGGCAGTCGGCGCCGGTTCCGGCAGGTCCAGCTCTTCCAGCACCCCCGTGCCCCCATTGGTCCGGAACCCGACCGCCCTCATCCTGCGCTCCCCCTCATCGTCACAGCCCTCCCGTGTGGGACGTACGAGCCGCAACTCGCGGGGGCGATCCCGGTATTCCCGCTGCCGTCGGTGGCCGCCGTCCCGTGCTCCTATGATGTCCTTGTCATGATCGTATGGAAGGTGCTCGGCTCGTTCCGGGTGGAGGTCGACGGCCGGCCGGTCGACACCGGTGGTCGGCTCGCCCGTATGGTGCTGGTCCAACTGCTGCTGGCCCGTGGGGCCGTGGTGCCCACGGAGCGGATCATCGAGCGGCTGTGGCCGACACGTGTCCCGTCGAGTGCGCAGGGATCGCTCCAGGCTTACATCGCGCGTCTGCGGCGCGTCCTCGAACCGGAACGAGCACCGCGCACGCCCGCGCGGCTGCTCGTCAGCGCGCCCTACGGCTATGCCCTCGCCGTCGAGCAGGACGCGGTGGACGCCTGGGCGTTCGAAAGCCGGGTGGCGACGTGTTCGGAGGCGGGGCTGCCCGCCCGGGTCGCCGCCGAGGGCCTGGCCGAGGCGCTCGCCTCCTGGGGTGGGCAGCCGTACGCGGAGTTCGCCGACGAGCCGTGGACGGCCGGTGAACGCGCCCGGCTGGAAGAGGTGCACCGCACCGCCCGCGAACGGCTGGCCGCCGCCCGGCTGGGCTGCGGGCAGGTCGCACAGGCCCTCGACGACGCGGGCGCGCTGACCCGGGAGCAGCCGTTGCACGAGGAGGGCTGGCGGCTGCTGGCCCTGGCGCTGTGGGCCCGGGACCGCCAGGGCGAGGCCCTGGCCGCACTGCGCCGGGCCCGCCACGTCCTCGGCGAGGAACTCGGCGTCGAACCCGGCCCCGCGCTGCTGGAACTCGAACAGGCATTGCTGCACCAGCGTCTGGACGTGCTCCGCCGGGCGACCGGGACGCCCGCCACGGCTCGAACGACCGAAGCGCCCGCCGAGGCGATGCGCGGTCCGATGGCGACGGCCGGCCGGGCGTCCACGATGCTCACGCCCGGTCGGCTCCTGGGCCGCGACGAAGAGCTGTCCCGGCTCGCCGCCGCGGCGGACCGGTCCCGGGGCGGCCGGGCCCAAGTCGTCCTGGTCACCGGCGAGGCCGGCATCGGCAAGTCGAGCCTCCTCGAGGTCGCCGTCCGCCAACTGCCGGAGCAGGGCTGGCTGGTCGGCACCGGGAACTGCCCGGAGACCGACGGCGCCCCGCCCGGCCGGGCCTGGTTCGACATGCTGCCGCCCCTGGCGCAGTCCGCGCCACCGGGCCCGTACGCCGGTGAGCTCGCCCCGCTGCTGGCGCCGGGCAGCACGAGCGACGCCGAGCAGCCGAACGGCAGCCCCGCCCGGCGCTTCCGCCTGCACCGGGCGCTGCTGAGCTGGCTGCGTGAGACGGCCGAGCGGCGGCCCCTGGCGATCGTGCTGGACGACCTGCACCGGGGCGACCAGGAGAGCGTCGAGCTGTTCCTGCTCTGCGCCGAGCAGTTGCGGGACGTCCCCCTGCTCCTGGTGGGCTCGTACCGCACCGGCGAGGGGGACCTGACCAGTGCGCTGGCCCGCCTGGCCGCCTGCTCGCCCGTCAGGCTGGTGATCGGCGGACTGTCGGACGCTCAGGCGAGGGAGCTGCTGCGGCGCAGTGCGGCCGGTATGAGCGAGCACGCCGCGGCAGCGCTGGCCGAACGGGCCGGGGGCAACCCGTTCTACCTGCACGAGAGTTCGCTGCTGATGGCCGGTGAAGGCGAGCAGCAGGCGCTGGCCCGCGTGCCGCAGGGGGTCCAGGACGTCCTGCGGCGGCGCCTCGCCCTGCTCGCACCGACCGTCACAGCCGGGTTGCGGCTGGCGGCCGTGGCCGGACGCGAGGCCGCGGTGGCCCTCCTGGTCCATGCCGCCGACTGCGACGCCGAGCAGCTCCTCGACGCCCTGGACGCGGGTGTCACCGCCGGGCTGCTCACCGAGCCCCGTCCGGGCACGGTCCGCTTCACCCACGCCCTGGTGCGGGACGCCCTGGAGGACGACCTCACCCGGCTGCGCCTGGCCCGGATGCATTCCCGCCTGGGCCGGAGCCTGATCGCGCTCGGCTCGGACGACATCGCCGCCACGGCCCACCACCTCCTGCGGGCGGCCGCGGTGGTGACCGCCGACGCCGGGCCCGCGGTCCACCGTGCCCGGCTGGCGGCCGAGCAGGCGGTCCGCCGCTACGCCCCCCGGAACGCCGAGGCCCTGCTGACGTCGGCTCTCGGCCTCCTCGCCGACCAGCCGGCCGCCTTCGCCGACCAGGACGCCGCCCTGCTGCGGGTGTCGCTGCTGGGACAGCTGGTGGACTGCCGGATCCGGATGGGGGCCGTGGTGCCGGCCCGCGAGGCACAGCAGGAGGCCGTCCGGGTGGCCCGCGCCGAGGGCCGGGACGACCTGCTGACCGCTGCCTACACGACGTGGACCGAACCGACGCCCTGGCGCGTGCGCGCGTACGCGGCCTTCGACCCCGAGGCCGTCGAGGAGCTCCGGACGCTGCTGGAGGGCCCGGCCGCGTCCGACCGGCAGCGGTGCCTGCTCCTCGACCAGCTGGCCGACGCGCTCGACGACATCGACCCCCGCGCCGTGGCCGTCGCCCGCGAGGCCGTGGAACTCGCCCGCAGGGTGGGCGAGCCACGGCTGCGGGGCCTGACGCTCACCTCGCTGCTGCGCCGGGTCGACTGCGAACTCGAACCCGCCGCCTACCTCGAACTCCACCGGGAACTTGCCGAGGTGGCCGCCTCCCAGGACAGCCCCGAGTACGCCTGGATGACGTCCTACACCGCCGCCCGGATGGCCGCCGCCCGCAACGACCCGGCCGAGATGGAGCGATGCCTGGTCCGGGCGGACGGGATCGCCCGCACCTACGAGCTCCAGGGCGCGTTCGCGGTGGCGAGGCTGCGCGATCCCATGCTCGCCATGGCCCGGGGGCATTTCGACGAGGCCGAGCGGGCATTGGGGGCGGGGGTGGCGGAGCTGCGCGCCCGGGGAGCGGTGGACCTCAACGGCCTGGCGGGGCTGGCCGTCGGGTGTATCCGGCTGCAGCAGGGCCGGCTGGCCGAGGTGCTGCCGATGCTGCTCGCGGTATGGGAGCAGTACAAGCCGCTCAACGAGGGCCTCACCGCTCTCGCGCTGCTGGCCGCCGGCAGGTCCGACGAGGCCCGGGAGGTGTTCGGTCGGCGCGCGCCGCTCCGGCGTGACTTCGCCTTCTCCGTCCTGGCCGGGCTGCGCGGCACGGCCGCCGTCGCCCTGGGCGACCGGGCGGCGGCCGCCGAGGTGTACCAGGACCTGCTGCCCCTGGAGGCCCTCGCGGGCGGGGCGAGCAGTCTCAGCCTGGTCTTCAGGCCCGTCGCGCAGACCCTGGGCGACCTCGCCCGGTTCCTGGACCGCCCCGACCGGGCCCGGGAGCACTACCTCGAAGCCGCGCGGGTGGCGGCCGCCTGGGAATCCCCCCTGTGGGCGGGCGCCGCGCGGACGGCCCTGGACGGGCTGCCGCCGACGCCCGCGTAGCGGCACCGTCACGCAACGAGCGGCAGGGGCCGCTGCTGCGGAGCCGGGCTGGACGGGGACGGCTCGATCAGTTCGGCCATGAAGGCCGCCGCCAGGTCGAGGAACTCCTCGGGCGAATCGGTCGTCAGCTGCAGGTCCACCAGCACCTCGTCCGTCGCCGACCCGCACATCACCCTGAGGTGGTCGCAGATCTGGCGCACCGTCCCACGGTGGTGGATCTCCGAGGCGTCCGCCTCCAACGTGGTGACCTCCGGGTTCACCCGGAACACCCGACGCAGGCCCGCCGGGTCCCGCCCCGCCCGCTCGGCGGCCTCGACGGCGACCGTCCAGAGACCGTCGAGGTAGGGCACCGGCATCGAGGCCGCGAGCCAGCCGTCCGCCCGCCTGCCGAGCCGCTCCAGGGCCGGCGGGGTGAAGCCGCCCAGCAGGACGGGCGGCCTCGGACCCTGGAGGGGTTTGGGGAGCACGGTCGACTCGGGGACCGTCCACAGCCGACCGGTGTGGACGACCGGATCACCGCACCACACGGCGTCCAGGACGTCGAGGGTCTCCTCGAGCCGGGCGCCGCGGCCCTGCCAGGGCACCCCGGTGGCCTGGTACTCCTCACGCATCCAGCCCAGCCCGAGGCCCACCTCCAGCCGCCCCCGGCTGATCAGGTCGAGGGTCGTCAGCGCCCGGGCGAGCACCAGGGGCGGCTGCCACAGGGCGTTGAGCGTGCTGCTGCCCAGCCGCACCCGTTCCGTGACCGAGGCCGCCAGGCCCAGGGCGAGCAGCGGGTCGAGGTGCGTGGCGTACCGGAGGGGCATCGGCCCTCCGCCGGCGTAGCCGTCGGGGGGCGTGAGCGGGCCAAGTAGCCGGTCGGCCACCCAGAGGCTGTGGCAGCCCAGTGCCTCGAGCGCCGTACACATCGCGGCGCTGCGGTCGGGGTCGGCGAACGGGCCGAACTGGGGGACGGAGAATCCGATGCGCATCGGTGGGAGTTCCTCGGTCGGTACGACGGGGGCGGGACAGGGACGGGCGGGACGGGCCGCCGGACGGGGACGGCCCATCAGGCGGTGGTGCGCCGGCCGCGGATCCGGGCGGTCTCGCGGCGGTACTGACGCTGCCCGAAGAGCCGCCACAGCACCCGGGCCGGAACAGGCAGCCGGGTGAGGAACTCCCGGCGCTCCTCGGGCGAGCTGTCCTCCAGGATGGCGCCCAGGGCGATCATCAGCCGGTTCCGGGGCGTCTCGGCGAGGCCCCGCTCCCCGACCGCCTGCCACTGCTTCTGGTTCACGTGGAGCGCGACCAGCGGCATGACCTCCCGCTCTTCCTCGTCGAGGTGGTCGCACAACTGCCGGTGGTGCCGGCGCAGGGCCGCAGCAAGCTCGTCACGGTCCTCGGCCAGGGCGTGGGCCTCCCACCGGTCCACGAGCCCCTGGACCTCGGCGAGCCCGTCGCTGAGCCCGTGGTGCTGCGCCTCCATCGCCAGGACCTGCTCGGCGTCGAGGTCCAGGTGGGGCAGCAGCACCGGCCAGAGCATCTCGTCCTCGCCGGTGTGGTGGGCGTGCAGGCCGACGGCGTACAGCCGCCAGTGTGCGGCGAGGATTCGGGAACGCTCGGTGTCGCCGGGGCGCACCTCCTGGACGAGTTCGGCCAGCAGGCGTGACTCGCGGCGGAACACCTGGTGGATCATCGCCATTTCGCGGGTGTAGTGGTGGACGGTGGCATCGGAGGAGTTGCTCGAAGTCATGACACTCAGTCTCCGGAGCCCGGTTGCAGGGCACTTGCACCCGACTTGCCGCGCTGCACCGGTCGCCGGAGCGGGCCGAGGCCCGCAGGCGGGGACAGGAGGGTGGGGGTCGCGAAGGAGTCGCTGTTCGGGGGCGCCGAACGGTCGGTCAGCGCGGCAGGGTTCGCTTGCGGCGGGGAGGCCGGGGGACAGGGCCCCGGCTGCGCTGTACGCGGCCAGCGACGTCGCCTCGGTGAACGATTCGCGGGCCCGCTCCCCCGCTGGGTGGGTAAACCGGCCCTGCTACGCCACCTCCTACAACTGGGTCTCCGGCACCACCCGCGCCTACCTGCCGGCCACCACCGTCCAGCGCCAGGTGGCCGCCCTCGACCAGACCGTCCCCGCCACCGCAGCCCTCGCCGACTCCTCGCAGCGCAGCTGGGGCAGCTACGGAATGCGCTACGCGATCCGAGCACGCCTCACGAGCCCCTCAGCCCAGAGCCGTACCGCCGCCCGCACGTTCGGCTCCAACGTCACCGGCAGCACCGACGTGCCCGGCGACACCTGGAACGGCGCAGCCTCCATCCGCGTCGACGGCGCGACCCCCACCATCGCCACCATCTACCTGCGCCCACCGTCCCCCGCTGCGAGATCGGCCGCTACACCCTCGCCCCGGCGCCAGCACCCTCGTCGAACTCGAACTCGAACTCGAAGTGCCCGGCCTCATCACTGCGGGCTCGCAGTTGCTTCTCGAGAGCATCTGATCCCGTACCCACCGAAGACCACTCCCGAGCGGGGCCGGCCGACGACACCACCGGCCACGAGCGGCGCAACCATGGCGCGCAGGCCCCCGCACCCACACCATCCACGCCCGCCAAATCCCATCTCCGAAGGCACCCATGCTCACCGACCTGTCCCTGCCGGAACTCCACACGTATCGTTTCGACGGCCACGAGCCCAACGACTTCGACGCGTTCTGGCAGGACACCCTCGCGACAGCCCGCAAGGCAGCAAGCCCCACCGCGGATCACACCCACCGAACCGGCCTGATTCACGTCAAAACCTACGAGGTCACCTTCTCCGGCTACGGCGGACAGCCTGTCCGCGCCTGGCTCCACATTCCCATCGGACGCCGCGCGCCACTTCCCGCCATCGTGGAATACCTAGGTTACGGCTGCGCTCGCGGCCCGGCATGGCGCCCCACCCTCCGGTCCTCCCTCGGCTACGTGCACCTGGTCATGGACAACCGCGGGCAATCCAGTTCGTACGGTGCGGCAGACACGCCCGACGGGCACATTCCTCCGCAGACCGGCGGAGTCCTGACCCGCGGCATCAGCTGCCCCCAAGACCACTACTACCGACGACTTTTCACAGATGCCGTCCGAGCCGTCGACACCGTCGCCGAACTGGACGGAGTAGACGCGAACCGCATCACAGTCGTCGGCAACAGCCAGGGCGGAGGAATCGCCATCGCCGTCGCAGGACTACGGCCCGGGCTCGCCGGCGCCTGCGTCGATGTGCCGTTCCTCTGCCACTTCCGGCGCGCCAGCCAGATCACCAGCGCCTACCCCTACCAGGAACTCACCGACTACCTGCGCGGCCGACCGAACAACGCCGACCGGGTGTTCAACACACTCGCCTGCATGGACGGCGCGAACCACGCAGCCCGCGCCACGATCCCCGTACGGTTCTCAACCGGGCTCAGGACCCCGTCTGCCCACCGTCCACCGTGTTCGCGGCGTACCACCGGTGGGGTGAGCACGCCACCACTGTCAATAAGGACATCAAAGTCTGGGATTATGCCGACCACGCCGGCGGCGGCGACAGCCAGCTCGCCGCGAACGCAGCTTTCATAGGCGAATTGACCTCCTCCCGGCTCTGGTGACCTGAGTCGGAGATTGGGCATGAGCTGGATGTGAGTCGTCCTGGTCCGACGATCCCGCCGTTGTCGGTCACCGATGGTCAGCGGGAGGTGCTGCAGTCCTGGGTGCGTCGCCGGTCGACCGCCCGGGCACTGGCGTTGAGGTCCCGGATCGTCCTGGAGTGCGAGGCCCGGGGGTGGCATCGACCAGCCCACCACCCCGACGAGAGCCGCATAAGCCAGGAAGAGCCACGTGCCGGCGGCCCGGATGGATGTGATCTCGCCGCACCAGCGCGTTCGTTCAGGTGTTCGGCGATGAAGTCGCGCTCGATGAGATCAGGCCCGGGTGGAGCGATCAGGTCCGGGATCGTGGTGCGTTTGCGGCGCCGCAGATGTCGGCCGGTGATCCGGCGCTCGCGCGTTAGCCGGGCCACCCGCTTGCGGTTCACTGGGCGGTCGCCGGCCTGCAGCTCGGCGTGGATGCGCCGGACCCCATAGGCCCCGCGGTGTTCGGCATGGATCTTTCCCGGGGCGAGACGCCCAGTCAGACACATCGGTTTTGCCGGCGTGGACCAAGGAGTCGGCGTCCACGCGCGGCGCCTCCGCTGCTGAGTTCTCCCGTTGGAACACAACCGAGGGCTCGTTCCGGTGCGGTCGCGTCTCGGATCCGCGCGAGGCCGGGAGTCGCGTTGGCCGATCTGTGGCAGGTCCTCGAGCGAAGGGCCGGGCCACCACCGCGCGGCGCGTGCCCGGTGGCGGTCCGACGGTGGCGGAGCGGCGGCTCGCAGGATCGTCACCCGCAGTGACCACCACGGGCTCGCCCGCGACTCATCGCGGTGGGTCGAGCACGTTGCGGATGTGGGTGGCAATGTGCAGATTGAGGCGCGTCTCGACGACGCCGAGGTCGTGCCCGGTGATCTCGCCGATGCGCTGGAGGCGGTAGCGGACCGTGCTGCGGTGGATGCGGAGCATCTCGGAGGTCGCGTCGTAGCTGCAGCCGGTCTCCAGGTAGCGCGAGAGTGTCATCACCAGCTCGGTGTGGTGCTGGGCGTCGTAGTCCAGCAGCCGGCCCAGCCACAGGTGGACGAAGAGGTCGGCTTCCCGCTCGCCTTCGCCGGTGCCCATCATGCGGCACAGGCCCAGCTCGTCGAAGGCGGTGCTGCCGTACGGCTCCCGGGAACGGCGGCGGACGGCGAGGGCACGAACGGCCTCGTCGTAGGAGTGCGGCAGATCGGCGATGACCTCGCACCGGCCGCCGACCCCGATCGCGCCCGCGCCGGTGCCCAGGCCCTCCGAGACGGCCTTGTACAGCTCGTCTCCCGGATGACGCGGGTCCTCACCGGCCATCAGGACGACCGCTGTCGCGCCACGAGAGCCGATGAGCACGTCCCGGCGCAACCGCTCCGCCGCCCGTGTCACCGCGTCGCAGAGCGCGGCCCCCTCGGGTTCCCCCGGCCACTCCAGTACGGCGACGTTGTGCGGCCGGTGCAGGTCGTGGCCCAGGGCTGCTGCCTGGGCGAAGGCGTCCTTGGTCCCCGCACCCGAGACCAGCCGGTCGACCAGGTCGCGGCGTAGCTGGGGCTCCAGCTCAGCCAGTCTGCGCTCGTGGAGGAGAAGGGGAGCCAGCACCCGAGCGGCCTGTTCGAGCGCCGCCGTGTCCGCTTCCGCCGCCCGGTGGTCCGGGTCGTCCAGCACGATGACACCGAGCAGGTCTCCCGCCATCTCAATGGGCATGACCAGCCGGTCACGGTCCCGGACGGCGCCCGGCTCGCGCCGCGCGCGGTGCATCAGGGCGTCCCGGTGCCGGTTCTCCGACTCGGGGCGGGTTCCGCTGCCGACTCCGCTCCGGGGGCCGCCCCCGCGGGGACCCGCCCAGGCCCGAGGGTTGCCGAAGCGGTCCTCGGTGAGGGCCGCGAGTCCTGTGTGCTCGTGCAGGGTCCGCAGGATTCCCGCCTCGCCCCTGCCGGAGACAGCGGCACGGGAGAGCGCGTCGTAGGTGGCGAGCCGCGAGGCCAGGGCGGAGGCAGTGCTGTTGCCGAGGTCCACGGTGGGTGAGCCGTCCTCGGGCTCCGGCAGGTTCCCGGTATCGGACAGGTCCCCGCTCACCGGTATGTCCCCCGACCCGGCGGTCGGCTCGCCCCGGCGCCCGGTGAGGCGCGCGAGGACTGTCCCGGTCTGCCGCGCGAGCAGATCGGTCAGAGCGGACTCCTCAGCCGAGGGTGTGGTCGGGGACCGGACGACGAGATAGCCGAGGCAGGTTTCCCGGTACCGCAGGGCGATGGCCCGTACCCACAGTCCGCCCGGCTTGTGCAGGTGGCAGCTGTGGCCGTCCAGTGAGTCGATCCGCCGGTCGAGCAGGTCGGCGGCCACGACGTCGGCAGTGGCTGCTGCATCCGGGGCGTCGCCGGCCGCGCCCCCCTCGGGTTCCGGCGCCGCATCTCCGGGCCGGGCGACCGCGGAGGACGGCACCCGGCGTGGTGAGCAGCGCCGTGCCAGACCGTTGTGGACGGCATAAGCCGCTTCGCCGACAAAGGGGCCGGTGGCGGCGATCGCCGCCATGCCCGCCCACAGCACCTCGCGCTCGTTCTCACCGTCGAGCATGGCCGTCACCAGACGTAGCAGGGCGCGTTGGGCGGCCGCCGGCTGCGGGACGGGGCGGAGGGGATCGGCAGTCGGAAATGGCGCAGCGTCCATAGCAGGTCCATGTGCGGCTCAGCAGTGGCTTTCCGCCTACCCGCTACGCCGCTCGACACACGTACGCACGACGAACCCGTTCCGGTCCCCGACCTCGGGGACCGGAAACGCAGCGCGGATTGGTCCTGCCGAGGCGAGGAAGTGCGCCGCGTACCGCGCGAGGCTGCTCCTGGGTGTGGCATGCCGTCCGTACGCCTGGCTGCCCGCCGACCGGTCCCGCGTCGCGACGGAGGAGAGTCCCATGGCGAAGGCAGTTGGCATCGATCTCGGCACCACCAACTCGGTCATCGCGGTCTGGGAGGGCGGTGAGCCCTCTGTCGTCCCGAATGCGGAGGGGGCCAGGACCACCCCGTCGGTGGTCGCCTTCTCCGATGACGGCCAGCGGCTGGTCGGACAGCTCGCGCGTCGGCAGTCGATCCTCAACCCCAAAGGCACCATCACCTCCGCGAAGCGGTTCATCGGACGTCGCTACGACGAGATCTCCGACGAGGCCAAGGCGGTCTCCTTCGACGTCGTCGAGGGGCCCGGCGGGGTGGCCCGCTTCGAGGTGAGGGGAAAGCAGTACGCCCCGGAGGAGATCAGCGCGCAGGTACTGCGCAAGCTCGCCGACGACGCCGGGAAGTCGCTCGGCGAGAAGGTGACCGAGGCGGTCATCACCGTGCCTGCCTACTTCAACGACGCCCAGCGCCAGGCCACCAAGGACGCCGGGAGGATCGCCGGCCTCGACGTGCTGCGGATCATCAACGAGCCGACCGCGGCGGCGCTGGCTTACGGGCTGGACAAGAAGGGCCACGAGACGGTCATGGTCTTCGACCTCGGCGGCGGCACGTTCGACGTCAGCCTGCTGGACGTCGGCGACGGTGTGGTGGAGGTCCGCGCCACGGCGGGCGACTCCCACCTGGGCGGCGACGACTTCGACCGCCGTCTGGTGGACCACTTGGCGGACGGCTTCCAGAAGACCGAGGGCATCGACCTGCGCAAGGACCCGCAGGCCCTGCAGCGACTGTTCGAGGCCGCCGAGAAGGCGAAGACCGAGCTGAGTTCGGTGAGCCAGACCCAGGTGAGCCTGCCGTTCATCACGGCGGACGCCTCCGGGCCGAAGCACCTCACCGAGACGGTCCGCCGCTCCACCTTCGAGCAGATCACCTCGGACCTGGTGGAACGCTGCCTCGAACCGGTCAGGACCGCGATGGGCGACGCCAAGGTCAGCGACAACGACATCGACGAGGTCATCCTCGTCGGCGGCTCGACCCGCATCCCGGCCGTACAGAACCTGGTCCGCCGGCTGACCGGCGGCAAGGACCCGAACATGAGCGTCAACCCCGACGAGGTCGTGGCGCTGGGCGCCGCCATCCAGGCCGGCGTGCTCAAGGGCGAGGTCAAGGACGTCCTGCTGCTGGACGTCACCCCGCTGTCGCTGGGCGTCGAGACAGCCGGCGGCGTGATGACCAAGATCATCGATCGGAACACCACCATCCCCGCCCGCCGGTCCGAGACCTTCTCGACGGCCGAGGACAACCAGCCGGCCGTGGACATCGTCGTGCTCCAGGGCGAACGCGAACTGGCCGCGGACAACCGGGTGCTGGGCCGCTTCCGGTTGGAGAACCTGCGGCCGGCCCGGCGTGGGGAGACCCAGATCGAGGTCACTTTCGACATCGACGCCAACGGCATCCTCAAGGTCAGCGCCAAGGACCGGGACACCGGCGCCGAGCAGTCGATCACCATCAGTGAGGGCTCCAACCTCGACCCCTCCGAGGTCGAGCGGATGATCAACGAGGCCGAGAGCAACCGCACCAGCGACATGGCCCTGCGCGAGGCCATCGACGCCCGCAACGAGCTCGACGCCGCCGCGTACCAGGTGGAGCGCCGGTTGGACGACCTCGGCGACGCCGCTCCGGAGCACGAGCGCGCCCGCGCCCGACTGCTCATCGACGAGGCTCGTGCCGCTGTCAAGGAGGAGGCGCCGACGGAACGGTCCCGGAGCCTGGCCTCCGAACTCCAGCAGATCTACGCCGCGCTGGCCGCCCACACCGCCGGACCGGGCGAAGCCGGGGGTGAGGCCCGGCCCGGCGCGCCGGCGCCCGGCCAGGGTCCCGAGGGCGGCTCCGCGAGGGGCGACGACGACGTCATCGACGCCGACTTCGACAGGAGCTGAGGCAGCGACATGTCCGATCAGGAACAGACGCGTCCCGCCGAGGACCCCTCCCCTCCCGGGCCCGAACAGACGTCGCCCGAGGTCGAGGAGCTGGAGGATCGGTGGCTGCGAGCCCTCGCGGACCTCGACAACCTCCGCAAGCGTTACGCCCGTGAGCTTCCCCGGGAACGGGAAGCTGAGCGAGCCAAAGTGGCCGCTGCCTTCCTCCCGATCGTCGACAACCTCGAACTGGCCCTCGCCCACGCGGGCGCCGACGACCCCGGCACGATCGTCAGCGGGGTCCGGGCGGTACGCGACCAGGCCGTCGAGGTGCTGCGAAGCCTCGGCTACCCCCGCCACGACGAGACCGGCGTCCCCTTCCACCCCGAGCAGCACGAGGTGGTGTCCGTGGTCGATGAACCGGACACACCTGCGGGCACCGTGGTCCGGGTGCTGCGGCCCGGGTACGGCGAACCGGGCCACCAGCTGCGGCCGGCCGCGGTAGCGGTCAGCCGCAAGCAGGAGTGACGCCGCCATGGCAGAGGACTACTACGAGGTGCTGGGCGTCCCCCGCACCGCCGACGCCTCCGAGATCCAGCAGGCGTTCCGTACCCTGGCCCGCCGCTACCACCCGGACGTCAACCGTGATCCGGCCGCGGAGGAGCGCTTCAAGCAGCTCAACGAGGCATACAGCGTGCTGTCCGACCCCGACACCCGGTCCCGCTACGACCGCTTCGGCCCCGACTTCCGGCAGATTCCGGCGGACTACGACGAGCGTGTCGCGGCCGGCCAGGGCTTCGGCGGTGGAGCCGGCGCGTACCGCAGCAGTCCCTTCGGAGGCACCCCAGGCGCCGACCGGGCAGGCGCCCGGACCTGGACACAGACCGGCTTCGACGCCTCCGGCGTGGACTTCGAAGATCTCTTCGGAGGTATGTTCCGCGGACGGACGGCGGGCACCGGACAGGGCAGCCCCATCCCCGGCGCGGACCAGGAGGCCGAACTCACGCTCACTGTGGAGGAGGCGTACCGCGGCGGCCGGCGGAAGATCACCCTCGGCGGTCCCGGCGGGGAACGCAGCTACGACGTCACCATCCCGCCCGGCGTCGTCGACGGGCAGCGAATCCGGCTCGCAGGAGAGGGCGGCCGAGGCCGAGGCCGGGGTTCCGCCGGGGATCTCTATCTGGTGGTCCGCATCGCCCCCCATCCCCGCTACCGGCTCGTCGGGCGCGACATTCACGTCGAACTGCCGGTTACCGCCTGGGAGGCCGCGCTGGGGGCGACGGTGCCGGTCTCCGGTCCGGGCGGGACGGTCAAGGTGCATGTGCCGCCCGGTACCTCCACCGGCCGCAGGCTGCGGCTGCGCAACGAGGGGATCCCCGACCCCAAAGGCTCCCCCGGTCACCTCTACGCCGAAATCCAGGTGATGGTGCCGCCCTCGCCAACCCCGCGCGAGCGCGAGCTGTTCGAGGAACTCGCCGCCGTCTCCTCCTTCGACCCGAGGAAGCAGACATGAGAGCCGAACCGCGTTCGCCCTCCGAAGGCACCGGACAGCCCGGTGCCAGGGCTGCCTATCCCCTGGTACGGGTCTACCGAACCAGCCCCAGCCCCTACCGGCTCCCCCTGGCCGGAGTGGCCGGCAGGAGTGGGCTGCCGCCCGAACTCGTCAGCCGCTTCGTCGCCCTCGGGCTGGTGGACGCCGAGCGTGATGCCCGGGGCCGGCTGTGGTTCCGGCCGAGCGCACCGTCGGCCATCGCCCGGGTGCAGCGACTGCGGGCCGGACTGGGCCTCAACTACGCGGCCATCGGCGTCGTCCTGGACCTGCTCGACCGCATCGAACGCCTGGAAATCGCACTGCGGCGCAGCGAACGAGCCGCCAAGGAGCCCACACCATGGACATGAACCGCCTCACCCAGAAGTCTCAGGAAGCGCTGCAGGAAGCGCAGAACGTCGCGGTACGGCTGGGCCAGACCGAGGTCGACGGGGAGCATCTGCTGCTGGCCCTGCTCGATCAGCAGGACGGCCTGACCACCCGGCTGCTGGCCGGCGCCGGCGCGGACCCGGCAGCCCTGCGGGCCGCCGTCGAGGCCGATCTCGCCAAGCGTCCGCGCACGACCGGTCCGGGCGCCGCCCCCGGCCGAGTGATGGTGACCCAGCGGCTGGCCCGACTGCTCGACACCGCGGAGCAGGAGGCCAAGCGGCTCAAGGACGAGTACGTCTCCACCGAGCACCTGGTGCTGGCCCTGGTGGACGAGGGTTCGACCACCGCAGCCGGCCGGCGGCTCGGTGAACAGGGCGTCGACAAGGACTCCTTCCTCACTGCCCTCACCACGGTGCGCGGGAATCAACGGGTCACCTCCGCGAATCCGGAGGAAGCGTACGAGGCCCTCGAGAAGTACGGGCGCGACCTCGTCGTCGAGGCCCGCAGCGGTCGCCTCGACCCGGTGATCGGGCGTGACGCGGAGATCCGGAGGGTGATCCAGATCCTCAGCCGCAAGAGCAAGAACAACCCGGTGCTGATCGGCGAACCGGGCGTCGGCAAGACCGCCATCGTGGAGGGCCTGGCCCAGCGGATCGTTCGCGGCGACGTCCCGGAAGGGCTGCGGGACAAGACGGTGTTCTCGCTCGACATGGGCTCGCTGGTCGCCGGCGCGAAATACCGCGGCGAGTTCGAGGAGCGCCTCAAGGCCGTGCTGTCCGAGGTCAAGGGAGCCGAGGGCCGGATCCTGCTGTTCGTGGACGAGCTGCACACCGTCGTGGGGGCCGGCGCCGCCGAGGGCGCGATGGACGCGGGCAACATGCTCAAGCCGATGCTGGCGCGCGGCGAGCTGCACATGATCGGCGCCACCACGCTGGACGAGTACCGCAAGCACATCGAGTCCGACGCGGCCCTGGAACGCCGCTTCCAGACCGTCCAGGTGGACGAGCCGACCGTCGAGGACGCGATCTCCATCCTGCGCGGCATCCGGGAGCGACTGGAGATCTTCCACGGCGTCAAGATCCAGGACGGCGCGCTGGTCGCCGCAGCCACCCTCAGCCACCGTTACATCAGCGACCGCTTCCTCCCCGACAAGGCCATCGACCTGGTCGACGAGGCCTGCGCGCGGCTGCGGACCGAGATCGACTCCATGCCCGCCGAACTCGACGAACTCACCCGCCGGGCCACCCGGCTGGAGATCGAGGAGGCCGCGCTGGCCCTTGAGACCGACCCGGCCAGCCGCGCCCGCTTGGAGGACCTGCGGCGTGAACTGGCCGACCTGCGGGGCGAGGTGGACGCCAAGCACGCCCAGTGGGAGGCCGAGCGCCAGGCCATCCGCAAGGTCCAGGCACTGCGCCAGAAACTGGAACACGCCCGGCAGGAGGCCGAGCAGGCCGAACGAGCCTACGATCTCAACCGGGCCGCCCAACTGCGCTACGGAACGGTCAGTGAACTGGAGCGCCGGCTGGCCGCCGAGGAGGAACAGCTCGCCAACAAGCAGGGCCAGAGCCGGATGCTGCGCGAGGTGGTGACCGCCGAGGAGATCGCCGAGATCGTCTCCGCGTGGACCGGCATCCCCGTCACCCGGCTCCAGGAGGGCGAGCGGCAGAAGCTGCTCAAGCTGGACGAGATCCTGCGCGAGCGGGTCGTGGGCCAGGACGAGGCCGTCCAGCTCGTCGCCGACGCCGTGATCCGGGCCCGCTCCGGGGTACGCGACCCGCGCCGACCGATCGGCTCGTTCATCTTCCTCGGCCCGACCGGCGTCGGGAAGACCGAGCTGGCCAAGACGCTGGCCGCCGCATTGTTCGACACCGAGAGCAACATGATCCGCCTCGACATGAGCGAGTACCAGGAGCGGCACACCGTCAGCCGCCTGGTCGGCGCGCCCCCCGGATACGTGGGCTACGAGGAGGGCGGCCAGCTGACCGAGGCGGTGCGTCGCAAGCCGTACGCGGTCGTCCTGTTCGACGAGATCGAGAAGGCGCACGCCGACGTCTTCAACACGCTGCTCCAGGTGCTGGACGACGGCAGGATCACCGACGCGCAGGGCCGCACCGTCGACTTCCGCAACACCGTCATCATCATGACCTCGAACCTGGGCTCCCAGTATCTGCTCCAGGACGCCACCCAGGCCGGCGAGATCAAGCCCGAGGTGCGGGACCTGGTGATGGGCGAGCTCAACGGCCATTTCCGGCCCGAGTTCCTCAACCGGGTGGACGACATCGTGCTTTTCCACCCGCTCGGCATCGCGCAGATCGAGCGCATCGTGGACCTGCTGCTGGAGGACCTGCGCCACCGCCTCGCCGAGCAGCGGATCGACCTGGTCCTCACCGAGGACGCCCGCCGACTGATCGCGGCCGAGGGCTACGACCCGGTCTACGGCGCCCGGCCGCTGCGCCGCTTCATCGCGCACGAGGTCGAGACCAGGATCGGCCGCGCGCTGCTCAGCGGCGAGGCACGCGAAGGCGTGACCATCCTGGTCGACGCCAGGGCCGCCGAACTGACCGTCACCCTCCAGGACGAGCTGCAGGAGCAGTGATGACCACATCTCCCGAAGGACGCGCCGCCCGCAGGGCCGGTGACGGCAGTACCGACGGCGCCGGGGCCGCGCTGCGAACGGTCGCCTGCGCCAACTGCGGCCGGACCAACCGTGTACCCGCCGCGGCAGAGGGCAGCCCGCGCTGCGGAAACTGCCATGCCCCGCTGCCGTGGATCGCCGAAGCGGGCGACACCGACTTCGGGGAGGTCGCCGACCAGGCGAGCCTGCCCGTGCTGGTCGACCTCTGGGCCACCTGGTGCGGTCCCTGCCGCATGGTGAGCCCGGCCCTCGAACAGGTCGCCAAGGACCTGGCCGGCCGGATCAAGCTCGTGAAGGTCGACATCGACAAGTCGCCGGCCCTGGCACGGCGGTTCGAGGTCCAAGCCGTACCCACCCTGCTGATCCTCGACCGTGGCAGGCCCGTCGCCCGGCAGACCGGAGCCGCGCCCGCCACCGCGCTGCGCCGGTGGGTGGACGAGTCACTCTCTGCGTCCCGCGGACCGGCCGACTCCACCTCCGGGAGGCCGCGATGACCAGCGTTCCCGACCCGCACCTGTCCATGGTTCGGCCCGTGGCGCCCAGAACACCGCAGGGCTGCGAGGCCTGCCTGCGCACGGGGACTCCGTGGCTGCACCTGCGCCTGTGCCTGACCTGCGGCAACGTCGGCTGCTGCGACTCCTCGCCGATGCGGCACGCCCGCGGTCACGCGGCGACCCGCGGGCACCCGATTGTCCGGTCGTTCGAACCCGGCGAGGACTGGCGGTGGTGCTACGTACACGAGGCGAGGGCCTGAACCCTACGAAGGGAGTGAATCGTGCCGACGCTCACGCCGACAGCTGACGTCTACGGGGCCTACCCGCTGCTGTCGGACGACCAGATCGCGATCCTCAGATCCTGCGGACAGGAACGGCCGGTCCGCGAGGGGGAACAGCTCGTCCGGGCGGGCGACCCCAGCGAGGAGTTCTTCGTGGTCCTCAGCGGCACGGTGGCCGTGGTCGAAGGCCACGGCGAGCAGCAGCAGCAGCTCGTCCATCTGCACGAGGCACACAGCTTTCTCGGCGAACTCGGCGTGCTGGAGGGCCAGACCGCCCTCCTCAGCGCGGTGGTGAGCACGCCCGGCGAGGTTCTCGCGGTGGGCTCGGCCGCCCTGCGCGACCTGCTCAGCCGAGAACCCGCCCTCGGCGACGTGATCCTGCGGGCCTACCTGCTGCGCCGCACGATCCTGGCCGGCGCGGGCACGGGCTTCCGTATCATCGGCTCCGCCTTCTCCCCCGACACCCGGCGGCTGCTGGACTTCGCCGCCCGCAACCGCCTCCCGCACCGCTGGGCCGACCTGGAGAAAGACACCGATGCCGAGGCGCTGCTGACGCGTCTCGGCATCGATCCGGAGGACACTCCGATCGTCGTCTGGCACGAGCACCGGGTCCTGCGCAATCCGTCGAACGCCGAACTCGCCCAGGTGATCGGGCTGCGGACCGAGACCGTCGCGAGGGCAGTCCTCAACCTCGTGGTGGTCGGCGCGGGGCCCGGAGGCCTGGCCGCAGCGGTGTACGGCGCCTCCGAGGGGCTCTCCACCGTCGTCCTGGACGCGGTGGCGACCGGCGGCCAGGCCGCCACGTCCTCCCGGATCGAGAACTACCTCGGTTTCCCCGCGGGGATCTCCGGCACGGAGCTTGCCGAAAGCGCCGTCGTGCAGGCCACCCGGTTCGGCGCCCGGATCACCGTCCCCGCCGAGGCCGCCGGCCTCGAACAGCGCGACGGTGTCACCGTGGTGCGGCTCGCCGACGGCAGCACGGTCGCCGCCAACAATGTGGTGGTGGCCACCGGCGCTCGCTACCGGCGGCTGCCCGCCCGCGGCGTCGAGCGGTTCGAGGGACTCGGGGTCCACTACGCCGCCACCCTCTGGGAGGCACGGACCTGCCGTCTTGACCCGGTGGCCGTCGTCGGCGGCGGCAACTCCGCCGGCCAAGCAGCCCTGTTCCTGGCCCGCGAATCGCCCGCCGTGCGTCTGCTGGTCCGCGGCGGAGACCTGGGCCACAACATGTCCCGCTATCTGATCGACCGGATCGAGCAGAACCCGCGGATCCATGTCCGCCTGCACACCGAGGTCCAGGAGGTCACCGGCGAGGACCGGGTCGAAGCCGTCGTCGTCCGGGACAACCGCACCCGCGAGCAGCAGGTGCTGGAGGCCCGTGCCCTCTTCGTCTTCATCGGTGCGCGCCCTGCCACCTCCTGGCTCGCCGGCGCCGTCACTCTGGACCCGCACGGCTTCATTCCGACCGGACAGGACGTGGCCCACGGGGCAGCGGACCTCTGGAAGCCCCTGGGCCGCGCCCCACTCGCCCTGGAGACCGGCCTGCCCGGGGTGTTCGCCGTCGGCGACGTCCGCAGCGGCTCGGTCAAGCGGGTGGCCTCCGCAGTGGGCGAGGGCGCCATGGCCGTCCGCCTGGCCCACGAACACCTTGAGGAGGTGAGACCACCCGCCACCCGATGACCTCAGCTCATCCATCGACCGAGAAAGGAAAATGCCATGCCCGTCATGGGTATTCCCAAGTTCGAGCGCTTCTTCCGCGCAGCCGCTGGCCTCGACGTCCACAAGAACGACCTCAAGCGCTACAACGACTTCGTGGACGCCAAGCTCTACGACCTCTTCCTCATCGGCACCGCCAATGCCAAGGCCAACGGCCGGGACATCATCGAGCCGCAGGACCTGCCCGTCACCAGAGGCCTGCAGGAGAGCATCCACGCCTTCGACAAGCTGGAGGAGGGCATCGAACTACGCCCACTGCTCGACCAGCTCGCCTCCCGCCCGGCCCTCGGCATGGAGGCCGCCGAGCACACCCAACAGCGGCTGCCCGACCTGGCCGGCGGCCTCAGCGTCGCCCTCGCCCGTGCCCTCAAGACCATCGCCCGCGACACCCGCCGCCCCTCCACGGACCAGTGGGACGAGGCCTTCGAACTCTTCGACCTGCTGGTCTGACCGGGCGTTTCATCCCTGTTGGGCGCTCAGGTGGGCTCTCCGGCGCAGCGTCGCGGGCCGGACGCCGGTGGCCCCCTGAGCCGTCCGAAGCCGCGTCCGGCAACCCAGCGACGGGGTTGGACGGGACGACGGTGTTCTTGCAGCCCATGGCGGTCGTCGGCCTGCGGTGCCGTCCTGGACCTCGCGGCGGTGACCGACACCACCAGCGGCAAGCCGATCGGGCTCGGACGAGCGCCTGGGCAGGGCGCTCCCGTCCGACTGTCGGCAGTTCGTCCGCGCCTTCGGGCGCGGCACCGTCGAGCACCGGGTGGTCGTTCACGGACCGGCCACGGGCCCCGGCCTGAATGGGGAGATCCGGGTCTCCGTTCTGCCGCGCGACCGGTTCGAATGGCCGCTGAGCGACGCCGGTATCGAGGGCGTGCCGCTCCGCGGCCTTTGCCCGAGGAATGCGGCAGTCCTGCTGTCGAGCTCGTCCCCTCGACGGGCCCGACAGCAGGATTCAGGTGTTGCGGGGGTCAGGTCAGCCGATGGCGATGTCGTCGAGCAGGAAGACGGTCGACAGGTAGGCGTCCTCGGTCCCGGCGAACTCCAGCTTCACGCTCTTGCCCTTGTAGGCGGACAGGTCGACGGTCTTCTGGACGTACCCGGAGGTGGCGCCGGCGTTGGAGTAGGTGGCCAGCGTGGTGCCGTTGACGTTGACCTTGAGGGTGTCGTAGGCGGTGTAGCCGGACTCCTCGGTGGTCACCTTCAGCCAGAAGGTGAGCTTGGGGGTGCCGGTGGACGGGACCGCGATGTTCGACTGGGAGAGGGACTCGACGGCGGAGGTGCCGTAGCCCATCATCCAGGCGTACCAGGACCCGCCGTGCGCGCTCTGCAGGGTGGAGTTGGTGATGTCGTTGTCGCTCTGGGTCCAGCCGGTGGTGCCCTGCTCGAAGCCTCCGTTGGTCAGCGCGTTGCTGCTCGGGGCCGTGGTGGAGCTGGAGGGCGAGGGGCTGGTGGAGGTGGAGGGCGAGGGAGAGGGGCTGGTGGAGCCGGAGGCGGTCGGCGTCGGGGTGGGGCTGCTGGTGCCGGGATCGGGCAGGGCCGTGCCGACGCTGACGGCGGCCCAGGCCTTGGAGACGACGTACCGCTCCTGGGAGTTGGTGCCGTACAGGTCGGCGGCGGCCTGGAGGGTGGCGGTACGGGCGCCGGAGTAGGTGGTGGTGGAAGTCATGTAGGTGGACAGCGCCCGGTACCAGACCGCGGCGGCCCTGTCCTTGCCGATGCCGCTGAAAGTGTCGCTGTTGCACGGCGTGCCGTTGTGGGAACGGCCGCCGATGGTCTTGGCGCCGGTGCCCTCGGCCGCCAGGTAGAAGAAGTGGTTGCCGATGCCGGAGGAGTAGTGGACGTCCACCGAGCCGGCGCTAGATGTTCTGACCCCAGAGGTTGGGAACGCGGCTGGCGGGTGGCTTTCCCCTGAGCGCAGTGTGTCCGCGGTGGTGATTGTAGGTGTGGAGCCAGTCG
>NZ_JBICYJ010000019.1:0-171672 GCF_043200835.1 Kitasatospora sp. NPDC048365
GGGGGGGGGGTGGGGTGGGGGGGGGGGGGGGGGGGGCGGGCGGGCCGGGCCCCGGGGGGGCGGGCGGGCGGGGGGGGGGGGCGCGGGGGGGGGGCGGGGGGGGGGGGGGGCGCCCCCCCCCCCCGCCCCTCTGTCGTCCGTCGTCCCGTCGAACCCGCCCAGTGCGGTGACCCTTTCCGGCCCGGGCGGTGCGACGGCCCGTCGTCAGCCGGCGAGGACCGGCGCGAAGACGAAGGTGAAGTTGGTGTTGGACTGGTCGGCGAGGACCAGGCCCGCGT
The DNA here is from genome assembly GCF_043200835.1 of Kitasatospora sp. NPDC048365. Taxonomy (NCBI): domain Bacteria; kingdom Bacillati; phylum Actinomycetota; class Actinomycetes; order Kitasatosporales; family Streptomycetaceae; genus Kitasatospora; species Kitasatospora sp. NPDC048365. The sequence continues at coordinate 279 of NZ_JBICYJ010000019.1, forward strand.
TGTCCTTCACCCCGAGGTTGTTGTTCTGGTTCGAGGCACCGGCCCCGGTCGCCGTCTGCTGTGTCCAGTTGTAGTTGCCGTCGACGGAACCGAAGACGTTGCCGCTGCCGATGTTCGAGACCACGCTGCCGTTCGAGCCGTGGTCGGCAGCCGCACCGTTGTCGGCCGCTGCGACGCCGACCCCGACGAGCAGCAGACCGGCTGCGAGCGGGACGGCGGCCAACAGGCCGGCCAGGCGAGTGGTGCGGAAGCGCGCCATGAATTCCTCCGTGGTGCCGTGGTGCTGGGAACTGCTGATGGTTGCGGGAGTTCGCGGCCAGACGAACCCCTGCGGGCTGCGACGCCGAGGACCAGACTTCCGCAACAAATCGACAAAGCACCAGCACCGGAACGGCTTTTCCCCCGTTAGCGTGATGTCGACGCGTCGGCGCATAGTCCGCATGCGGTCGGTTCGTTGACAGACACACCGCCGCCCACCTGCGAAATGACCCGTACGGCTGCGGGCCGCACCCGGTCGGACGCCGCGCGGGCGGGGCACGTTCGGCGAGCCGTGCGACTCGCACGGCGCACGAACCACCGAACGCGCCCCGGAAAAGTCGAATCAGCCATCCATGTCGACAATTCCAGCCGAATCGGCCGACTTTGGATGAAATGAATAATGACGGTCAGAAGGTCTTACCCGGATTGAGGATTCCCAGCGGGTCGAAGACCCCCTTGATCTGCCGCTGCAGCTCCAGCCCGACCGGCCCCAGCTCCCGCGCCAGCCACTCCCGCTTCAGCAGCCCGATGCCGTGCTCGCCCGTCACCGTGCCGCCCAGCTCCAACCCCAGCGCCATGATCTCGTCGAACGAACGGCGCGCCCGCTCCGTCTCGTCCTCGTCCTTCGCGTCGAAGATCACCACCGGATGGGTGTTGCCGTCCCCCGCGTGCGACACCACACCGATCGTCAGCCGGTGCCGGTCCGCGATCTCCGCCACCCCGTTCAGCATCTGAGCCAGCCGCGCCCGCGGCACCGCGACGTCGTCGATCATCGTCGTCCCCATCCGCTCCATCGCCGGCAGGGACAACCGCCGCGCCTGCATCAGCAGCTCCGACTCCGCCCGGTCCTCGGCCGGCACCACCCCCGTCGCCCCCGCCTCGGCGCACACCTGCGCCACCGCCGCCACCCGCTCCCGCCGGTCCGGGCCGTCGAACGCCACCAGCAGCAGCGCCCGCGTCGACTCCGGCAGGCCCATCTGCGCCATCTCGTTCACCGCGCGCACCGTCGTCGCGTCCATCAACTCCATCAGCGACGGCACGAACCCCCGCGCCATCACCTCGCACACCGCCGCCCCCGCCGCGTCCACGCTGTCGAACTCCGCCGCCAGTACCAACGCCGGCTCCGGCGCCGGACGCAGCGCCACCACCGCCTCCACCACCACCCCCAGCGTCCCCTCCGAGCCGACCAGCAGCCGCGTCAGGTCGTAGCCCGCCACGCCCTTCGCCGTCCGCCGCCCGGTCCGCAGCAGCCGCCCGTCCGCCAGCACCACCTCCAGGCCCAGCACGTACTCGCTGGTCACCCCGTACTTCACGCAGCACAGACCACCCGCGCCGGTGCCGATGTTGCCGCCGATCGTGCACGACTCCCAGCTCGACGGGTCCGGCGGGTACGCCAGCCCCACCTCGCCCGCCGCGCGCGACAACTCCGCGTTCACCACGCCCGGCTGCACCACCGCGATCCGCTCCACCGGATCGACCGCCAGGATCCGGTCCATCTTCGTCAGCGACAGCAGGACGCAGCCGTCCACCGCGTTCGCCCCGCCCGACAGGCCCGTCCGCGCACCCTGCGGCACCACCGGCACCCGCAGCTCGCTCGCCGTCCGCATCACGTGCTGCACCTGCTCCACCGACTCCGGGAACACCAGCACCGCCGGCTCACCCGCCGCGCAGAACCCCGCCATGTCGTGCTTGTACGCCGCCAGCACGTCCCCGTCCACCGCCACCGAACCCGCCGGCAGTCCCTGCCGCAGCCGCTCCACCAACTCGCCCATACCGCGCCGCCTCCGCACTCGGGTACCCCTGTCCGCCTCGCACTCTCCCCCGCCCGCCGACCCCCGGCAAGCACACCGCACATCGGCTGCGAGGCCGCCTGGCGCCGATCCGGGCGGGGACGGACGCGGACACGCTCGGGAAGGGCGTGGCCGGCGTCTGCACCCAGCCGTACGGCGCGGGGCTCCCGGGTGCGGTGGGGAAGTCCGCCCTCACGGCGCACCGGGACGGCCACGGCGCTACCGGACGGTGGCGAGGGGGATCCTGGTGAGGATGGATCCTGGGTGCCCGGGCAGCGCCTCCCCGCCTGAGCCGGGGTGACCGATGGGTGCCGGGCGGTCGATCCGCAGCAGGTCCACCTCCATGGAGACCGGGTCGATCCCGGTCGGCGGGTGGTGAAAACTGCCGTCGCTGATGGAGAGGTTGAGGATCAGATAGGCGGAGAAGTCCGGCCCCACGCCGGTGCTGTCGGACCACACCTCGGTCAGCCTGTCGGGCGTGGTGCCCACGTACCAGGTGTCGTTGTCCGTATCGAGCCTGACGGCGATGTAGACCCACTTGCCGGCGCCGACCGCGGGATCGGCGTAGACGGTGCTGCCCGAGCGGACATGGTTGACGAACTCGATCTGGTCGGGCCGGTCCGCGTACCACTCAAACAGGTCGACCTCGCTCCCGCCGTCCCGCCACGTCCACAGGCAGGGCCAGGCCCCGGAGTCCGCGGCCGGAAGCCGCACATGGACCGTCACCAGGTCTCCGGTGCGCGCCTGGACGCCGCTGCCGCCCGAGTCGCAGGAGTCACCGGTGGTGATCAGACCGGTGTTCCACTGGCCGTCGTCCCGGTGCGTGGCGGTGACCGTGAGATGCCCCGACGCGACGCTCAGGGACGAAGGAGTGAGCCGGTCGCGTTTCCAACTGTCGGGATTGTCCGTGCAATTGGCATACGCCGCGGTCTGCCAGCCCCAGGCGCTGCCCAGGCCGGTGTCGAGAGTGGCGAACTGTTCGAGGAGGACCGTCCGCATGCCGCCCTGGGACATGGGGCTCGCAGCCACCGGGGAGCCCTGACCGAGCGCGGCGGCCACGGCCATCGAGAGTGCCACGAGGAGTCTGGTCACCATGGCGCCAGGATCCCCGCCCCCGGACGAACGCACCTACGATGAAGCCGAACGGAGGAAACGGCCTGCGGCACCCGACTCGCACGCCGACGAGCAGCGTGTTAGCGGTGACACCGGACCGGCCGGGAGACCGGCCAGGACCGCGCCACCGTCAATCCAGAAGTCCCCGTCGCACCATCTCCGCCTCGATCAGCTCGCGCATGGCCTTCCAGCCACGACGTCCCTTGTTGAAGGCCGCGCGGGCCTCACCGGCTCGATAGCGTTGCAACTCGGCGCGGAGCTCGTCGTCGGGCATGTGCCGGTACTTCTGCGCCTGATCGGCGTCCTTCTTCCACCTGGGCAAGGGGCACCCCCATCGGTCGAGCCCCTTGTTTGTCCCGGGTCACGGGCAGGGGAAAGGAGTCGACCCCTGACCGTTGGTACTGGTCAGGGGTCGTTTCATAGGCGGAGGGTGTGGGATTTGAACCCACGGTGGCGCTAGGCCACGACAGTTTTCAAGACTGTTCCCTTAGGCCGCTCGGGCAACCCTCCTCGGCGGAGGCCAGCCTAACGGGTTCGGGTGGGTTCGGTGCACACCGTTTCGGCCGGATCAGCTGTCGCCCTTGCGCTCGCCGAGGGTGACGGTGGTCTTGGCGGCCTTGCCGTCGCGGGTGTACTCGACCTCGACCTTCTCGCCGGGCTTGTGGGTCCAGATCTCGCTGACCAGGGTCGGGCCGCTGTCGATGGAGATGCCACCGAGCTTGGTGATGACGTCGCCGGGCTTGAGGCCGGCCTGGTCGGCGGGGCCGCCGGGGGTGACGGGCGGGGTGCCCTTGACCGCGGAGGTCTGGATCTGGGCGCCGTCGCCCTTGTACTCGTCGTTGCGCAGGACGCCGAGGATCGCGTAGACGGGCGTGCCGTCCTTGATCAGGGTCTGGGCGACCCACTTGGCCTGGTTGATCGGGATGGCGAAGCCGAGGCCGATGGAGCCGGCCCGGCCGGAGCCCGAACTGTTGGACTGGATCGCGGAGTTGATGCCGATCACGGCACCCTCGGCGTTGAGCAGGGGGCCGCCGGAGTTGCCGGGGTTGATCGAGGCGTCGGTCTGCAGGGCGTTCATGTAGGACGCCTGGGCGCCGGTCTCGTCGCCGGAGGCGACGGGGCGGTCCTTGGCGCTGATGATGCCGGTGGTGACGGTGCCTTCGAGGCCGTACGGGGCGCCGATGGCGATGGTGGCGTCACCGATGGCGACCTTGTCGGAGTCGCCGAGCGGCAGCGGGGTGAGCTTGCCGGTGGGCGGGTTGTCGAGCTTGACGACGGCGACGTCGTAGCCCTGGGCGCGGCCGACCACGGAGGCCGAGTAGGACGAGCCGTCGGAGAACTTGACGGTCAGTTTGCCGCCGTCGGCCGCGGGGGCGACCACGTGGTTGTTGGTGAGGATGTGGCCCTCGGTGTCGAAGACGAAGCCGGTGCCGGTGCCAGACTCGCTGGAGCCCTGGGCCTTGATGGTGACGGTGCTGGGCAGGGCCTTGGCGGCGATGCCGGCGACGGAGCCGGGGGCGCGGTCGAGGTTCTGCTTGCTGTCGCCGACGGAGACGGTGGTGCTGGTGTGGCTGTTGCCACCCGCGGAGCTGCTGCCGCCGTCACGACTGGCGGCGCCGATCGCGCCGCCGACCAGGCCGGCCACCAGGGCGACCGCGGCGACCAGGGCGATCAGGCCGCCGCGCTTGCGGCCGGGCTGCGGGCCGCCGGGCGCGGGGGTGCCCCAGGCGGACGGGTACTCGGGGGTGCCGGAGCCGCCGCCCGCGCCGTGGCCCCAGCCGCCGAGCGGCTGGCCGGCGCCGAAGGGGTGGTGCGGCTCACCGGGAGCGGCCGGAGCGGCGGGGTGAGCACCGGGCGCCGGCTGGGCGAACGCGGCGGTGTCGGCGGTCGGCGAAACAGGCGCGCCGGGCGCAGCGGGTACGGCCGGCGCAGCGGGTGCGGCCGGCGCGGCGTACGGATTGGCGGGCTGCTGCGGCGCACCCTCGGCCGGTCGGGCGTACGGGTCGGCCGGCGGCTGCGAAGCGGCGGGTGCCACCGGGGCGGCGGGCGCGGCCGGGACGGCCGGCGGCGGGGCGTCGATGTACGACGGCTGCCCGGCCGGGGCGCCAGGGGCGGCGGGCGCGGCGGGGGCGGTGGGCTCCGGGCTGTCGGCCTTCGCGAGCGAGGGCGCGGCGGGCGCGGCCGGGGCCGCGGGGGCGGCGGGCGCGGGCGGGACGACCGGCGGCGGGGCGTCGATGTACGACGGCGGCGCGGTGTCGGGAGCGGGAGCAACGGCCTCGGAGCCGGTGGAGCTCTGCTGCTCCTCCGGCCCGGTGGAACCACTCGCGTGCTCGGTGCTCACGGACGACCTCCATAGCTGACAGGACCTTGGCCCATAGTTTTTCGCATAGCCGGTTGGGGCGCCGTAAGCGGCCTCCTGAAGAATCCATGAGAAGGCTTAGGCGCCGCTGACAACCCCTGCCGGTGGTCCCGGGATACGGACGGGTACCCCCTTGGCCTTGGCACTCTCCCCGCCTGGCGTTAGCCTGTCGCCCTTGTAACCGAAGAATCGCGGGAGCTTGGACCAACCAGGCTGAGAGTGCACCGGTTCGACCGTATGCCATGGCGGTGACGCCAGGGCGGTCGAGGGGGTGCAGACCGCCGGAACCTGTCCGGGTAATGCCGGCGTAGGGAGTATCGGCCATGACGGCTGTTTCGCCTGCCCCAATTTCCGAAGAGACCTCGTCGGCGCGTGCCGAGGCGCCGCTGGTGCTGGACACCGCGCCGCCGCGCACCCTCGACTTCCGGGCGCTGTTCGCGCTCTGGGCCAACCTCGGGGTGTCGCTGATCGGCTTCACCTCGGCGGCGACGGTGCTGGGGGCGCCGGGCCAGGAGCTGGGCTTCGCGGCGGCGGTGACGGCGATCGTCGCCGGTACCGCGATCGGTACCGCGATGCTCGGTGTGGCGGCGCTGATCGGTACCCGGACCGGCGCTCCGGCGATGGCGGTGCTGCGCGGTCTGTTCGGCACCCGGCTGTCGTACGTGCCGACGGTGCTGAACATCCTGCAGTGCATCGGCTGGGGCGTGTACGAGCTGATGGTGATCGCCTGGGGTGCCCAGACGGTGGCCGGGACCGAGGGCTGGCGCTGGCTGTTCGTGGTGCTGGCGGGTGCGCTGACCACGGTGCTGACCATCTGGCCGCTGGGTGCGATCGCGGTGCTGCGCAAGTACGTGGCGATCGCGGTGGGCGTGGCGATGGTGTACTTCACGGTCCAGCTGGGCCGGCAGGGCTTCCCGGACCCGGGCGCGGGCAACTGGAACGGCTTCCTGAAGGCGACCGACGCGATCATCGCGGTGTCGATCTCGTTCGTGCCGCTGGCCGCGGACTACACCCGGCACGCGCGGACCACGCGGTCCTCGTTCTGGGGGACGTTCTCCGGCTACACCGTGGCGCAGGTGTGGTGCTACGTGCTGGGCCTGATCGCGCTGCTGCAGTCCGGCGGCGACCCGGAGAAGATCTTCTCCTCGTTCACCGGGGTGGCGGCGGGCTGGGCGTTCCTGCTGGTGCTGGTGGTGCGGGAGACCGACCAGTCGTTCGCGAACGTGTACTCGACCGCGATGTCGGTGCACAACCTGCTGCCGCGGGTGGACCGCCGGGTGCTGACCGGCGGGATCGGCGTGCTGATCACGGTGCTGGCGCTGCAGATCCAGAAGTTCACCGATTCGTACTACGCGTTCCTGGGCCTGATCGGGTCGGTGTTCGTGCCGCTGCTGGCGGTGCTGGCGGTGGACTACTTCTTCGGCGCGGGTCGGCGGGGCTGGGACCTGGGGCAGGACGCGCCGTCCCGCTGGTCGATGCTGCTGCCGTGGGTGCTGGGCTTCGCCACGTACCAGTTCCTGGCGCCGACGGCGATCACCCCCGGGTGGACGGACTTCTGGACGAAGGCGCAGGAGGCGGTGCACTTCACGCCGCAGGCGTGGTCCTCGGCCTCGCTGTTCTCCTTCCTGGTGGCGGGCGTGGTGACCGCCTCGGTGGCGGCGCTGAGCAAGCCGAAGCTCCAGGCCCTCTGACAGGCCCACTGACAGGCCGCTCCGAGGCACTCCGAGGCACTCCGAGGCACTCCGGGGCGGTCTAGGCGCCGGTCGGGGCCGGCTCGGCGCGGGTGAAGGTGCGCCGGTAGTTGCGGGGCGGCACGCCGCGGCGGCGGACGAACTGTTCGCGCAGGACCGCGGCGCTGCCGAAGCCGGAGCGGCGGGCGACATCCTCGACCGGGAGGTCGGTGGTCTCCAGCAGTTCCTCGGCCCGGGCGAGGCGCAGGCCGAGCAGCCAGGCGTGCGGGGTGGTGCCGGTGGCGGCGGTGAAGCGGCGGGCGAAGGAGCGGCGGCTCATCAGGGCACGGCGGGCGAGCTCGGCGACCGGCAGCGGCCGGTCGAGGTGTTCGCGGGCCCAGGCGAGGACCTCGGTGAGCCGGTCGTCGTCGCCGTCGTCGGGCACGGGGGCGGCCAGGTACTGGGCCTGGCCGCCGTCGCGGTGCGGGGGTGCGACGAGTTCCCGGGCGAGGGCATTGGCGGCGGCCGCGCCGTACTCGCGGCGGACCAGGTGCAGGCAGAGGTCGAGTCCGGCGGCGGCGCCGGCGCCGGTGACCACGCTGCCCTCGTCGACGTAGAGGGCGTCGGGGTCGACGGTGGTGGCCGGGTGGCGTGCGGCGAGCAGGTCGGCGAAGCGCCAGTGGGTGGTGGCGCGGCGGCCGTCGAGGAGTCCGGCGGCGGCCAGCGCGAAGGTGCCGACGCAGTGCGCGGCGACCAGGGCGCCGCGCTCGTGGGCGGCGCGCAGGGCGTCGAGCGCGGCGGGCGGCGGCGGGGTGCGGAAGTCCGTCCAGGGCAGGGCGAGGACCAGGTCGGCCTCGGCGATCCGGTCGAGGCCGTGCTCGACGGTGAGCGGGGCGCCGAGGTCGGTGGGGACCGGGCCCGGCCGGTCGGTGCAGAGCGCGAAGTCGAAGCGCGGCAGGGCGGCGGGCGGGGCGCCGAACACCTCGCAGACCACGCCGACGGCGAGCAGTCCGGCTCCGGGCGGCAGGTAGGCGGCGACGTTGTGGAACGGCGGCATCCGGGCAGTCTGGCACGGCCGTGCAGGCGTTGGCACGATTCCCGCGATCGGTGGCACGGCGGCCACTCGTCGCGTCCCGGTCGCCCCGGCAGGCTTGCTGCCATGACTGACGCACCGGTCGGCCGCAGCGCCGCCTACACGATCCTGACCACCGGCTACACCCTGTCCACCGGCCCCGGGGTGGCCGCCACCGTCTCCTTCGTCGAGGACGGGGAACGCCGGGTGGTGATCGACCCCGGCATGGTGGCGAGCCGCGACCGGATCCTCGGGCCGCTGGCGGAGCTGGGGTACGGCCCGGACGACGTGACCGACGTGGTGCTCAGCCACCACCACCCGGACAACGTGCTGAACGTCGGGCTGTTCGGCCGGGCCCGGGTGCACGACCACAAGGCGGAGTACCTGGCCGACCAGTGGGTGGACCGGGACGCCGAGGGGTACGAGCTGACGCCGTCGCTGCGGCTGATCCGCACGCCGGGGCACAGCCCGGAGGACATCACGCTGCTGGTGGGCACGGCGGACGGGGTGGTGGCGTTCGCCGGGGACCTGTGGTGGCGGCCGGACGGCCCGGCCGAGGACCCGGTGGCGCCGGACCGGGACGGGCTGCGGGCCTCCCGGGAGCGGGTGCTGGCGGCGGCGGACGTGATCGTGCCGGGCCACGGCGGCCCGTTCCCGGCGGACGAGCACGCGGTGCGGTGAGCACGCGGTGCCGTGAGCGTGCGACGTGCGGTGACCGGGCGCCGTGCGGTGACCGGGCGCCGTACCGGGGGGCAGCGCCGTGCCTGGCACAGCGCCGTGCCGGGGCGCTCGGCAGCGCTCGTCGGGGCACGGTGCGCGGCCCGGCGCACGCCCCGGCGGATCTGTTCACCCCGGGTTCCCCGTGGCGGTGCGGGGGCATCACGGGAGCCCCAGTAGGGTGGTTGACGTGGACACCCAGCCCCTCCCCGTTCCCGGCGCAGCCGCCCCGGCCGACCGCTCGGCCGTGAAGGTCATCGCGCACCGCGGCTCCTCCGCCGCCCTGCCCGAGCACACCGTCGAGGCGTACGCCCGGGCGATCGAGGAGGGCGCGGACGGGCTGGAGTGCGACGTCCGGCTGAGCGCCGACGGGGAGTTGGTGTGCGTGCACGACCGCACGGTGCGCCGGACCTCGGACGGGCAGGGCGCGGTCTCGTCGCTGACCCTGGCGCAGCTCTCCGAGCTGGACTTCGGCTCGTGGAAGTCGCCGCAGGCGCCGACCCCGGCGTCGATCCTGACGCTGAGCGCGCTGCTGGAGCTGGTGGCGGACGCCGGGCGGCGGGTGGAGCTGGCGATCGAGACCAAGCACCCGACCCGGTTCGCGGGCCGGACCGAGGCCGAACTGCTGCGCATGCTGGAACGGTTCGGGTTGATGCCCGAGGACCCCGCGGAGTCCTCGGTGCGGGTGATGAGCTTCTCCGAGCTGTCGCTGCACCGGGTGCGCCGGGCCGCGCCGCAGGTGCCCACGGTGTACCTGCTGGAGCGGAAGCTGCCGGTGATCGGCCGGACCAGGGCGCTGCCGGGCGGCGCGCGGATCGCCGGACCGGGCATCGAGCTGGTGCGCCGCGACCCCGGGCTGGTGACGGCGCTGCGCCGGGCCGGGCACCGGGTGCACGTGTGGACGGTGGACCGGCCGGAAGATGTCGAACTCTGTCTGGAACTCGGTGTCGAGGCGCTGATCACCAATCGGCCGGCCGAGGTACTTGCTCAGCTCGGTCGTTGAAAACGGTTAATTTCCAGCCGTTTTCACGACGGAACGTGAGCTGCGCATCACCTTTTGCACACCGTGTGTGGTGCTGCTCCGAAATGGCCGTCGACGATCGTCGAACGCCCGTTTCCGACGCATTACCAAGGGGCATCCATCCCTCGGCAGGAGCTGAAGGAGGTCCGGGGGTGGCGTTGATGGTGGCGCGTACTGTGCCAGTTGCAGCCGGGACGACCTCATCGGCGATGGCGGTTCCACATGGTCCGTCCAGCGTCGGCGTGGCCCGGCGCAGGCTGCGTACCGATCTCGGTGACCGCGCGATACCTGACGCGGTGATCGACGATGCGGTGCTGATTCTCTCCGAACTGCTCAGCAATTCCTGTCGGCACGCACGTCCGTTGGACATCGACGAGGCGTCGGCCGATCAGGACGGAACGGTGCTGGTGCGGTGGGGAATGCGGCGGGACGGGCTGCTCACCCTGGAGGTGACCGACGGCGGTGCGAGCACCAGACCGCGGCCGGGCAGTCCGTCGGTGAGCGCGCACGGCGGCCGGGGGCTGAACATCGTGGGCGAGCTGGCCAGCGACTGGGGGGTGCGGCACGCACCCGGTCAGGTGACGGTGTGGGCCGAGCTGCCGGCGTTCGAGCAGGTCGGAGCGGCCGTGGAACAGCACGGCCGCTGAGCGGGGCACGTGAAGGTCTAGGCTGCGGGGAGCAACGTCGCCGTCCCCGGGAGAGCCGCACCATGGCCAAGAAGGCCGCCAAGAAGCAGACCGGTCAGTCCACCGTCGTCGAGGGCGACATCCCCGTCGTCGGTGCCCGTGAGGCGTGCCCGTGCGGCTCCGGCCGCCGGTACAAGGCCTGCCACGGCCGCCAGGCCGCCCACGCGGTGCAGGAGTTGGTGCACCGCCCGTTCGAGGGCCTGCCGGGCGAGGCGGACTGGGTGGCGCTGCGCGAGCTGGTGCCGGCCGCGACCGTGCCGCTGACGCTGGCCGCCGGGGTGGCGGAGTCCGCGGTGGGCGAGGTGCCGTCGGTGACGCTGGCGACCGTGCTGCCGCTGGCCTGGCCGGCGCTGCGCCGTCCGGACGGTTCGATCATGCTGGGCCTGCAGACCCAGTCCTCGTCGGGCGACCTGAGCCGTGACCTGGCGGACGCGCTGGAGGCGGCCCTGGCGACCGAGCCGGGCAGCCCGGTGCCGGCCCGCCGGACCGGTGCGGGCGGCCGCCGCCTGCAGGAACTGCTGGACACCTCGGCTGAGTTCACCCCCGCGGTGCACACCGGTTTCGAGTTCTGGCTGGAGGACGCCGAGTCGGCGACCGGTGAGGTCGCGGCCTCGCTGGAGCGCGCCAACGCCTCGGCGATCCCCACCGAGAAGGTCACCAGCGTGGACTCCGCGTACTGGTGCGGCACCCCGGACAAGAACCACCTGCGCTGGGTGATGACCGTGCCGGAGGAGGAGCTGCTGGACGCGCTGGCGCGCCTGTCCGCGGCGGGCACCTCCTCGCTGGGCGAGGGCACCAAGCTGGTCGGCTCGTTCCGCGCGCACGGCCTGACGGTGCCGGTCTGGGACCTGCCGCTGGAGATGACCGCGGACGACTGCGAGAAGCCGGCCGCCGAGTTCGCGCAGCGCCTCGCCGAGGTGCTGGCCGCCCCGGCCCCGCTGACCGCGGAGGAGCGTCGGGCGCGCGCCAACCTGGTGAGCCGTCAGGTCACGCTCAACTGATTCCGTTCCGGAATCGAGGCGCCTTCGAGTGACCTGCGTCACATTTATCCGGCCTGCGGAAAATTCCAAGACCCCGCTGGCGTGGACAAATTGGCGCGGAGGCGGATCTTTGTTACTGTTTCAATAGTCCGACCGCTGGTGCATCCCCCGTCGCCAGCGGTCGGATCTTTTTTACCGGTTCGGCAGGGTGACCGCACTGGCGGTGATCAAGCCCCCGAGCAGGGTGCCGACTTGGGGCAGCCAGGGCTCCCCCGGCAGCGGCCGCCGCACCCAGTGCACCCCGCCTGCGCCGGTCCGCGACGGCGGCAGCGCCAGGTAGCCGCCCGGGCCGTGGTAGCGCAGCGAGCCCGGCACCCACGGCCGCTCGGCCAGCAGCGACCCCAACTCGTCCAGCGTGTACGGCGCGGTCAGCAGCACGAAGTGGTCGACGGTGGCGAGCACCGGGCCGATCATCACCCCGGTCTCGGCGAGGTGGCGCAGCAGCCACGGCCCGGCCGCGCGGGGCAGGCTGACCGCGCAGACCGCCCGCCCGGTGGCCACCAGCACCGGCGCGCCGGGCGCCCGCCGCTCCCACCACCAGCGGACCATCCGCGGGTCGGTGGTGGCGGCCTCCAGCGGCGGATCCAGCGGGTGCTCCCCCGGGGCCGGGCAGGCGGGCGCGCCGCACGAGCAGGGGCCGTCGTCGCCGCGGAGCGCGCGGGCGCCGGGCACCACCGGCCAGCCCCGGCCGACCGCCGCGTCCAGCGCGGCGGCGAGGGCGACCGTCCGGGCCCGCCGCAGGGGCGGCCACCACAGCCGGGCGGCCGGCTCGGACATCTGACCAGGGCGCGTACGGCGCATGGCGGCTCGTTCCCTTCCGCGACCGGGGTGAGTGACCGGGCTGAGTTGTGTGGGGGAGGCACCGCGAGGAGACCGGGCCCTGGAACGAGAATCCCCCATACGTCCAGATGGACGCCGCCAGGAGGCCGCCGGTTCCACCGTACGAGTGAGGTGGCGGCCGCTCGGGCGGGTGAGTGGCGGCCGAAGCATACGATCCCGAACGCGACTTGATCATCCGTCACACTCCGGTCCCGGCAGCGGTATGGACATGCCCCGATCGGGCTGTGTACAAGTGGTGGATTCGTGCCGAGAAGTGAGTCAAGAACCGTATCGGTCGGTCTCGGGGGTCCTGCGTGACATGTTCCGGATTGTGGGGAGTTGCACATGACCGACGTCCAACCGCTGCTGCCGGTGGAGACGCTGCCCGACTTCGGTGAGCCCTCGGCCGACCTGCAGGACCGTTTGGCCGGATGGCTGTCCGATTTCACCAGCCTGCAGGAGCACACCGAGCTGCTGGCCCGGGCGCGCGGCCTGGCCGCCACCCTGGACACCGTGCTGGACTCCGGCGCCGCGCTGCTCGGCGCCCGCCGCGGCCTGATCGTCACCGTCCGTCCTGGCCCGGCCCGCACCCTGGGCCGCCCGGTCGGTCTCGGGCTGGACCGCTCGATGCTCGGCGCGCTGGAGACCGTCCCCGCCGAGCACGGCCCGTTCGCCGAACTGCTCAGCCACCCCGTCCGGGGCGGCCGGCTGCTGATCGACGACCTGGCCACCGACCCGACGGTCGGCCCGCGATTCCGCGAGGTCGCCGCCCAGTTGGGCCTCGGCGCCTGCTACGCGCTGCCGCTGGCCACCGAGGCGGACGGGCCGCTGGGCGCCGCGGCCTGGTTCTACGACGAGCCCGGCCGCCCGGACGAGCGGCGCGAGCACCTGGCCCAGCGCTACTGCGAGTTCGCCGCGCAACTGCTGGCCCGGCAGCTGGAGGCCGAGCAGGCGGTTCGGGCCACCGAGGCACTGCGCCGCGGCCTGCTGCCCGACCACCTGCCGACCGTGCCCGGGGTGAAGATCGCGGCCCGCTGCCGGCCCGGCGCGCTGGAGCGCTCGGCGGGCAGTGCCTGGTACGACGCGATCGCCCTGCCGGACGGCACGCTCGGGCTCACCGTCGGCAGCGTGCTGGGCGACGGCCCGGGCGCGGGCCCCGGCTCCGCGCCCGGCGCGGCCGCCGCGATGGGGCGGGTGCGGGCCGCCCTGCGCGCGTACGCGGTGCTGGAGGGCGAGGACCCGGTGTCCGTCCTCGGCGACCTGGAACTGCTGCTGAAGACCACCGAGCCGACCCGGTCGGCGACCGCCGTGTACGCCTGCGTCAACCCGGACGACCGGCGGATCTCGCTGGCCGGCGCCGGCCACTGCCCGCCGGTGCTGCTCACCCGCTTCGGCGCCAACTTCGTGGAGACCTCGCTGTCCGCGCCGCTCGGCATGCTGAGCTGCTGGGAGGCGCCCGGGGTGGAGCTGACCGCCGAGCCCGGCGACGTCCTGGTGCTGTACACCGAGAGCCTCGCCCGGCGCTGCGGGTCGACCCTGCACGGCGGGCAGGCCGCGCTGCGGCGGGCCGCCTCGGACGCGCCGCGCGACGTCCGGCTGGACCCGGACCGGCTGTGCGAGCACCTGCTGGCGCCGGCCGTGGCCGGCGACGGGCCGGCCGAGGACGACCTGGTGGTGCTCGCCGTGCGCTTCGACTAGCCACCCCTGCGGAGACCGGGGAGGCGGGCCCGGGGTGGGGGCTCCCGGTACCGAACGGTTGTTTCGTACCATGGGTCGCAACGGCCGCCCGCCGCCCCCGCGACCCGGGAGCGCGCGACCGGCGGCACCACGCGCGCAAGGAGGCGACGTACGTGACCGAGGACCGTACCCCGGCGGTGTCCGAGAACCCCGAGGGAGCCGCCGCGGCAGAAGAGGACAAGCCGATCAAGTCCCGCAAGAACGGGCTCTACGGCGAAATCTCCGACGAGCTCGCGGCCTCGATGAAGTCCGGCTGGGCCGACACCGAGCTGCGCGGCCTGCAGCCCGTCCCGCAGGCGGCGTACGCCGCCGAGCGCCGGGCGAAGCTCTCCGCCGCCTTCCCGGGCGAGCGCCTGGTGGTCCCGGCCGGCAACCTGCGGGTGCGCGCCAACGACACCGACTACGCCTTCCGCGCCGCCAGCGAGTACGTGCACCTGACCGGCGAGCAGAGCGAGGACGCCGTCCTCGTCGCCGAGCCGGTCGGCGAGCAGGGCCACGTCTTCGCGCTGTACCTGCGCCCGCGCTCCGACCGCGAGAACGGCGAGTTCTGGCTCGACGGCCACGGCGAGCTGTGGGTCGGCCGCCGGCACAGCCTCACCGAGGCCGAGGAGCTGTACGGCCTGCCCACCCGCGACTGCCGCAAGGCCGCCGAGGAGCTGGCCGCCGCCACCGTCCCGACCCGGATCGTCCGCGGCTACGACGCCGGCCTGGAGGCCGCCCTCACCGCGCAGCTCGACGAGGAGAAGGACGACGAGCTCAAGGTCTTCCTCTCCGGTCTGCGCCTGGTCAAGGACGAGTGGGAGGTCGCGGAGCTGCGCGCCGCCTGCGACGCCACCGTCAAGGGCTTCACCGACGTGGTCCGCGAGCTCGGCCAGGCCGTCGCCACCTCCGAGCGCTGGATCGAGGGCACCTTCTGGCGCCGCGCCCGGGTCGACGGCAACGACGTCGGCTACGGCTCCATCGCCGCGGCCGGCCCGCACGCCACCACGCTGCACTGGGTCCGCAACGACGGCGACGTCCGCCCCGGCGAGCTGCTGCTGCTGGACGCCGGCGTGGAGACCCGCAACCTGTACACCGCGGACGTCACCCGCACCCTGCCGATCAACGGCCGTTTCGACGCGCTGCAGCGCAAGATCTACGACGCCGTGTACGACGCGCAGGAGGCCGGCATCGCGGCGGTGAAGCCGGGCGGCCGGTTCCGCGACTTCCACGACGCCGCGCAGCGCGTCCTGGCCGAGCGGCTGCTCGCCTGGGGCCTGCTCGACCCGGCCGTGTACGACGTCGAGAAGGTCCTGGAGCTCGGCCTGCAGCGCCGCTGGACCCTGCACGGCACCGGCCACATGCTCGGCCTGGACGTGCACGACTGCGCGCACGCCCGCCGCGAGAACTACGTCGACGCGCTGCTCGTCCCCGGCATGGTGCTGACCGTCGAGCCCGGCCTGTACTTCCAGGCCGACGACCTCACCGTCCCCGAGGAGTACCGCGGCATCGGCGTGCGGATCGAGGACGACATCCTGGTCACCGCCGACGGCAACGAGAACCTCTCGGCCGGCCTGCCGCGCACCGCCGACGAGGTCGAGGCCTGGATGGCCTCGCTCGCCGGCTGATCACCCGGCCGACCGGCACACCGGCACGTCAGCCCCGGTAGGCGGGCGTGCCGGTGTACTCCGAGACCAGCGTCGGCGCGGCCGAGCCGTCGGCGGGCAGGGTGACGATCCCCTGCGCGGTGCGGGCCGCGACCGTCTTCCCGTCCGGGGAGAAGACGGGCGCCGCGTAGTCGGTGGTCGCCTTCGGTGTCAGGTCGTGGGCGCCCCCGTCCGTCCGCTTGGTCGCGAAGAGGTGGGCGTGGCCGTCGACCGAGCGGACGAAGACGATGTCGTCCCCGTCGGACGACAGGGCCGGCTCGGAGCCCTTGCCGAGGGCGTAGCCGGTCTGGCGGATGAAGTCGTCGCGCACGAAGACCTCACCGGTGACCCGGTTCGCGTAGACCGCGATGCCCAGGTCTCCCCCGCCGTCCGGCCAGAGGTTGCCGGTCTGCGGCAGAGGCTTGCTGTCCGGGCCGCTCTCGTTGCCGAGGCTGATCGGCTGCGGGGCACCCTCGACGGCCGAGGACTTCACTCCCATCAGCCGCAGCACGCCGTTGGTCTCGGCCGCGAACAGGAGGTTGCTGCGCGCCGGCACCATCCCCTGCCCCTGGACCGGGTTGACCTGCCAGGTGGGGTGGGTCCAGACCTGACCACCCGGGTTCTTGGCGACCGTGGTGCGGGCGGTCCCGTCCGGCGCCGAGACCACCAGGCTGCCGGAACCGTCGATGAACGCCGCGTGCTTCCCGTCCGGCGACCACGCCAGATCGTGCACCTCGGTCCCGAAGTCGACCAACTTTCCGTCCATCACCACGAACTTCGTACCGTCACTGACGGTCAGCCCACCCTTCTCCGTCCCGTTCAGCTTCGAACGCGAAGGAGACGGCGACGCCGTGGGCGACGGCGTGACCGGCGGAGCGGCCTGCGGCGGCCCGCTCGACGCCGCAGCCGACGCCGCGGCGGTCGGGGCAGCGCCATCGCCCGAGCGGTGCGACGGATCGGCACACCCGCTCAGGCCCGTGGCGAGTGCCGCGGCCAACGGAACGGCCAGAACCGCACGCCGACCACGACGGACGGAACGACGGACAACGGATGCGCGCACAGCGCAACCCTCCTCGGTTGAAAGCGGATCAGGCCCGGTAGGCGGGCAGTCCGGTGTACTCGGATACCAGCGTCGGCGCGGCCGAGCCGTCGGCGGGCAGGGTGACGATGCCCTGCGCGGTGCGGGCCGCGATGGTCTTGCCGTCCGGGGAGAAGGCGGGCGCCGCGTAGTCGGTGGTCGCCTTCGGCGTCAGGTCCTCGGCCTCACCGGGCTTCCGGAAGTCCTCCCGGAAGAGGTGGGCGTGGCCGTCGACCGAGCGGACGAACACCACGTCGTAGCCGTCGGGTTCCATCGCCGGTTCGGACCCCTTGCCCAGGGAACCGCCCGACAACCTGAGGTAGTCGTCGCGGAACCAGACATCCCCGCTGCGGCGGTTGGCGTAGACGGTCTGGCCGTGGTTCCCGGCGCTGCTGGGCCACAGGTTGCCGGTCGTCAGCGGCCGGGCGGCATCCTCGCCGTTGGCGCCGACCACCTGGAATGCCGCCGGGGTCCCCCCGGTCGCGTTCGCCTTCACCGTCATCAGCCGGAGCACGCCGTTGGTCTCGGCCGAGAAGAAGATGTTGTTGCGCGGCTGGTTCTCCGCGCCACCCGAGAAGACCTGCCAGGTGGGGTGGGTCCAGACCTGACCGCCCGGGTTCTTGGCGACCGTGGTGCGGGCGGTCCCGTCCGGCGCGGAGACCACCAGGCTGCCGGAACCGTCGATGAACGCCGCGTGCTTCCCGTCCGGCGACCACGCCAGATCGTGCACCTCGGTCCCGAAGTCGACCAACTTTCCGTCCATCACCACGAACTTCGTACCGTCACTGACGGTCAGCCCACCCTTCTCCGTCCCGTTCAGCTTCGAACGCGAAGGGGACGGCGACGACGTGACCGGCGGAACGGCCTGTGGCGGCCCGCTCGACGCCGCAGCGGACGCCGCGGCGGTCGACACAGCGACATCACCCGAACGGTGCGACGGATCGGCACACCCGCTCAGGCCGGTCGCGAGTGCCGCGGCCAACGGAACGGCCAGAACCGCACGCCGACCACGACGGACGGAACGACGGACAACGGACGAGCTCATCGTGGACCCCCCTGGGACGACAACGGATCAGTGTCCAGCAGCGGCGGTGCCGGTCGGGCTCGGAGTCGCCGAGGCGGTGCTGCTCGGCCCGGCACTCGTCGACGGGCTGGCGGCCGGCTGGCTGGCCTGCGTGGTGGCGGTCGCGCTCTGGGGCGGAGTCGCCCCGCCTTGAGCGCAGGCCGACCCTGCACCGGCAGGGGTGGCTGCCGCGACCGTCGTATCCACGGTCAGCTCACCGACTATCCGAACGGCCTTGGCCGGTTGACCGTTCGGGCTGTCGTCGGTGACCCCGCCGAGCAGCACGCCGATCTGGACGGCACCGGCCGGATGACTGCCGTCCAGCTTGAGCCGGTACCGGACCGTGTGACTCTCACCGGGCCCGATCGCGAACGCGCCGTTCCCGCGCTGGGCCTGGTCCAGGGCGAGCCCCGTGCCCATGGCGTCCTTCCAGCCGGAACCGGTCTCCACCTGGAACTGGTTGCCTGCCGCGCAGGGGGAGGGCGCGCCCCACTCACCGAGGCCCGGCACCAATTTGGGGAAGGACACCTCGGTGGTGTTGGTGAAGGTCACCTTGAACACCAGCGGGTCCGCACCGGCTGTCAGGGTGGCGCCCTTGGCCAGACCGTCGACCGTGACACTGAGAGCGGTCGACTGGTAGTCCTGAGGAATGGCCGGAACACCGCCCGGGGTGATGGTCATCGACGGCGACGCGCTCGGTTCGGCCGGGATCTGCATGTCGCCGGTGGGCGAGGCGGTCGCGGAGACGGAGGCCGCCGGGCCGTTGTCGCGCTTGGCGGCGGTGGGGGTGCCGTGGATGGTGTAGAAGCCGGCCGAGGCGGCGGCCAGGGCGAAGAGCGGGACGGTGACCGCGTAGACGGGCTTGAGCTTGCGCAGCTTGGTCTTCGGCGGGGCGGCCTGGCGGAGGCTGTGGACGGTGACCTGGTTCGCGCGGGCGGTGAGCGCCTCGCGCAGCAGCCGTTCGGTGGGGGTCTCCTCGACGGGATGCCTGTCGCTGCTCATCGGACCTTCTCCAGGTGCTTCTCCAGGGCGTCCAGGGCCCGGCTGGCGGTGGACTTCACGGCACCCCGGGACAGGCCCAGGGTGTCGGCGATCTGCGCCTCGGTCATGTCCGACCAGTAGCGCAGCACGAGCACCTCGCGCTGGCGCTGCGTCAGTTCGTTCAGGGCGACGAGCACCCGGCGGTGTTCGTCGTTGAGGACGGCGTGGTCCTCGGCGGAGGGCGCGTCGGCCTCGTGCGGAGGCACGTACTCGCGGGCGGTCTTGCGGCGGCGCAGCACCGAGCGGGCGCCGTTGACGACCGAGGTGCGCAGGTAGCCGAGGGCGTTGTCGAGGTCGTCGAGGTGTTCGCCGTGCTTGGAGTAGAGGGCGGTGAAGGCCTCCTGGACGACGTCCTCGGCGATGTCCTGGTGGTCGACCAGCAGGACGGCCATCCGGACCAGGCCGAGCCGGTGTGCGTGGTAGAGCTCGGTGAGGGTGGGCCGCTGCTCGTCGGCCGGCCTGCCGCCGCGCAGCAGGCGGAAGCCGCGTCGCGGTTCCGGCCGTGCCTCGTCCGCGGGGGCGCCGAGCGCCCCGAACAGCAGCCGGATGAAGCCCCGAACGCCGCCGTGTGCCGTCGTTCCGGCCACCGGCGCGATCGCCATGGACATCTGTGTGTTCTGCTTTCCCCCGGGACATCCGGTGGCGTCGGCCACCGGACGTCAGGTCCAGTGATCAAGAATGATGATCGGACGTATCCTGCACCACCGCGTCGCACACGGAGCAGGCAGGCGGCGTTTCAGTGAGCGACCGTCAGCTGCTGGGTGGTCAGAGCTGCGTAGTGGCCGTCCGCGTGGGCACCGACGGCGACGGTCAGTGCCGCAAGGTCGGCGGGGGCGGTCTTCGCCAGCGAGAAGCGGAACATCATCCGCTCGCCGCGGCCGGCCGCGAGCGCCTGGTTGAAGGCGGTGGTGTCGACCCTGAGGCCGTGCGTCGCGCCGCTGCAGGTCTCGACGGTGGGGACGGACTGCCAGGCGCCCTTCCAGAACACCTCGGCCTTGATGTCCTCCTTGCGCAGCACCTGCCGGGTCTCGAACGGGCTGTTCTGCACGTCGAGCAGGCTGACCTCGGGCGCGACGGCCTTGAACGGCCCGCCGGTGAAGTTGACCACCTGGGTCTCGACGACGACCGCGGCGCCGCCGGCCGTCACGGGGCCGGTGAGCTTCTGGGTGAGGGCGGCCGTCGGACGGTGCGGGTCGACCACCTGGACGTCCGTCACGGTGACCTTGCCGAGCTGCTGGAAGTTGTCGCCGATGTAGGCGGCGGCCTCGACCGGCAGGGTGCCGGGGCCGTTGTCGGCGGCGAGCGCCATCCGGTACTCGATGGTGCGGGCGGCGCCGGGGGCGAGGTCGAACCGGGCGTTGTTGCCGGTGGTCGCGTAGTCCATGCCGGTGCCCTGGGAGAGCGAGGGCAGCTTGGTCCAACCGCCGGTGTCCTTGCGCTCCAGCGTCCCGGCCGCCATCGGCATCGGGTCGCCGCAGCGGGCGCCCGCGAAGTCGCGGGAGGAGACCACCGGGCGGATGCCCCGGTAGCTGCGGTCGGTGTCGTTGGTCCAGGTCACCGAGAACGTGACGGCCTTGCCGCCGGCCTCGGCCCTGGCACCGGCCAGGCCGTTGATGCGGACGGAGAAGCCCGTGCGGGCGGCGGCCTTGGCGGGGGCGGGCGTGGTCGCGGCACCGGTCGGCGCGGTGGTGCCGGTAGCGGCCGGGGTGGTCGGGTCCTGGGCCGGGGTGGACGGCGAGGCGGACGCCGGGACGGACGGCGAGGCGGACGGGGCCGAGGTGGTCGGCGCGGCCGTGGCGGCGGCGGAGGTCGCGGCGGCGGCCTTGCCGGCGTCGGGGTTGTCGCAGGCGACGGCGCCGACGGCCAGCACGGCGGCCAGCGGGACGGTCGCCGCGAGGCGGTGGCCGCGACGGGTCCAGCCGGTGCCGGCCAGCGCGATGTTCTTCGCAAAACGGTCGATAACGGACGTGTTCATGGCGCAACCCCCCAAGGAACGGACGTGCTTCGGATGCGGAGCGGAAGCCGGTGGCGCCCCTCGCGCCGCTTCCCTTGCCCTCGTCCTGATAGACGTCCATCCCCCCGGGGGGTTGCAGGTGGTTCCAGAAGTTTTTTCCCGACCTCCGGTCAGCAGACCAGGCCGAGGTCGGCGGGGGTGGCGGCCTTGGGGTCGATCGGCCGCCGGCCCTCGGTCGGCCAGCCCTCGCGCACCCAGTACTCCAGGCCGCCGATCATCTCCTTGACCTCCCGGCCGAGCGCGGCCAGCTTCATCGCACCCTTGGTGGAGCCGTTGCAGGCCGGGCCCCAGCAGTAGACGACGAGCAGGCCCGCGGGCAGCTCGGCGACCCGCTCGGCGGTGATCCCGGAGATCGGCAGGCTGATCGCGCCCGGCAGGTGCGCCTTGCGGTGGGCGCCCTCGGCGCGGACGTCCAGCACGGTGAAGTCCTGCTTCCCGTCCCGCATCGCGTACCAGACGTCCGCCGGGTCGGCCTGGCAGCCGAGGCGCTCGGCGAAGAAGGCGTAGGCCTTCTCGGGGGCGAGGGCGGGGATCTCGGTCACGGGCGAGGCGGTGGTGGTCATCTGCGGTCTCCTGGCGGTCCGTTGTGCTGCGCTTTCCGACGTCTCGATCTTCCGATCCGGACACCGGGCGCCGACAGTGGCGGCTACGACTACACTCGCCAAGATTCCGCCAGCCAGGAGCAACCGGGGAGAGCCCATGTCCGCACCCGTGGCCGTCACCATCGGCCCGCGCCCGGAGCCGGTGCACACCATCGCCGTTTACGCCTTCGCCGGCATGGCACCGTTCGAACTCGGCGTCGTGGTCGAGGTGTTCGGACTGGCCCGGCCGGAGCTCAGCGGGCTGCTGGCGGCGCCCTGGTACGACGTCAGGGTCTGTGCCGACCGGCCGGGCGAGCCGCTGGAGGCCGTCGGCGGCTTCGCCGTCACGCCCCGGCACGGCCTGGACGAACTCGCCGCCGCCGACACCGTGATGGTGGTCGGCGTGCCCAACGCGTTCAGCGGCGAAGTCTCCCCCGGCCTGGTCGAGGCGCTGCGCACCGCCCACCGGCGGGGGGCCAGGATCGTCTCGATCTGCTCGGGCGCCTTCGCCCTGGCCGCCGCCGGCCTGCTGGACGGCCTGGAGGCCACCACCCACTGGCGTTACGCCGCACTGCTCCAGCAGCGGCATCCGCTGGTGAGGGTCAATCCGGACGTGCTGTACGTGGACAACGGCTCGGTGCTGACCAGCGCCGGCAGCGCGGCCGGCATCGACCTGTGCCTGCACCTGGTCCGGCAGGACCACGGCGCCAAGGTCGCCAACACGGTCGCCCGGCGCTTCGTCGTGCCGCCGCACCGGGACGGCGGGCAGGCCCAGTTCATCGAGGCGGCGGTGCGTCCGGTCGACGAGACGGACGACGGCGTCGGGCGCTCGATGCGGTGGGCGCTCGACCACCTCGCCGAGCCGCTCACCGTGCCGGCCCTCGCCCGGGTCGCCCGGATGTCGGACCGCTCGTACCTGCGGCACTTCACCGCCCGCAACGGCACCAGCCCGATGCGCTGGGTGATCACCCAGCGCATCGCGGCCAGCCTGCCCCTGCTCGAAGCCCCCGAGGGGACGGTGGAGGAGATCGCGGCGGCCGTCGGCTTCGAGAGCGCGGCGACCTTCCGGCACCACTTCGGGCGGACCGTGCGCACCTCGCCCACCGCGTACCGCCGCACCTTCGGCCGCACCGCGGCCTGACCGGGCCCCCGGCGCCCCCCGGCGCCGGGGGCTGCTACTCCCAGATGATGTTGGCGGCGCTGGCCGTGGCGGCCAGGACCGGCACGGAGGCGAGGGCGAGGGCGGCGACCGCGGCGGCCTTGGCGAGGCGGGAGCGAAGCATGGCGGGATTCCTTCGGGAGGTCGGCTGGAGGAGCCGGATCCTGCGTCCCGCGGTGACGCGCCGTCCGGCGATCACCACTCTCACCCAGCCGCTGACCTGCGGGAAGGACATTCAGCTGGACGGAACCGGCCCTGGACAGTTCCGTCCAGCCGGGCAGGCCTGCGCGAGCGTCCGCTCGTGGAAGGGCGCGATCAGCGGCACCTCGGCCGGGCCGAAGTCCCAACCGCGCAGCTCGGGCAGCTCGTCCACGGCGCGCCGGACCAGCGCGGCGGTGCGCCGCTCGGCGTCCGCCAGCCGGTCCGCGACCAGGAACACGCCGACCACCGGTGCGGGTTCGGCGTCCGGGTGGACCACGACGTGCTCGACCTGGTCGGGACCGGCCAGCGCGCGGATCGACGCGGCGAGGCCGGGTGCCAGCGGGCCACCACCGGCGGGCGGAGCGTTCAGGGTCGCGTGCACGAGGTACATGGCTCCGACTGTCCCAAGGCCGGTGGTGCCCACAACAGGCCTGCCGGCTGGACCCTTTGGGCCCTGACCGGTTCCGTCCACGGTCCGGCGGCCCGCCGGGTAACACCTTGGCGACACACCGTCACACAACCCGATCGGCCGATGAACACCCGTGCGATCATCGTGGGGATCCGACCCACTCACACAGTCTTCATCCCCGGGGGGACCACTGTGCTTGCCGTGCTCGGCCTCGATTCCGCGTCGGAGCGGGTCTACCGCGCGATGCTCGCCCGTCCGCGCGACGGCGTCGCCGCCCTCGCCGCCCGGCTGGGCCTCGGCGAGGAGGAGACCCGCCGCAGCCTGGAGCAGCTCAGCGAACTGGCCCTGATCCGGCCCTCGCACCAGCACCGGGGCGAGCTGCGGGCGGTCTCGCCGGACGTCGGCATGGAGCTGCTGATGGCCCGGCAGCAGGCCGACCTCGCCGCCCAGCAGCTGCGGATCGAGGCCTCCCGGGCGGCCGCCGCGCAGCTCATCGCCGAGTACTCCGACCTGCGTCCGGCCGGCCGCAGCCCCGGGGTGGAGCAGCTGATCGGCCTGGACGAGATCCGCGACCGGATGGGCGGGCTGGCCCGCGAGCTGCGGACCGAGGTGATGACCTTCGCCCCGGGCGGCGGCCACCGGCCGGAGACCATCGCGGCGGCCAAGCCGCACGACCGGGCGGTGCTGGAGCGGGGCGTCCGGATGCGCACCGTCTACCTGGACAGCGTCCGCAACAGCCTGCCGACGCTGGAGTACGTGACCTGGCTGGCGGAGCTCGGCGGCGAGGTGCGGACCGCGCCGGAGCTGCCCACCCGGATGATCATCTTCGACCGGACCACCGCGCTGATCCCGGTCAGCAGCGAGGACACCGCGGCCGGCGCGGTGGTGCTGACCGGGAACGGGACGCTGACCGCGCTGTGCGCCCTGTTCGAGAACGTCTGGGCCGGCGCGCAGCCGCTCGGCGGCACGGTCCGCGACCGGAGCGGGCTCAGCCCGCAGGAGTCGGCGGTGGTCCGACTGCTCGCGCAGGGGCTCACCGACGACGCCATCTCCAAGCGGCTCGCGGTCTCCCCGCGCACCGCCCGCCGGCTGGCCACCGAGCTGATGGAACGGCTGGAGGCCCGCAGCCGCTTCGAGTTCGGCGTGCGGGCCGTCCAGCAGGGGTGGCTGCCGTCCGAGCGGTAGCGGTCAGGCCCGTTCGGCGCGGTCGGCGTTGGCGACGATCGCGTCGCGCAGCCACTGGGCGAGGCCCGGGGCGAGCTTCTCGTAGGTGGCGGTGAACCGCGGGTCGGCGACGTACATCTCGCCGAGGCAGCGGTGCATGGTGTGCGGGCAGTCGTAGAAGTGCCCGGTGATGTGCAGGCGGTGCTCCTCGGCGAGGGCCGTCGCCTGCTCGCTGTCGGGGGCGACGCCCGCGGTGAGCGCCTCGACGAGGCGGGCGTTGAGCTCGTCCATCTCGTCCTTGATGCGCTGCCAGTCGGCCTTGCCGTAGCCGCCGGTGCGCCGCCTGGACTGCTTCCAGGCGTCGGTGTCGCCCCAGCGCTGCTCGGCCTCGTCCTCCCAGCTCTCCTGGTAGTCGGGGCCGAAGACCTCGAACTTCTCCTCGGGCGTCAGCTGCATGCCCGTTCTCCTCGCTTCCATGGCTCGTTCGACGGCCGCGGCCAGTTCCTGGAGGTGCCGGATCCGGTCGCCGATCAGCTCGTGCTGCCGGCGCAGGTGCTCGGTCGGGGTGACCGAGGGGTCGTCCAGGATGGCCGCGATCTCTTCGAGGGGGAAGCCGAGCTCCCGGTAGAACAGGATCTGCTGGAGCCGGTCCAGGTCCGCGTCGGTGTACCGGCGGTAGCCGGACGTGGTGCGCTCACCGGGCGACAGCAGGCCGATCCCGTCGTAGTGGTGCAGCGTGCGCACGGTCACCCTGGCGAGCGCGGCCAGCTGTCCCACGGAGTACCCGTCCACCGGGGGCTCCCTTCCTCGTGTGGCACCAGCCTGCGCTCTCACGTCGCGTGAGGGTCAAGTCGGTGCGCACCTGCCGTACGAGTCTCCGAGCGGCGGCCCCGCCGGGGCGGCGCCGCTTCGGCACACCTGCCAATTGTCCGGGTCGCGGCGGTGCCAGCAGCATGACGGGCATGATGACGACTCCCCTGCCCAGGCGGCTGGCCGCCGAGGCGGTCGGCACGGCGCTGCTGGCCGCGGTGCTGGTCGGCTCCGGCGTCCGGGCGAGCGGGCTGAGCGCGGACGGCGGGGTCCAGCTGCTCGCCAACGTGCTCGCCTCGGTGCTGGCGCTCGGCGTGCTGATCGCGCTGCTCTCCCCGGTCTCCGGCGCGCACCTGAACCCGGTGCTGACCGCGGCCGCCTGGTGGACCGGGCGGCGCGACGGCACCGGTCCGGGCGCGGGCGAGCTGGGCGGGTACCTGCTGGCGCAGCTGGGCGGCGCGGTGGCGGGGGTGGCGCTGGCGGACGCGA
The DNA here is from genome assembly GCF_043200835.1 of Kitasatospora sp. NPDC048365. Lineage (NCBI taxonomy): Bacteria > Bacillati > Actinomycetota > Actinomycetes > Kitasatosporales > Streptomycetaceae > Kitasatospora > Kitasatospora sp. NPDC048365. The sequence goes on from NZ_JBICYJ010000019.1 coordinate 26,195, forward strand.
TGTTCGGCCGGCCGCTGCTGGCGCCGGCCACCCAGATACGTGCCTCGGGGCAGCTGTGGCTGGCCGAGGCGGTGGCGACCGGCGGGCTGGTGCTGCTGGTCTTCGGCCTGCTGCGGACCGGCCGGGGCCGGCTGGCGCCGGTGGCGGTGGCGGCGTGGATCGGCGCCGCGTGCTGGGGCACCTCCTCGGGCAGCTTCGCCAACCCGGCGCTGACCGTGGGCCGGGCGCTGAGCGACGGGTACACGGGGATCGCGCCGGGTTCGGTGGCGGGCTTCGTGCTGGCGCAGGTGGCGGGCGCGGTGGTCGGGTTGGCCCTGGTGGCGGCGGTGTTCGGCCCCCGCCCGGGATCGCGTCCCCGCCCGGGCCCGGGCGCCCGCCCGGGATCAGGCGGGGACGGGCGCGGGGACGGTGGCGAAGAAGGTCTCGGCGCGGCGCAGCGCGGCGGTGTCGTCGAGGACCTGCCCGGGCTTGCTGCCGTTGCCGAGCAGTAGCCCGCCCCAGCGCATGCCGAGGTAGTTGCCGGAGGTGCGCAGGGTGCCGGCCAGCGGGTCGGCGAGCGCCGGGTCCTCGTCGGCCATGGCGGTGATCGCCCACAGGGTGCGGCCGTTCATCCGGGCGCGGAAGTCCACGCCGGGCACCCGCAGCCAGCCGGACCAGTGGTCGAGGTAGTGCTTGACGCTGGTGGTGACGCTGTACCAGTAGAGCGGGGAGACGATCACCAGGTCGGTGGCGTCCAGGGTGGCGTCCAGCAGGGTGCGCAGGTGGCCGGTGGGCTCGGGGTACGCGCCGTCGCCGTGCCGTTCGTCGCTGAAGGCGGGCAGCGGCAGGTCACCGAGGTGCAGCCAGCGCTGGGCGGTGCCGGCCGGGAGCTGTGCGGCGGCGTGGCGGGCGAGCAGCTCGGAGTTGCCCTGGTGGCGGGTCGAGCCGAGCAGGAAGAGGAATCGGCGCTCGGCGGGGTCGGCCGTGGCGGGCTGGTCCATCGGGTCCTCCGGGATGTGGCGGGACGGGTTGTCGGGAGCAAGTCCGCCGCGGCCCGCCGCATTCCCGACGACCGGTCAGACGCCCGCGCGGCGGGAGAGGACGCCGACCTCGCGGTCGGCGTAGCAGTGCATCGGCTCGCCGAACGCCGGGTCGGGGCGCAGGCCCAGGTCGGTGAGGCCGAGCCGGTCGGCGACCGCGCGGGAGGCCGCGTTGTGGGCGTGCACCCAGGCGATGAACGGCAGGTCGGGGTCGTGCCGGTAGGCGGCGTCGTGGGCGGCCCTGGCGAGTTCGGTGGCGTAGCCGCGGCCCCAGTGGACGGGGTCGAAGCGGTAGTACAGGTTCCAGAAGCCGGGCTCGTGGCGCTGGGCTCCGCCGATGCCGATCACCTCGCCGGTGCTGCGCAGCCGGGCGGTCCAGTAGCTGAGGCCGTCGGTGTGCCAGCGGGCGGCGGCGCGGTCGATCCAGTCGCGGGTGGTGGCGAGGGAGGCGTGCCGGCCTTCGGGCAGGTGGGTCCAGGTGCGGGGGTCGGCGTTGATCCGGTGCAGGGCGTCCAGGTCGTGCTGGCCGACGGCGCGGAGGTCGAGGCGGTCGGTCAGCATGCGGTGGAGCTCGCTGAAGTCGCTCATCCGGTGATCGTACTGACCCCGGGTCAGTCGGCGGAGCCGTAGCGGACCAGGTAGGCGGCGAAGGCGGCGACGTCAGGGTCGGCCCAGCCCTCGAAGCGTTCGGTGAAGGAGCGGCGGCGCTGCTCGTTGGCGTCGGCGAGCAGCTGCTCGCCCGCGGCGGTGAGCCGGAGCAGCTGGCCGCGCTGGTCCTCGGGGTCGGCCTCGCGGCCGAGCAGGCCGAGCTTCTCCAGGCCGCCGACCTGACGGCTGACGGTGGACTTGTCGAGCATGAAGTGCGCGGCGAGGTCGGCGGCCCGGCAGGCGCCGCGCTCCTTGACCAGGTCGAGCATGCTGTAGGTGACCAGCGACAGGTCGGGGTGGAGCTGGGAGGCCTTCTGCCGGGCCCGCCGGGCGAACGCGGTGAGTTCCCGCTGGATGGTCTCCAGCGCGGCGTCGCGGTCGGGCATGGCGGTGGCTCCTTCGGTCCGGGTGCTGCGGACCACGGTAGGCGCCCCCGGTTCGGGGGCGGCCACCGCGGTGGCCTGCGGCGTTGCCCGGACGCCGGCCGCCGGGGAGCGGCTACGGCTGCAGGATGTCGTCCAGCTCGCGCAGCAGCCGGGCCTTCGCCCGCGCCCCGACCAGCACGCGGACCGGCTCGCCGCCGCGGAACACCATCAGCGTCGGCATCGACAGCACGCCGTACGCCGCCTGGGTCTCCGGGTTGGTGTCCACGTCCAGCGAGACCACCTTCAGCCGCTCGGTGTGCTCCGCGGCGACCTCCGCCAGCACCGGCGCGATCTGCCGGCAGGGCGGGCACCAGTCCGCGGTGAACTTCACCAGCACCGGCCGCTCGGCGGCCAGCACCTCCCGCTGGAAGGTCTCGTCGGTGACCGTCGTCAGTCCAGCCATTGCCCTGCTCCCCTCGATTCAGTCCTGTTCGGCTTCCGTGGCGCGGGTGAGTTCGCAGCGCGGCGCCGGGCCGTCCGGGGCGTCCGCCGCGCGGGCCAGCCGGTCGCGGTCCTGCTCGGCCCGGGTCAGCTGCCCGGCCACCCGCTCGCGGACCTCCAGCAGCCGGTCGATGCACGCGTCCAGCTCGGCCAGCTTGGCGCGGTACACGTCCAGCGAGGCCGGGCAGGAGTCGCCCGCCGGGTGGCCGGCCTGCAGGCACTCGACGAACGGCCGGGTCTGCTCCAGGTCGAAGCCGAACTCCTGCAGGGTCCGGATCTGCTGCAGCAGCCGCAGGTCCTCCTCGTCGTACGCGCGGTAGCCGTTGCCGCCGCGCCGCGCCGGCAGCAGCCCGCGCGACTCGTAGTACCGCAGGGTGCGCGTGGTCGTGCCCGCGCGCGCCGCCAACTCACCGATCCGCATGCCCCGACGGTAGACCTTGACCCCGACGTCAACGCCAGGCGATTACAGTCCGGCTGTGAACGATCATCGAAACGAGCACCAGGACGGCGCCGCGGAGCTGCTCGCGGCCTACGACGCCCAGCTGCGGGGTGTCGACCCCGACCCGCCGGCCGGGATCGAGCACCAGCAGGACGGCCCGGTCACCCGGGTGGTCGGGCAGTTCCGCGGCTTCGTCGCCGCGCCCGCCGACCTCGGGGTGGACGGCGCCGACCTGGACGCGCTGATCGCCCGGCAGCGGGACTTCTTCGCGGCCCGCGGCGAGGCCGTGGAGTGGAAGATCCGCGGCCACGACCGGCCCGCCGGTCTGCCCGGCCGGCTGGCGGCGGCCGGGTTCGTCCCGGAGGACCCGGAGACCGTGCTGATCGGCCGGGTGGAGGAGCTGGCCGGCGAGCCGGTGCTGCCCGAGGGCGTCGCCCTGCGCGAGACCACCGACCCCGAGGACCTGCGCCGGATCGCCGCGCTCGAATCGGAGATCTGGGGCTTCGACATGAGCTGGCTCGGCGAGGAGCTGATCGCCCGCACCACCGCCTCGCCCGCCGCCTTCCAGGTCCTGGTCGCCGAGGCGGACGGGCGGCCGGTGTCCGCCGCCTGGCTGGCCCTGCGGCCCGGCAGCGAGTTCGGCGGGCTGTGGGGCGGCTCCACGCTGGAGGCCTGGCGCGGACGCGGCATCTACCGCGCCCTGGTCGCCGCCCGGGCCGGCCGCGCGCGGTCGCTCGGCTACCGCTACCTGCAGGTCGACGCCTCCGACGACAGCCTGCCGATCCTGCGTCGGCTCGGCATGGTCCCGGTCACCAGCACCACCCCGTACGTGTGGACGCCGCCGGCCGGCTGACGCTCACCCCTGCGGGCCGCCGATCCCGGTGATCGACCGGTCGGCGGCCCGCACCGTGTACCGCACCGGCAGCGTGCCGCCCCGCCGCCACTCCTCCACGACCAGCACCGCCCCGCCCGCGCACCCCGTCCGCCACGCGTCCGGCGGATCCGCGGCCCGGAACACCGGGTCCAGCCGGTGCGCGGCGGCCCAGGCGTCGAGCCGCGCGTTCAGTTCCGGCGTCAGGTAGAGCGCCCGCACCTCGGACGGCGTCCGCCCGGTGCCGCCGAGGCCGAGCACCGCGTCCCGGTACGCGCCCACGAACTCCCCCACCAGCGCGGCGTCCTGCCCGCACCCGGCCGCCCCGGCCGCCGGGGCGGCCGCCGCCGGGCCGCCCTGCGCCGCGAGGGCCAGCGCCGCCACCAGAACCGCCTTGCGGAACATGTAACCACTACTCCAAGATTGAAGGGTTAGTATCGGATCTGTCGAGGAGCCCCCCGTGACCGTGCCGCGCCCCCCGCTGCCCCCGTTCACCGCCGAGAGCGCCCGTGCCAAGGTGCAGGCCGCCGAGGACGCCTGGAACTCCCGCGACCCGCAGCGGGTCGCGCTCGCCTACACACCGGACTCGGTCTGGCGCAACCGCGAGCAGTTCATCACCGGCCGCGCCGAGATCGAGGCGTTCCTCACCCGGAAGTGGGAGAAGGAGAGGGAGTACGCCCTGCGCAAGGAGCTCTGGGCGCACACCGAGGACCGGATCGCGGTGCACTTCCAGTACGAGTGGCACGACGCCGACGGCCGCTGGTGGCGCTCGTACGGCAACGAGCTGTGGGAGTTCGACGAGGCCGGACTGATGCGCCGCCGCGAGGCGTCGATCAACGATGTGGGGATCTCCGAGGCGGAGCGCACGATCTTCGGACCCCGCGGCGACTGACCGCGGGCGGGCCCGGCAAGCTGTACCGGACCGACCGGAGGAGCGTCGCCGTGCCCGACACCTGGACCACCGCGCTCGCGCTCGGCGCGATCGTGCTGGTCGGCTCCTCGGTGCAGCGGATGGCCGGGATCGGCTTCGCCCTGGTCTCGGCGCCCGCCCTGGTGATGGTGCTGCCGGCGACCGAGGGCGTGGCGCTGTCCAACTGCGCGGCGGGCGTGATCAGCGCGATCGGCCTGGCGGGCGCGTGGCGGCAGGTGCGGCTGCGGGCGATGCTGCCGCTGGTCGCGGCGGCCGCGGTGACCGTGCCGGTCGGTGCGTGGGTGGCGGCCCGGCTGCCGGAGCCGGCCCTGCTGGTGTCGATGGGCGTGCTGGTCACCGCTGCGGTGCTGCTGGTGCTGCGCGGGGCCCGGGTACCGGCGCTGCGCGGGACGGGCGGGGCGTTCACGGCGGGCGCGGCGAGCGGGTTCATGAACGCCTCCGCGGGCGTGGGCGGCCCGGCGATCTCGCTGTACGCGGTGAACGCGGGCTGGACCGTCCGCGAGTTCGTGCCGAACGCCCAGTTCTACGGACTGCTGGTGAACGTCTTCTCGGTCACCGCCAAGGGCCTGCCGCACCTGGCGGCGCCGTCCTGGGCCCTGTGCGGCGCCGCCGTGCTGGCCGGCAGCGCGATCGGGACGGTGCTGGCCGCCCGGACGCCGGAGGGCCCCGCCCGGCGCTTCGTGCTGCTGCTGGCGCTGGCCGGCGGGGTCACCACCGTCCTCAAGGGCATGTCGGGACTGTGAGCCGGGAAAGATCTTCGAAAAGATCTCGGGGCGGATGTCGAGAAGCCCGTGCGGGCTCCGACCGAGGGACGACAGCACACCGCGAGAGGGGACACCCGGGATGAAGTACCTGCTGATGACCTACGGCAACCAGGAGAAGTGGGCCGCCCTGTCGGCCGAGGAGTGGCCGGCCGCGATCGCCGCGCAGGAGGCGTTCAACACCCGGTACCGGGAGAGCGGCGAACTGCTCGGCGCGTACGGGCTCGGCGACGCGGCCGTCTCCCGGCTGGTGCGCCGCGAGGAGGGCCTGCCGGCGGTCAGCGACGGCCCGTACCTGGAGACCAAGGAGTACATGGCCAGCTTCTACCTGCTGGACTGCGAGAGCGAGGAGCGCGCGCTGCAGATCGCGGCGGACATGCCGTGGGCGGACCGCGAACCGGTCGAGCTGTGGCCGATCCTGCACGAGTCCCCGATGGCCGGATGAGCACCGACCGACCCGGCGTCGAGGACCTGCTGCGCGAGCTGGCGCCGCAGGTCCTCGGCGCGCTGGTGCGCCGCTACGGGCAGTTCGACAGCTGCGAGGACGCGGTGCAGGAGGCGCTGCTGGCCGCGGCGGTGCAGTGGCCGGCCGAGGGCGTGCCGGCCAACCCGCGCGGCTGGCTGGTGACGGTCGCCTCCCGCCGGCTGGTGGACCAGGTGCGCAGCGAGCACGCCCGCCGCGCGCGGGAGGACCGGATCGCCTTCGCCACCCCGCAGTCGGAGCTGCTGGCCCGGCCCGCCGACGCGGACGCCGGCCGGGACCGGGACGACTCGTTGACGCTGCTGTTCCTGTGCTGCCACCCGGCGCTGTCCGCCCCGAGCCGGATCGCGCTGACCCTGCGCGCGGTGGGCGGCCTGTCCACCGCGCAGATCGCGGCGGCGCTGCTGGTGCCGGAGGCGACCATGGCGCAGCGGATCAGCCGGGCGAAGCAGACCGTCCGCAGCTCCGGCCTGCCGTTCGCGCTGCCGGAGCCGGCCGAGCGGGCGCAGCGGCTGCGCGAGGTGCTGCAGGTGCTGTACCTGGTCTTCAATGAGGGCTACACGGCCAGTTCGGGGCCGGAGTTGACCGCTCCGGCGCTCTCCGCGGAGGCGATCCGGCTGGCCCGGCTGCTGCGGGCGCTGCTGCCCGAGGACGCCGAGGTGGCGGGTCTGCTGGCGCTGATGCTGCTGACCGAGGCCCGGCGGGAGGCCCGGACGGCCGCGGACGGTGCGCTGGTGCCGCTGGCGGAGCAGGACCGCGCCCGCTGGGACGCCGGGGCGATCGCCGAGGGGGTGGCGCTGGTGTCGTGGGCGCTGCCGCACGGCGAGGTCGGCCCCTACCAGCTGCAGGCGGCGATCGCGGCGGTGCACGACGAGGCGGCGTCGGTGGCGGAGACCGACTGGCCGCAGATCCTCGGCCTGTACGAGCTGTTGGAGCGGGTGTCGCCCGGTCCGATGGTGACGCTGAACCGGGCGGTGGCGGTGGCGATGGTCCAGGGGACGTCCGCCGGGCTGGAGTTGCTGGAGGCGCTGGCGCAGGACAGGCGCCTGGCCCGGCACCACCGGCTGGTCGCGACCCGCGCCCACCTGCTGGAGCTGGGCGGTGAGCGGGCGGGTGCGGCCGCCGCGTACCGCCAGGCGGCGACGCTGGCCACGAGCGTGGCCGAGCGCCGCCACCTGGCGGGCAGGGCTGTGGAGCTGGGCGATCAGCTGCCGGGGACGGTGTCGGTGAAGGTGGTGCCGGCGGAGCGGTAGCCGGTGACCTTCGAGGCGACCTGGGCCGGGGTCAGCACCTGGTCCTTGACGAAGTACACCCAGTCGACCTGCTCGTTGTACGAGCGCGAGGTGGACGAGGTCTGCCCGTTGAGGTCGATCAGCCAGTGGTTGAAGTCGATCCACTGCGGGGTCTCGGGCAGGTAGGGCTCGCCGTGGGTGGCGACGACCTGGCCGTCGATCCAGTAGGTGATGGCGGAGTTGTCGACGGTCAGCAGCAGGTCGTGCCAGCCGTCGTAGGACTGCCGCTGCTCGCCGTGGGCGTTCACGGCGTTCCACGGGTCCGGGTTGTAGGTCTCCCAGGAGGTCTCGTACATGATGTTGCCCTGCTCGCCCCAGCCGCCGTTGGGCAGGTACTCGAAGTCCTGCTCGCTGTAGTTCGGGTCCATCGGGGCGTTGAGCGGGGTGAAGGTGAAGAAGGTCTGGTTGACGTGGTCGCCGTCGGGGCCGCCGGTCGGGGTGTCGTTGAACTTGACCCGGGCCGCGTAGGTGCCGTTCTTGAACTTCCGTGCGGTGGTCTGGATCTCGGTCTCGCGGGTGCCGGCGGCGGTGCCGTCGGTGGTCAGCCGCATGTTCATCACGGCGGCGCTGCCGGTGCCGACGAAGGTGATGTCCTGCGGGGACCAGGTGGCGCCGGGGACGCCGGGGCCGCCCTGGCCGGACTTGACGGTCCAGCCGTGCTGCTGGATCGCGGCGTCCGAGCTGCTGCCGTACGCGAAGTCGTCGAACAGCGCGGGGGCGTTGGGGTCGACCGGCGGGGTGGAGGTGGAGCCGGACGGGGACGGCGAGGGCGACGGCGAGGAGGTCGGGTCGTTGCCGGCCGGGGCGGTGCCCCAGATCAGCGCGCCGTTCTTCTGGACGGTGACCTTGGTCCAGTTGGCGTAGGAGGTCTGGGTGCCGCTGAAGGAGTAGTCGTCCGACTGGGTCAGGGTCTGCCAGTCGGAGCGGTAGAAGCGCAGCTGCATGTCGCCGGTGGACTGGCCCGGGGCGAGCGAGCCGGCGCCGGCGGTGAAGCCGATCTCCAGGTAGCGGTCGGCGGTGGCGGTGGGGTTGGCCAGGGTGCCGAAGGTGCCGGTGATGTTGCCGCAGCCCTTGACCGCCCAGGAGCAGGCGAAGCGGTAACTCACCGACGGGCCGTCGGACTTGAAGTAGTAGCGCAGCGTGGTGCCGTTGAGCGCGACGGTGGTGGTGCCGGTGTTGGTGAGCTGCAGCCAGGGCTCGGACTGGTCGGCGGTGGCTCCGCTCGCGCTGGTGCGGTACTGGGCGGTGAGCGCGTCACCGGCCGCGGCGGCGGGTTCGGCGAGGACGAGGCCGGTGCCGATCAGTCCGGCGGCGGTGGCGGCTGCCAACGCGGCGCGGGCACTGGCGGGTATGCGCAGTCGTGCGGACACGAGATCCCTTTCCGTGGGGGTGGTGGTACGGGACGTGCTGCGGTGCTGATGTGCGGTGCTACCTGCGGGTGGTGATGCCCAGCGCGGCCAGCCGGGGGGCGTGGTCGCGCAGGGCGGGCAGGAAGTCGGTGGCCCAGTCGCCCGCCGGGTTCCAGGCGCGGTCGGCGAGGGCGAGCAGGCGGGGGTAGAGCAGGTGGTCGTACTGCTCCTCGGTGGTGACGAACTCGGTCCACAGCTGGGCCTGGGTGCCGAGCACCCGGGCGGTGTCGGCGGGTGCCCAGTGCGCGGGGGCCGGGTCGCCGGCGTGGACGGCGTGCAGGTCGACGACGGCGCCGGCCTGGCCGAGCGGCTCGTCCGGGGAGTCGCTCTGCGGGTAGTCCAGGTAGGTGGACAGGTGCGGGGCCATCACCACGTCGTGGCCGCGGCGGGCGGCGGCCAGGCCGTGGTCGGCGTCGCGCCAGGGCATCACGGTGAACTCGGGCGGCAGCGAGGAGGAGCTGTCCTCGGCCCAGCAGACCGGGCGGCGGCCGTTGGCCATCAGATGGGCGCCGACCTGGGCGAGGAACCAGCCGTGCAGTTCCTTCGGTGCGGCGAGGCCCAGTTCGGCGGTGCGGGCGAGCGCGCCGGGGGCGGTCTCCCACTCGGTGGTGGGGCACTCGTCGCCGCCGAGGTGGATGTACCGGGACGGGAAGAGGTCCATGGTCTCGTCGAGGACGGTGCGGCAGAAGTCCAGCACCCCGTCGTGGACGCCGAGAATGGTGTCGCACACGCCCCACTCGGTCCACACGTCCAGCTGCCGCCCGGGCCGGTTGCCGAGCTCCGGGTAGGCGGCCAGCGCGGCCCGGACGTGCCCGGGCATCTCGATCTCCGGCACCACCCGCACCCCGCGCTCGGCGGCGTACGCGACCAGGTGGCGCAGTTCCGCCTTGGTGTAGGCGCCGCCGTGCGGGACGTCGTCCCAGCGGTCGGAGCCGGCCTGGCCTAGCATGGAGCGGGCGCGGACCGAGCCGATCTCGGTGAGCCGGGGGTAGGCGTCGACGGGCAGTCGCCAGCCCTGGTCGTCGGTGAGGTGCAGGTGCAGCACGTTGAGCTTGTGCAGGGCGATCCGGTCGACGGTGCGCAGCAGGCGGTCCATCGGCTGGAAGTGCCGGGCGGTGTCGATCATCAGGCCGCGCCAGGGGTGGCGGGGCCGGTCGGCGATCTCCACGCAGGGCAGGGTCCAGGCGGTGCCGGGGGCCGGGCGGTCCTGCAGGGCCTGGGGCGGGAGGAGCTGGCGCAGGGTCTGGATGCCGTGCAGCAGTCCGGCGGGGCGGGCGGCGACCAGCCGGACGCCGTCGGGGGTGATGCTGAGCCGGTAGCCCTCGGCGCCGAGCACGGCCGGGTCGAGGGCGAGGACCACGGCGCCGTCCGGGGAGGCCGGCAGTGGCAGCCCGGTGGCGGGGGCGAGCAGGGTGCGCAGCAGCCGGGCGGCCGGCTCGGCGGCGGCTTCGGCGCGGACGGCGGTGGCGGCATCGAGGGTGAACCGGCCGGCGGTGCGGTGGGCCCGCACGGGGGTCGGGAGGATCACGGGGGGTTCTCCTGGGGTCGGGGATTCCTGGTGGACGGTCAGCCCTTGACGGCGCCGGCGGTCAGGCCGGCGGTGACCTTGTTCTGGAGGACCAGGAAGATCAGCAGCACGGGCAGCATGAACAGCCCGGCGGCGGCCATGGTGGCGCCCCAGTCGGTGCCGAAGACGTTGGCGAAGGAGGACAGCCAGACCGGCAGGGTGCGGGCGTCCTGGTTCTTGATGATCAGGGTGTTGGCGAAGGCGAACTCGTTCCAGGCGGTGATGAAGCCGAACAGCGAGGTGGCGAGCAGGCCGGGGGCGAGCAGCGGCAGGGTGATCCGGCGGAAGGCCTCGGGCCGGGTGCAGCCGTCGACCCGGGCGGCCTCCTCCAGTTCGACCGGGACGGCGGCGAGGAAGCCGCGCAGGGTGACGATGGTGAACGGCAGGGTGGTCATGAAGTAGACCAGGGTGAGCATGGTCAGGCTGTCCAGCAGGTCGGTGTCCCGGGCGATCACGTACATCGGGATCAGCAGCGCCTCCCAGGGCGCCATCTGCGCGGTGAACACCAGCAGCAGGAAGGCGCGCCGGCCGTGCCAGCGCAGCCGGGCCACGGCGAACGCGGCGAGCAGCGCGACCAGCAGGGCGAGCAGCACCGAAGCGCCGGTGACCAGCAGGCTGTTGCGCCAGAAGGTGCCGAAGCCGGGGGCGGAGACGGCGGTGCGGTAGTGCTCCAGGGTGGGGTGGAGCGGCAGGAAGGTCGGGGTGTCGGCCTGGATCTCGGCGGTGGGCTTCAGCGCGGTGATCGCCATCCAGTACACCGGGAAGGCGCAGACCGCGAGGACGGCGAGGCCGGCGAGGTTGAGCGGCAGGCGCCGCAGGGCGGGGATCACGGGTTCTCCTCGGCTTCCTGGCGGTGCATCCGGCGCAGGGTGGCGACCAGGGCGGTGAGCAGGATCAGCACGGTCAGGGTGGAGACCGCCGAGCCGAGGTCGTACTTGTGCAGGGACTGGGCGATCTGGAAGGCGTAGACGGGCAGGGTGGTGGTGGCGCTGTTCGGGCCGCCCTGGCTGACCACCCAGATCTGGGCGAAGCACTTGAAGGTCCAGATCACCTCCAGCGAGGTGACCAGGGCGAACAGCGGGCGCAGGACGGGGAAGGTGACCAGGCGGAAGGTCTGCCAGGGTCCGGCGCCGTCCAGGCGGGCGGACTCGTACAGCTCGTTCGGGATGGTGGTCAGCCCGCCGTACAGGGTGAGTGCGGCGAACGGCACCGACTGCCAGACGATCAGCGCGACCAGCACGGCGAAGGTGGCGTCCTCGTGGGCGAACCACGCGTAGTCGCGGAAGCCGTGCAGACCCAACTGGTCAAGTACCCAGTTGACCACTCCGAAGCGGGACTGGAAGAGCCACTGGAAGACGGTGGTCGCGGCGATCACCGGGGTGGCCCAGGTGAGGACCAGGGCGCTCATCACCGCGAGCCGCATCCGCCGGCCGAGCCGGATCAGCAGCAGCGCGGTGAGGGTGCCGAGCACGGTGATCAGGACGGTGTTGAGCGCGGTCCAGGCGAGCGTGCGGCGGACCACCCGCCAGAACTCCGGGTCGTCCAGCACCTCGGTGTAGTTGGCGAGGCCGACCCAGGGCGCGCCGCCGCGGATCAGCTCGGCCATCCGGAAGTGCTGGAAGGAGATCAGCAGGTTCCGGGCGAGCGGGTAGAGCAGGAGGAACGCCGCGCCCACCACGGTGGGGGCGACCAGCAGATAGGGCCCGACCCGGCTGCGGATCGGCGGTCGGGCGGTGGGCGCGGCGGTGGGCACGGCGGTGGACTCCCGGTCAGGACGAGCTGTTGAGGGCCTTGGTGATGGCGTCGGAGGCGGCCTTGCCGGCCGCGTCCGGGTCGGCGCCGGTGAGCACCTGGGTCATGTACTGCTTGATCGGGTTGTTGGCCTCGACGGCCGCCCAGTTCGGCGAGTTGGGGGTGGCGTGGCCGTTGACCGCGCCGGCCGCCATCGCCACCGCGCCGTCGTTGCCGGCCAGTGCGCCGGCCAGCGAGGTGCGGTTGGGGACGTAGCTCATCTCCTTGGCCATCTCGGCCTGCCACTTCGCCCCGGCCAGCGCCTTGACCACCTGGTAGGCGGCGTCCTGGTGCTTGGAGGACTCGGGGACGACCAGGTCGGAGCCGCCGGTGAAGACCGCGCCGGGCTTGGCCGCGCTCTTGCCGGGGATCGGGAAGAAGCCCAGCTTGTCCTTGAGCTCCGGGTTGGCCTTGACGATGGCGTTGGCGCCGCCGGGGGTGGAGATCACCTGGGCGATGTGGCCCTTGGCGAACACCTCGGCCTGCAGCGGCTTGCCCTCGTCGGCGTCCTTGGGGCCCTTCCCGAGCGCCTGGAGCCGGCGGTAGAAGTCGATCGCGGCGCGGGCCTGCGGGGTGTCCAGGGCGCCCTTCCACTTGCCGTCCGAGCCCTTGACCGCCAGGTCGCCGCCCTCGTCCCAGACGAAGCCGGCCAGCGCGTACCAGGTCTGCCCGGTCAGGTAGATGCCCTCGTTGCCGCCGGAGTTGAGCTTCTCGGTGGCGGCCAGCCACTCCTCGCGGGTCTTCGGCAGGGCGGTGACGCCGGCCTGCTCGAAGAGGTCCTTGCGGTAGATCACCACGCGGTTGGCGGCGTACCAGGGGATGCCGTACTGCTTGCCGTCGATCCGTCCGGGCTCGGCCAGGCCCGGGATCCAGTCCAGGCCCTCCAGCTCGGCGACCTTGTCGCTGAAGTCGTGCACGCCGCCGCTGGCCGCGTACTGGGCGACCTGGGTGTTGCCGACCTCGATGACGTCCGGCGCGTCCTTACTGGCCAAGGCACTGGTCACCTTCTGGCCGATGCCGTCCCACTCCTGGATCTGGACGTTCAGCTTCAGGTTCGGGTGGGTCGCCTCGAAGTCGGCGCGGAACCGCTGGAGGTAGCCGTCGGTGACGCTGTCACGCATGATCCAGACGGTCAACTCCTGGTTACCGGAGGAGTTTTCGCTGGACTGACCGGTGGAGGAGCAGGCCGCCGTACCGGCCAGGACGGCGGCGGCGAGGAGCAGGCGCAGCGGTGGTGCGGAGGGTCTCACGGAGACGTCACCTCATGGGGGAAGGGGCTGAAAACTTACCAGTGGCTCTGACTGGTAAAGGAATGTGGCATAGACCAGTTGGGCCGTCAAGGCCTGCGGCGGGGGTCGATGGTGCACACTGGTCAAGGCCCGACTACGCTCGGCCGCTGGTTCGACCACGACAGGAAGGGCGGAACGGCATGGGCGGCGAGGCCTCCGGTCCCGCGTACAAGCGCACCCGGGTCCGCGACTACCTGCGGGATTACGTCGAGTCGCGCTCCCCCGGCGACCCGATCCCCTCCGAACGGACCCTGTGCGAACAGCTCGCCGTCTCCCGGCCGACCCTACGCTCCGCCGTCGACGAACTGGTCTCCACCGGACTGATCGTCCGCGAGCACGGCCGCGGCATGTTCGTCGCCCCCGCGAAGATCACCCAGGAGCTGGCCGCCGCCACCGAGGACCACGCCTTCGTCCTGCCGCGCGCCGCCGGCACCTGGACCAGCCGGGTGCTGGAGTTCTCCACCGTCCGGGCCGGCGCCCGGGTCGGCCGCAAGCTCAACCTCTCCCCCGCCGTGGAGATCGTCTACATCGCCCGGCTGCGGCTGGTCGACGGCGAGCCGATGGCCATCGAGTACCTGCACGTCCCGGCCTCCCTGGTCGGCGGCCTGCAGGCCGAGGAGATGGAGAGCGGCGACTTCTACGAGCTGCTGCGCGACGCCCACGGCGTCCGGGTGCACGAGGCCACCCAGTGGATGGAGCCCACCGTGGTCAGCGAGAAGGAGGCCCGGCTGCTCGACGTCCCGGTGCTCTCCCCCGCCCTGCACGTCGAACGCCTCACCACCGACCGCACCGGCCGCCCCGTCGAGTACGTCCACTCGCTCTACCGCGGCGACCGCTACCGGATCGTCTCCCACCTCTCGCTCGGCGACCCGGACGCCCCCACCGGGTGAGACCCGCGCCACACCGGCGCGCACCCGTGTCACACCCGGCCCCGCCGTGCTGCTCTCAGTCCACAACCGCGACAGGAGGGCGCACGATGACCGACCCCGAACCGGCGACCGAGACCTACCTCGACCACCGGGAACTGCTCTTCTCCATCGTCTACTCCATGCTCGGCAGCGTCGCCGACACCGAGGACGTCCTGCAGGAGACCTGGCTCGCCTGGACCGCCCGCACCGCCGACCCCGGATCCGAGCCGATCGACAGCCCGCGCGCCTACCTGGTCCGGATCGCCGTCAACAAGGCCCTCGCCCGGCAGGCCGCGATGGCCCGGCTGCGCGAGACCTACATCGGCCCCTGGCTGCCCGAACCCCTGCTCACCACCCGCGAGGCCACCCCGCTCGGCGACGGCGCCGACGCCGCCGAGCGCGCCGACGCGGTGTCGATGGCGATGCTGGTCGTCCTGGAGACGCTCAGCCCGCTGGAACGCGCCGTCTTCGTCCTGCACGAGGTCTTCGGGTACGCCCACACCGAGACCGCCGAACTGCTCGGCCGCTCCCCCGCCTCGATCCGCCAGCTCGCCCACCGCGCCCGGGAGCACGTCCACGCCCGGCGCCCCCGCTACCGGGCCGACGCCCGGCTGCGCCGCCAGGTCACCGAACGCTTCACCGCCGCCATCGCCGGCGGCGACCTGGACGCCCTGCTCCGCCTGCTCGCCCCCGACGTCACCCTGTGGGCCGACGGCGGCGGCAAGGCCACCGCCGCCGGACCCCGCCCGCTGCACGGCCGCGACCGCGTCCTGCGCGCCCTCGCCCGGGGCCGCTCCGTCGCCCCCGGCGGCATCGACGTCCGTCTCACCGACGTCAACGGCGGTCCGTCCGCCGTGCTCTACGCCGACGGCGTGCCGTTCGGCGTGCTCGTCCTCGACCTCGCCCCCGACGAGGACCTGGTCACCGGCATCTACTTCGTCACCAACCCCGACAAGCTCGCCCGCCTGGAAGGAGCAGAGCTGTGAACATCACCGTCTTCGCCGCCACCGGCGGCATCGGCCGCCACCTCGTCACCCAGGCCCTCGCCGCCGGCCACCGCGTCACCGCCGCCGTCCGCACCCCCGACTCGCTCGCCGGACTCCCGGTCCGCACCGTCCGGGTCGACCTGTCCGACCCCGACCCCGCCGCCGTCCGGGACGCCGTGGCGGGCGCCGACGCCGTCCTCTCCGGGCTCGGGGCGCGCAGCGGCGCCGACATCGGCGTCGCCCGGCGCGGCACCGAGGCGATGATCACTGCCATGCGGGCCGCCGGCGTCCGACGGCTGGTCGTGGTCAGCGCCGCCCCGATCGGCACCGTCCCCTCGCCCCGCCGGCCCACCCCGCCCCGGCACGACCCCGGCGACGGACCCTTCGTCAAGTACCTGGGCTCGCCGATGATCAAGGTCGTCCTGCGCAAGCGCTACGCCGACCTCGCCCTGATGGAGGACGCGGTGGCCGCCAGCGGCCTCGACTGGACCACCGTCCGCCCGCCCCGCCTCACCAACGGCCCCGGCACCGCCGACTACCGCACCGCCCTCGACCGCAACGTCCCCGGCGGCAGCGCCATCTCCCGCGCCGACGTCGCCCACTACATGCTCCGCGCCCTCACCGAGCCCGACTCCGTCCACCACACCGTAGGCATCGGCAGGTGAAGTCGACAGGGGCTCGGGGAACCGCGAGGCCGGCCCCGTGATCGGCCGACAGCGCCTGTTCGGCCGTCCACGTGGTCGGTGTCGCAGAGCCCCGAGCCCCTGACGGTGCTCCCTACCGCCGAGGGTCCGCACCCGCACCGAGCAGCGCCTCCAACGGCAGCATCGCCGCCCCGAACGCCACCGCGTCCGACCCCAGCGACCCCATCTCGATCGTCACCTGCCCGAACGGGAACGCCAGCGCCTGCCGCTGGGCCGCCTCCCGGATCCGCGGCAGCAGCCGGGGCCCGAGCAGCAGCCCGGCCCACCCGCCGAGCACGACCCGCTCCGGGTTGAACAGGTTGATCAGGTTGGCGATCCCGGCGCCCAGGTAGTCCGCCGTCTCCGCCAGGACCCGCTCCGCCTCGGCCGACGGGTCGGCGAGCAGCGCCGCGATCGCCGCCTCCTGGTCGTCCCCGGCGAGTCCGCCGCCGGCCTCCCGGTGCCGTTCCACGACCGCCCCGGCACCGACGTACGCCTCCAGGCAGCCCTGGGCCCCGCAGCGGCACTCCCGTCCGCCGTACACGAGCGTGGTGTGCCCCCACTCGCCGGCGGTGGAGCCGGCACCCCGGTAGGCTGCGCCGTCGTTGATCACCGCGGCGCCGACGCCGGACCCGACCAGGGCCACCACCGCGTGCCGGGCCCCGCGGCCGGCACCGAACCACATCTCGGCGCGCCCCTGGGCCTTCGCCCCGTTGTCGACGAACACGGGCGCGGTGACGCCGCGTTCGCGCAGCAGCTGCTCCAGCGGCACCGCCTGCCAGCCGATGGTCGGGGCGTGCACGGCGATGCTCTCGCCGCGCTCGACCGTGCCGGGGACGGCCACCCCGATGCCGATCACCTGGTCGGCCTGGACGCCGGCCGCGCCGAGCACCTGGGCGAGCCCGGCCACCACGCGGTCGGCGACCTCGGCGGGGGTCGGCCGCTCGCCGGCCAGCGGCAGGTCGGCCTCGCCGCGCCGTTCCATCGCGAGGTCGAAGAGTTCGACCTTGACGCCGGTCTCGCCGACGTCGGCGCCGACGAGGTACCCGTAGCGGGGGTCGACCCGGAGCATCACGCGCGGCCGTCCGCCGTCGGACTCGACCTGCCCGACCGGCACGATCAGCCGTTCGTCGACGAGCTCGCCGGTGAGGTTGGAGACGGTGGCGCCGCTGAGCCCGGTGAGCTGGGCGAGTTCGAGCCGGCTGAGCGGGGCGTCGAAGAACAGCTTGGAGAGCAGTATCGAGCGGTTGCGGCGGCGGATGTCTCGCGCGCTGGTGCGGGACCTGTCGTCCATGGGGCTGTCCTCGACTCGCGGGCTTCGGTGGTCCTGTTGTCGCTCACCATCTTGACGCTTCGACCGCCTCAAGATTTAATCCAGACGATAATTCAATGCTTGAGTTAAGCCCGCAAGGGCTTCTTGGGGAGCAACATGAGCCAGCTGCGGGACCTTGGGCCGGAGTTCGTCTGGGGTGCGGCCACCTCCGCGTACCAGATCGAGGGTGCCGCCGCCGAGGACGGCCGTACCCCGTCCATCTGGGACACGTTCAGCCGGGTGCCCGGCGCGATCGACAACGCCGACCACGGCGACGTGGCCTGCGACCACTACCACCGGATGCCCGAGGACGTCGCGCTGATGCGCGAGCTCGGCCTGGACGCGTACCGCTTCTCGGTGTCCTGGAGCCGGGTGCTGCCGGAGGGCACCGGCCGGATCAACGAGGCGGGCCTCGGCTTCTACGACCGCCTGGTCGACGAGCTGCTCGCCAACGGGATCACCCCGTACGCCACCGTCTACCACTGGGACCTGCCGCAGGCCCTGCAGGACCGCGGCGGCTGGCCGGAGCGCGACACCGCCTACCGCCTCGCGGAGTTCGCCGGGGTGCTCGGCGAGCGCCTGGGCGACCGGGTCGCCGACTGGTTCACCATCAACGAGCCGCTGTGCTCGGCGTGGATCGGCCACCTGGAGGGCCGGATGGCCCCGGGCGAGCGCGACCTGGAGCGGGCCGTCCGCGCCTCGCACCACCTGCTGCTCGGTCACGGCCTGAGCATGGAGGCGCTGCGCGCCGCCTCGCCCGGCCCGGTCCGGGTCGGCGCGGTGCTCAACCCCAGCCCGGTGGAGGCCGCCTCCGACCGCCCGGAGGACGTCGCCGCCGCCCGCCGGGTCGACGGCCACGTCAACCGGTGGTGGATGGACCCGCTGTTCGGCCGCGGCTACCCGGCCGACATGGTCGAGGCGTACGGCGTCGAGCCGCCGGTCCAGGAGGGCGACCTGGAGCTGATCGGCGCCCCCGCCGACCACATCGGCATCAACTACTACTTCCGCCAGATCATCGAGGACGACCCGCAGGGCCCGGCGCCGCGCGGCCGGATGGTCACCGACCCGTCGTGGCCGGTCACCGGCATGGACTGGGAGATCCACCCGGCCGGCCTGGAGGACGTGCTGCTGCGGATCACCGACGAGTACGGCGCCCGCAAGGTGTTCGTGGCCGAGAACGGGTCCGCCTTCCCCGACCTGGTCCGGGCCGACGGCAGCATCGACGACCGGGAGCGCACCGAGTTCCTGGAGCAGCACCTGGCGGCCGCCGCCCGGGCGGTCGCCAAGGGCGTCCCGCTGGCCGGCTACTTCGCCTGGTCGCTGATGGACAACTTCGAGTGGGCGTACGGCTACGACAAGCGCTTCGGCCTGGTCCACGTCGACTACGACACCCAGGTCCGCACGGTGAAGGCCAGCGGTCGGCGCTACGCCGACCTGATCGCCCACCACCGAGGGCTCGTCCGAGGCTGACCCGCAGCCGGCCGAGGACGCAGGCGACGAGGGGGCCGGCAGCAGCCGGCCCCCTCGTCCGCGTCCGGAAGCGTCAGCGCACCGCGCGGGCGGCCCGCACCACCGCCGCCGCCAGCCGGTCGTTCTCCGGCGCGGCACCGGACGGCGGGAAGACGAAGCGCCGCCGGGTGTAGCCGTACGCCACGCCGCTCGCCGGGTCGGCGAACCCCTGCGCGCCGGACACCCCGCAGTGGCCGAAGGCGTCCGGGCCGAGGAACGGGTAGCTCAGGCCCGACGTCTCGAAGCCCAGCGCGAAGTTGTCCACCGAGCCGGTGACCAGGTCGGTGCCCGGGTAGTGGACGGTGGTGAACTCGGCGACGGTCTCCGGCTCCAGCAGCGGCCCGTGGCCGCCGAGCCCGCTGATCGCCGCCGCGTACATCCCGGCGACGCCGCGGGCGCTGCCCACGCCGCCGGCCGAGGCCGAGCCCTTGGCCCGGGTCTCCCGCTCGTTGACGAAGTTCACCAGGTCGGTGCGCAGGTTGAAGGAGATCGCGAACAGGCCGTCCTTCCCCGGCATCGGCTGCGCGAGGAACTCGGTCAGCTGCTCCGGCGTCGGCTCGGCGCGCAGCAGGGAGCGGAAGCGCGGCTCCAGCTCGGCGGGCAGGCCGAGGTACAGCTCCAGGCCGTGCGGGGCGCGGATCCGCTCCTCGTACAGCTCCTGCAGGGTGCGGCCGGTCGCCCGGAGGACCACCTCGCCGGTCAGCGCGCCGATCACGGTGGCGTGGTACCCGTGGGCGGTGCCGGGCTCCCAGTACGGCTTCTGCACGGCCAGCCGGGCGGCGATCAGCCGGTCGTCGGCCAGCTCGGCGGCGCTGAACCCGCCCTCGACCGAGATCACCCCGGCCCGGTGGGCGAGCAGCTCGCGCAGGGTCAGCCGGCCCTTGCCCTCCGCCGCGAACTCCGGCCAGTACGCGGCGACCTCGCGGTCGAGGTCGAGCACGCCGTCCTGCACCAGCAGGGCGACCAGCAGGTGCGCGGCGCCCTTGGTCACCGAGTAGACGCCGGTCAGGCTGTCCTGCTCGACGCCTTCGGAGCGCAGGTCCACCACCGGCCGCCCGTCCAGGTACGCGGCGAGCTGTGCGCCGGGCGCGGCCGGCTCCTCGGCCAGGAAGGCCTCGAACTCCTCGCGGACGCCTTCGAACCCCTCGGCGACCGTCCCGTGCACGGACATGGCTGACCCCCTTGCTGACCGCGTGACGCCGGGTCAACAAGGGGGCGGATGTGGGGTATTCCCCGTACCTAGCGGCCGGTGGCGCGGACCCGGGCAATGGTGTCGCGCAGCCACAGCGCGCTCTGCTTGGGCGTGCGCTCCTGGGTCTCGTAGTCGACCCGGACGATGCCGAAGCGCTTGTCGTAGCCGTACGCCCACTCGAAGTTGTCCAGCAGCGACCAGGCGAAGTAGCCGCGCACGTCGGCGCCGCCGGCCCGGGCCTCGGCGACCGCGGCGAGGTGGGAGGCCAGGTACTCGGTGCGGTCGGTGTCGGCGACGAAGCCGGTGGCGTCGGGCTTGTCGTCGTACGCGGCGCCGTTCTCGGTGATCACCAGCGGGATGCCGGGGTAGTCGCGGGAGATCCGCAGCAGCAGCTGGGTGAAGTCCTCCGGCATGACCTCCCAGTCGAGGTAGGTCACCGGCAGGCCGCCGATCGGCAGGTGGCGGGTGACCGGCAGGCCGTCCGCGTCGGTGGTGGAGCCGTCCTCGGCGACGCCGCTGGACTTGCCGGAGCGGTAGTAGTTGACGCCCAGGGTGTCGATCGGGCTGGAGATGATCTCCAGGTCGCCGTCCTGCACCGGGATCTCGACGCCGCGCTCGGCGAGGTCGGTGACCAGGTCCTCGGGGTAGCTGCCGCGCAGGATCGGGTCGATGTACATGCGGAAGCCCAGCGCGTCGGCCCGGCGGGCCGCCTCCCGGTCGACCTCCGAGTCGCTGGCCGGGATGGCGTTGGAGAGCAGCTGGGTGACGGCCAGGTCGAGCGGGCGGCCCGCGGGGGCGAGGGCGCGCAGCCGCTGGACGGCGAGGCCGTGCGCGAGGTGCAGGTGGTGGACGGCACGGACGCCGTCGGCGAAGTCGCGGCGGCCGGGGGCGTGCACGCCCTGGACGTAGCCGAGGACGGCCGAGCACCAGGGCTCGTTGAAGGTGGTCCAGTGCTCGACCCGGTCGCCGAGCCGCTGGTAGACCAGCTCCGCGTAGTCGGCGAAGCGGTACGCAGTGTCGCGGGCGGGCCAGCCGCCGGCGTCCTCCAGCTCCTGGGGCAGGTCCCAGTGGTAGAGGGTGAGCCAGGGGGTCACGTTGTTGGCGAGCAGCTCGTCGACCAGGCGGTCGTAGAAGCCGAGGCCGGCCTCGTTGGCCGGGCCGGTGCCGCTGGGCTGGACGCGCGGCCAGGAGACCGAGAAGCGGTAGGTGTCCAGGCCCAGCGAGCGGATCAGGGCGACGTCCTCGGGCATCCGGTGGTAGTGGTCGCAGGCCACGTCACCGGTGTCGGCGTTGTCGATCGCGCCGGGCACCCGGCACAGGGTGTCCCAGATCGAGGGGGTGCGGCCGTCCTCGGCGACGGCGCCCTCGATCTGGTAGGCCGAGGTGGCCACGCCCCAGCGGAAGTCGGCGGGCAGCCGGTCGATCGAGTCGTTGTAGCGGTCCAAGACGTCTCCAGGTGTCACGAAGCGGTGGGGTGCAGCCAGCAGGCGACGCTGCGGTCCGGGTGGCCGTCCGGCGGGCCGAGGCGCGGGACCTCGGTGGCGCAGCGGTCGAAGGCCTTCGGGCAGCGCGGGGCGAAGGCGCAGCCGGCCGGCATGGCGCGCAGGTCCGGCGGGGAGCCGGGGATGCCGGCGAGTTCGCGGCGCGGGCCGTGCAGGGCCGGGAAGGAGTGCAGCAGGCCGTCGCTGTAGGGGTGCAGGGAGTCGCGGTAGATCGCGCCGGACGGGGCCTGCTCGACGATCCGGCCGCCGTACATGATGGCGATCCGGTCGGAGAACTCGACCAGCAGCGACAGGTCGTGGGTGATGAAGAGCACCGAGAAGCCGAGCTCCTCGCGCAGCCTGACCAGTTGGCGCAGGATCTGGCGCTGCATCACCACGTCGAGGGCGGTGGTCGGTTCGTCCATGATGACGACCTGGGGTTCCAGCGCCAGGGCCATCGCGATCATGACGCGCTGGCGCATGCCGCCGGAGAGCTGGTGCGGGTAGCTCTCCAGCCGGTCCGCGGCGATGCCGACCAGCCTGAGCAGCTCCCGGGCCCGCACCAGCCGCTGGGCCTGGGTGCTGTCGGGCTCGTGGGCCTTGATGACGTCGGTGAGCTGGGTCGAGATCTTGTGCACGGGGTTGAGCGAGTTCATCGCGCCCTGGAAGACGATCGAGGTCTCGGCCCAGCGGAAGGCCCGCAGGCCGGCCTCGTCCAGGCCCAGGATGTCGACCGCCGGTCCGCCGTCGCGCGGGTGGTAGAGCACCTCGCCGCCGGTGATCAGGCCGGGCGGCGGGAGCAGCCGGGTGAGCCCGTACGCCAGGGTGGACTTGCCGCTGCCGCTCTCGCCGGCCAGGCCGAGCACCTCGCCGCGGCCCAGGGTGAGGTTGACGTCGTGGATCGCCCGGACGGCGCCGGGGCCGTAGCCGTAGTCGACGTTGAGGCCCTTGATCTCCAGCACCGGGCGGCTCATCGGGCGGCCCCTTCCTTGACGACCGGCGTCGCGGGAACGGCGACCGGGGTGGTACGGACGACCGGGGTGAAGCCGGGACGCATCCGGATCCGGCCGGCCGGGGTCTTCAGGTCGCGGCCGGCGGTGCGCAGGCGCGGGTTGACGATCTCGTCGATGCCGAAGTTGACGAGCGAGAGCGCGGTGCCGAGCAGGGCGATGGCCAGGCCGGCGGGGACGAACCACCACCAGGCGCCGAGGCCGAGGGCCTGCTGGGTCTGCGCCCAGTAGAGGATCACGCCCCAGTTCCACGGGGACATGCCGGGGATGCCGATGAAGGCGAGCGAGATCTCGGTCATCACGGCGTACATCACGGTGCCGATGAAGGAGGAGGCGATGATCGCGGTGAGGTTCGGCAGGATCTCGAAGACCACCACGCGGAAGGTGGACTCGCCGGTGGCCTTGGCGGCGACCACGAAGTCGCGGCGGCGCAGCGAGAGGGTCTGGGCGCGCAGGACGCGGGCGCCCCAGGCCCAGGAGATCATGCCGATGATCAGGGCGACCATCAGGTCTCCGCTGTGCGGCATCACCGAGGAGACGATGATGATCAGCGGCAGCGCGGGGATGACCAGGAAGACGTTGGAGATCGCCGACATGGTCTCGGCGCCGGGGCCGGAGAGGTAGCCGGAGGTGACGCCGACCAGGACGGCGACCACGGTGGCGAGGACGCCCGCCACGACGCCGACCAGGATGATCGAGCGGGTGCCGACCAGCAGCTGGCTGAAGATGTCCTGGCCGAGGTGGGTGGTGCCGAGCCAGTGCTTTCCGGACGGGCCCTCCATCAGGTCGGTGGAGCGGGCGTCCGGGTCGAAGGGGGCGATCCACGGGCCGATCACGGCGATCAGCCCGAAGAACGCCAGCATGGCGAGGCCGATCCGGGTCTTGGTGTTGGCGAGCACGGTGTCAGCCCTCCCGGCGGGTACGCGGGTCGAGCGCCAGGTAGGCGAGGTCGGCGAGCAGGTTGGCGGCGAGCACGGAGAGGGTGATCACCAGGAAGATCCCTTGCATCAGCGGGTAGTCCTTGACGCCGATGGCCTGCACCAGTTCCAGGCCGATGCCGGGGTAGGAGAAGACCACCTCGACCAGGAAGGTGCCGCCGACGACCAGGCCGAGGGCCATGCCGAAGCCGGAGACGCTGGGGAGCAGGGCGTTGCGGGCGGCGTAGGAGAGCATCACCCGGCGTCCGCTGAGGCCCTTGGCGTGGGCGACGGTGATGTAGTCCTCGGCGGTGACGGTGACCATCATGTTGCGCATGCTCATGATCCAGCCGGCCACCGAGGAGACCAGGATGGTGAGCGAGGGCAGCAGCGAGTGGTTGATCGCGCTGCCGATGAACTCCGGGTCGAAGTGCGGGACCAGGCCCGGCTCGTAGCCGCCCGACGAGGGCAGGAAGCTGCCGCTGCCGGTGAGGAAGGCGATCGCGATCAGCGCCAGCCAGAAGTACGGGATGGACGCGAAGAAGGTGGAGATCGGGAGCAGCGCGTCCGCCCAGGACCCGCGCCGCCAGCCGGCCAGCACGCCGGCGAGGGTGCCGAGGCCGAAGGCGAGCACGGTGGTGACGCCGACCAGGCCGACGGTCCACGGCAGGGTGGTGCCGATCACCTCGGAGACCGGGGCGGGGAAGGACTTGAAGGAGATGCCCAGGTCGCCGTGGGCGAGCTGGCCCAGGTAGCTGACGTACTGCTCCCACAGGCTCTGGTGCTTGTCCAGGCCGAAGAGCACGGTCAGCGACTGCACCGCCTGCGGGTCCAACTGGCCCTGGTACTGCGCCATCAGCGCGGTGACCGGGTCGCCGGGGGTGAGCCGGGGGATGAAGAAGTTGATGGTGATCGCGGCCCAGGCGGTGAACAGGTAGAACCCGAGCCGTTGCAGCAGGTACTTCACTTGGCCGTCTCCTCGTCGTACAGCCAGCACGCGGCCCAGTGACCGGGCGCGTCGCCGATCTCGATCCGCGGAGGCAGCTCCACCCGGCAGCGGTCCATCGCCATCGGGCAGCGCGGGTTGAAGCGGCAGCCGGTGGGCGGGACGATCAGGCTGGGCGGCTCGCCGCCGTCCTCCTCCTCGCCGTCGCCGGCGGCAGCACCGGTCAGCCGGTCCGGGTCGGGCGCGGAGGAGATCAGCAGCCGGGTGTAGGGGTGCGCGGGCGCTTGCGTGACGGTCTCGCTGTCGCCGCCCTCGACCATCCGGCCGGCGTACATCACCATCGTCTCGTCGGCGAAGTAGCGGGCCGAGGCGATGTCGTGGGTGATGTAGAGGATCGCCAGGTCGAGGCGTTCCTTGAGGTCGCGCAGCAGGTTGAGGATGCCGAGCCGGATCGACACGTCGAGCATCGAGACCGGCTCGTCGGCGAGCAGCGCGTCCGGGTCGGCCGCCAGCGCGCGGGCGATGGCGACGCGCTGGCGCTGGCCGCCGGAGAGCTCGTGCGGGTACTTGTCCAGGTAGTTGTCGGCCGGGGTGAGGTGCACCCGCCCGAGCAGTTCCTGGAGCGCCGCCTCCAGTCCGTCCCGGCCGCTGCCGGCCCGCCCGTGCACCTTGAGGGCACGGGAGAGGTGGTAGCGGACGGTGTGCACCGGGTTGAGCGAGCCGAACGGGTCCTGGAAGATCATCTGGACCTTCCGGGCGTACCTCCGGAACGCCCGCCCGCCGCGCACCGCGGTGGACGAGCCGTGCAGCCGGATGTCTCCCCCGGTGCGCGGGTAGAGCTGCGCCAGCAGGCGGGCCACGGTGGACTTCCCGGAGCCGGACTCGCCGACCAGCGCGGTGACGCGACCCCGGCGCAGGGTGAGGGTCACGTCGTCGACCGCGTGCACCACCGAGGGGGTGCGGGAGAGCAGGGCCCGGCCCCGCTTGGGGACCGGGAAGTGCTTGGTGAGGCCGTCGGCCTCCAGGACCACCCCGTCCGAGAAGGACGGGGCGGTCGCCGGGGTGTGGTTCGTGATCGTCATCAGTGAGCCGGCTTGAGGTGGAGCACCACGTCCAGGGCGTTGACCTGGGTGGGCTGGATGGGGGCGTAGGGGTTGCTGTCGTCCGGCCAGCCGGTCCAGTTCTTGGTGGAGTACTCGGCGCCGTAGTTGCCGGCCGAGGTCGGGATCATCGGCATCTGCTCGACGAAGATCCGCTGCAGGGTGGCGAGCGCGGCCTTGCGGGACGCCTCGTCCGCGGCGTTGGCGTAGTCGGCCAGCGCCTTGGTGGCCTCCTTGTTGTCGAAGCGCCCGTAGTTGTTGGTGGCGGGCGAGCCGACCGGCTGGAGGCCGGCCCCGTCCATGATGTTCTGGTACATGTCGTACGGGGTGGCGCCGCCGTTCGACCAGTGCATCGCGGCCTGGAAGTTGCCGTTGGCGATGGCGGTGAACCAGGCGTCCTGGTCGGCCTTCTCCGGGGTGGCCTTGATGCCGATCTGCTTCAGGTTGTCGGAGATGATCGTCAGGGTGGTCTGGTAGTCGCCCCAGCCCGCCGGGTCGGTCATGGTCAGGGTGACCGGCTTGCCGGTCGGGTCCTGCAGGGTCTCGCCGTTGTAGGTGAAGCCGGCGTCGGTGAGGATCTTCTTGGCGCTCGCCACGTCGCCCTCGGACTTCTTGCCCTGGTACTCCGGCGAGATGAACGCGTCACCGATCGGGGTCGGCAGGCCGGTGATCGACTCGACGGCGGGCTTGAAGTAGCCGGCCGAGGCCTGGTTGAAGATGTCCTGGCGGTTGATCACCACCGACATCGCACGGCGCAGCGCCGGGTTGTCGAACGGCTTGTTGGTGGTGTTGATCCACAGGCCGTCGGCGGAGAGGTTCGCCGGGAACCAGAGCTTGTTGTGCTCCGGGTCCTTGGCCGTGTAGAGCTTCTTGGCGTCCGGGATGAAGGCGTAGGTCCACTCCAGCGCGCCCGAGGTGAGCGCCGAGGTGATCGCGTCGTTGCCGCTGTACGTGGTGTACCGCAGCTCCTTGATCTTCGGAGCGTCCTGCCAGTAGCCGTTGCGCGTGGTCAGCGTGACGGTCTGCGGGGTGAAGGACTTCAGGGTGTACGGGCCGGTGCCGACCGGGTTCTCGACGGTGTCGGTGGCCGGGTCGGCGATGGCCGACCAGAGGTGCTTGGGCAGCACCAGGGTGGAGAGCACCACGGCCTGGCGGACGAACTGCGAGGTGCCGAACTTGACGGTGACGTCCTTGCCCGAGGCGGTGACCGACTCGATGGGCAGGGCGGAGGTGTTGAGCGCCTTGTTGTCCTTCATCAGCTGGAAGCTGTAGGCGATGTCCTCGGCGGTCATCGGCTTGCCGTCGGAGAAGGTGACGCCGTCGCGCGCGGTGAGGGTGAGTGTTCTGTAGTTGTCCGCCCACTCGAACTTCGAGGCCAGCCAGGGCTTGGCGGGCTCGGTCGGCTTGACCAGGTTCACCATCGCCAGGGGCTCGTAGATCATGTAGCGGTAGCCGAGCACCGCGGCGGCCGAGGTCGGCAGCAGCGGGTTGCTGTTGTTCTTCACGGTGGCGCCCTGGGGCATGCCGACGTTCAGCACGCCGGTGGCGCCGCCGGCGCCGTCACCCTTGTTGGCGGAGCCCGGGTTGCTGCTGCAACCGGCCACCAGGGCCAGCGAGATCGCGGCGACCACGAGCGGCGCCATGGTGCGCCGGGCTGCGGAACCGGTGGACGCGAAGGACATTGCTCCTCCTGGAGTGGGGAGAACCGGCGGCGGTGCCGTCCCGCTTCGGGGTGTGCGGCATCGCGGTCGGACGCGGCGCGTCCGGCCGGTGGCGTGGGTGGTGGATCAGCTCGAGGCTGAGGTGGAGCCCCGGACGACGAGGTCGGTCGGGATGACGGTCGGCTCGACCGGCAGCGGCTCGCCGGCGAAGTGGGCCATCAGCATCCGGGCCGCCGCGGCCCCCATCTCGCGCAGCGGCTGTCGGACGGTGGTGAGCGGCGGTTCCGTCTGGGAGGCGAGCGGCACGTCGTCGAAGCCGACGATCGCCACCTCCCCCGGGACCGCACGTCCGGCCTCTCTCAGCGCCTGGAGGGCGCCCGCAGCGGAGAGGTCGTTGTGCGCGAAGACCGCGTCGAACTCGACGCCGTCCTCGATCAAGCGCCGCATCACGGCGCGGCCGGTCTCGAAGGAGAAGTCACCTTCGACGACCGAGCCGGCCGGGAGCGGCCGGCCGCCCTCGGCGTACACCGCGGTGAACCCGTCCAGGCGTTCCGCGGTGCAGCCCCACGCGAGGGTGCCGGTGATCACGACCGGCCGGGTACGGCCGTTCGCGAGCAGGTGTCGGGCGGCGGACTCGCCGCCCGCGCGGTTGGTGGTGGCCACCGAGGCGAACTGCGGGCGCAGTTCGCGGTCGTCGATGAGGACGACCGGCAGCCCGTGCCCGTGCAGCTCGGTGATGTAGTCGAGCTGCCCCTCGGGCTCGATCACCAGGAGACCGTCGAAGGCCTTGGCGGACGCCTTGTTGGCGAACTGGCGCATCGACTGGTCGCCCTGGTTGCAGGTGAAGAGCATCAGGCCGTAGCCGTTGCTCTCGACCGTGTCGACGGCGCCCTGGAGGACTTCGCCGATCCACGGCCAGGTGAGCGAGGGGACGAGCATGCCGATCACCCCGGCCCTGCCTCGCGCCAGGCCCACGGCCCGCGCGCTCGGCACGTACCCGAGCTCCTCGATGACCCTCCTGACCCGGGCCGCCGTGGAGGGCTCGAGTTCGCCCTTGCCGTTGAGCACCCGGGAGACGGTGGTCTTGCTGACCCCGGCCCGGGACGCCACGTCGGCGATGGTGATCGGCATGATGCCCCTCCTCGGAACCGGTTTCGGAAGCGGTTCCGAGGAGAGTGAACACCGCGCAACACCCGGGACACAATCACGGGGCGGTAACGAACTCGCACTTAATACAAGCCTGAAAGAATGTCCCGCCCCGGCGGGTGCCGGGACGGGACGGTGGCGGGGGCGGCGGGAGGCCGGTCAGGCGCGCCCCGCCGCCTTCTGGGTCCGCCGGGCCAGCGAGTCGATGACCACCGCCGCCAGCAGCACCGCACCGGTGATCATGAACTGGATGGCGTTGCTCAGGCCCTGGATGTTCATGCCGGACTGGATCGACCCGATGACCAGCGCACCCAGCAGCGCCGACCAGGTCGAACCCCGGCCGCCGAAGAGGCTGGTGCCGCCGATGACGGCCGCCGCGATCGCGTTCATCAGCAGGTTGCCGCCGCCCGAGGTCTGACTGGCCGACTGGATCTGCGCCGCCAGGAACAGACCGCCGATCGCCGCCATCGTGGAACAGATCATGAACACCGTGATCCGGACCATCGACACGTTGATGCCCGCCCGTCGGGCGCCCTCGATGTTGCCGCCCAGCGCGAACACCTGGCGCCCGTACGGGGTCCGGCGCAGCACCCACTCCAGCACCACGATGAAGATCAGGAAGACCAGCAGCGCCAGCGGCAGGCCCTTGTACTGGTTCAGGGTGTACGCCGCCAGGAAGGCGACGATCGCCAGCAGCCCGGTGCGCAGCGCGATGTCGGACACCGGCCGGGACGGGATGCCGGCCGCCTTCCGCCGCCGGGTGTCCAGCAGCGAGGCCCCCAGGAAGAGCAGCACGCCCACCACGGCCACCCCGTACGCGGCGATCTGCTGCCCGTAGATGGTCGAGTAGAGCCGGGAGACGATGTCCGTGCCCGAGAGGTTGACGGTGCCCTGGCTGCCCAGGATCTGCAGCATCAGGCCGTTCCAGCCGAGGTTGCCGGCCAGGGTGACGACGAAGGCCGGGACGCCGACCTTGGCGAAGAAGAAGCCCTGGATCAGGCCGACCAGCGCGCCGCCGACCAGGGCCGAGAGCAGCGCCACCCACTGGTTGACGCCGTGGGTCACGTTCATCACCGCGAAGATCGCCGCGCACAGGCCGCTGACCGAGCCGACCGACAGGTCGATCTCGCCTAGCAGCAGCACGAAGACCACGCCGATGGCGATCATCCCGGTGCCGACGATCTGCTGCGAGAGGTTGGACAGGTTCTGCGCCGAGAGGAAGCTGCTGTTCAGGCTGCCGAACACGGCCCAGATCACGATCAGCGCCACCACCACCGGCAGCGAGCCGAGCTCACCGCTGCTGAGCCGCCGCTTGAACTCGCCGAGGTAGCCCTTGACGCCCTCCTGCCGGACGATCAGCCGCGGGTCGACCGCCGGGGTGGCCTCCGCCGCCACCGGCACCGGCGCGTTCACCCCGCCCTTGGGCATGGTGTCCTCGGGCAGCGGGTGGTGCCGCTCCTGGCCGTCACCCGGCATGTTCCCGCTCATTGCGCACCCTCCGAGCCCCGGGCCCTGCGGCGGGTCACGGCGTTGTCCGTGGCGCCGGTGATGGCCGAGATGATCTCTTCCTGGTTGGTCTGCCGCTTGTCGAAGACCCCGTTGTTGCGGCCCAGCCGCAGCACCGCGACGGTGTCCGCCACCGCCATCACGTCCGCCATGTTGTGGCTGATCAGGATCACGCCCAGGCCCTGCTCGCGCAGCCGCTCGACCAGGTCGAGCACCTGGGCCGTCTGCTCCACGCCGAGGGCCGCGGTCGGCTCGTCCAGGATGACCACCTTGGGCGAGCCGATCAGCGCGCGGGCGATCGCCACCACCTGCCGCTGACCACCGGAGAGCGAGGCGATCGGGATCCGCACACTGGGGATCCGGATCGACAGGGTGTCCAGCAGCTCCCGGGAGCGCTTCTCCATGCCGACCTCGTCGAGGACCAGCCCGAAGTGCCTCAACTCCCGTCCCAGGAAGAGGTTTCCGACCACGTCCAGGTTGTCGCAGAGTGCCAGGTCCTGGTACACGGTGGCGACGCCGAGGTGCTGGGCGTCCTGCGGCCGGTGGATGGAGACCGGGTGGCCCTCCCATTCGATCGTGCCCTCGTCCGGCTGGTGCACCCCGGCGATCGACTTCACCAGGGTCGACTTGCCGGCGCCGTTGTCGCCGACCAGCGCGACCACCTCGCCGGGGTGCACCTCCAACTCGATGTCGGTCAGCGCCTGCACGGCGCCGAACCGCTTGGAGACGCCGCGCAAGGCCAGTACCGGCTCACCCGTCACCATCTCCAACTCCCTTCCGCAGCGCTCCGGTTGTCGACGGTTACTGCAGTCCGGCAGCGGCGCAGGCCGAGGCGTAGTCCGGGGTGCAGATCTGCGCAACGGTGTACAGGCCGTCCGCGACCACGGTGGACTTGATGTTGTCCTTGGTCAGCACGGTCGGGGCGATCAGCAGCGAGGGGACGGTGGCGCCGCTGCCGTTGGTCGAGGTGGTCGGCGCCTGCGAGGGCTCCAGCGACTTGCCCTGGGCGAAGGCCACCGCCATGGCACCCGCCGCGTCCGCCTCGGGCTTGTACGGCTTGTAGATCGACATGGTCTGAGTGCCGATCAGGATGCGCTGCACCGCGTCGAGTTGGGCGTCCTGACCGGTCAGCGGCACGCTCAGGTTGGCCGCCTTCAGCGCGGTCGCGATGCCGGCCGCCATGCCGTCGTTCGCCGAGTAGACGCCGACCACGTTCGGCCCGCCGATCGCGGTGATCGCCGCCGCCGCCTCCTGGTTCGCGGTGTTCGGGTCCCACTGCGGGGTGTCGTACTCCTTGCCGACCTGCAGCTTGCCGTCGATCGCGCTGTGCGCGCCCGCCTTGAACTCCGCGGCGTTCGGGTCGGTCGGCGAGCCGTTGATCATGATGATCTGGCCGCTGCCGGCCTTGTTGCCGACCGCCGCCACCAGCGCCTCACCCTGCAGCCGGCCCACCGCACGGTTGTCGAAGGACACGTACGCGTCCACCGGCCCCTGCGCCAGGCGGTCGTACGCGATCACCTTCACGCCCGCGTCGTGCGCCTTCTGCACCGAGGACTGGATCGCCTTGGAGTCCACCGCGTCGAGGATCAGGACCTTGTCGCCCTTGGTCAGCGCGGTGTCCACCTGGGTCTGCTGCTGCGTCGCGTCCTGGTTGGCGTTGTAGTAGTCGATCTGCGCGTCCGGGACCAGCGACTTGATCTTGGCCTCGATGAGCGGCTTGTCGAACTGCTCGTACCGCGTCGTCTTCGTCTCCGGCAGCAGCAGCCCGATCTTCACCGCCCCCGCAGCGGTGCCGGACGCGCCACCCGAGCCGGTGGACTGTTTTGCACTGCCGCAGGCCGCCAGCGACAGCCCGAGCGAGGCCACCGCGGTGACCAGGGCGATACGACGGAAACCGATGTTCATGACGAGGGCGCCTCTCCGGTTGAATCCACTCCCGTCACTCAGTGTGAGATTCCCCGTCCGCCCCCACGATCCGGACTGCGCCGAACGGGTCCAGAAGCCCCCGGGCGTCCCTCAGATGCTCCAGTGCGGCAGCTCCCGGCCGCTTCCCGACCCGGTTCCCGGCCGTCTCCCGCCACCGCCCCGGGCACCCGCCCGGCCCGTCCCTTGTCCGGCGGATTGGTCCAGTCCAGACTGATCACCGTGGTCGGGACGAGGGGGGACGCCGTGGTGGAGCACGCACCGGCCGCGCAGGTCACGCTCGGGGAACGGCTGCAGGCACTGCGCAGGCGGGCCGGGCTGAGCCAGGAGGCGGCTGCCGCCCGGGCCGGAGTCAGCACCAGGGCACTGCGCGACCTCGAACGCGACCGGGTCCGGCAGCCCCGGGCCGCCACCGTCCGGCGGCTGGCCGACGCCCTCGACCTGAGCGAGGACGACCTGGCCGGGTTGCGGGACGCCGTCCGCGGCCGAGCGCCGCACAGCACCGGCGGACCGCGGGTGCTGGTCCTCGGCCCGCTCGCACTCCGGCGCGGTACGGCCACCGTCCCGGTGACCGGCCCCATGCTTGGGCGGCTGCTCGGACTCCTCGCCCTCAAGCACCCCGAACCCGCCGGCATGCAGGAGATCACCGACATCCTCTGGCCGACCGGTCCACCCGGCTCCTGGCAGAGCCTCATCCACACCTACGTCAGCCAGGTCCGCCGCCTGCTGGCACCCGCCGGCCCGACCGTCACCCGGACACCCACCGGCTACCTGCTGCAGGCCTCCCCGCACCTGATCGACCTCGGCCGCTTCGACGCGCTGCTGACCCGGGCGACCGGCGGGCACCCCGCACCCGAGGCCGCGTACGAGTCACTGACCCGGGCGCTGCGCGAATGGCGCGGCCCGGTGCTCGCCGACGCGGACCCGGCGCTGCGCCGGCACCCGGCAGCGGTCGCGGCCGACGAACGGCGGATCAGGGCAGCCCTGCTGCACGCCGACACCGCGCTGCGGCTGCGGCGGCCCGCGGAAGCCGTCCCGTTCCTCTCCGACCTGGTGCACGCCGAACCGCTGCACGAGAGCCTGCACGCCCGGCTGATCCTCGCCCTGGCCGGCGGCGGGGAGCAGGCCGCGGCGCTCGCCGTCTTCACCCGTCTGCGCGACCGGCTCGACGAGGACCTGGGCATCGCCCCGGGCCCCGAGGTCCGCGACGCCCACCTGCGGGTCCTGCGCGGCCGGCTCCCCCGCGCCGGGCGGCCCGCCCCGACCGGCCCGGTCCCCGCCCAACTGCCGGCCGGGGTCGGCACCCACGTCGGACGCGAGGAGGAGCTGCAGGTCCTGGACACCCTCGTCTCGCCCGACCCCGCCCGGCGGCCACGGCTGGTGGCGGTGGTCGGCGCGCCCGGCATCGGCAAGACCGCGCTGGTCACCCACTGGGCGCACGCACGGCGCGGACACTTCGCCGACGGCCAGCTCTTCGCCGACCTGCGCGGCCACTCCCGGCTTCCGGCGCCGCGTCCCGACGAGGTCCTCGCCCGGTTCCTGCGTGCCCTCGACACCCCGCCCGACCGGATTCCCGCCGACCCCGACGAGGCCGGCGCCCTCTACCGGACCCTGCTCGCCGACCGGCGGACCCTGATCGTGCTCGACGACGCCCGCGACGCCGACCAGGTCAGGCCGCTCCTCCCCGGCTCCCCGAGCTGCGCGGTGGTGGTCACCAGCCGCAACCGGCTCGCCGGGCTGGTCGCCGCCGAGGGCGCCCGGCGGATCGGCCTGGACGTGCTCGCGCCGGACGAAGCCCTCCAGCTCCTGGGCAGCATCGTCGGCGGCTGCCGGGTCGCGGCCGAACAGGAGGCGACCCACCGACTCCTCCGCAGCTTCGGTGGCCTCCCGCTGGCCATCCGGATCGCCGGCGCCAACCTGGTCGCCCGCAACGCCGACCTCGCCGCGTACAGCGCCGAGCTCACCGGCGACGACCTGATCTCCCGCCTGCGCGTCGAAGGCGACCGCCGCTCGGCCCTGCAGGAGGCCTTCGACCTCTCGTACAGCGCCCTGCCGGCCGACGCCCGGCGGATGTTCCGCCTCCTCGCCCTGCTCCCCGGCCCCGACCTCACCCCGGCCGGGGCCGCCGTCCTCGCGGGCACCACCCCGGACCGGGCCGCCGTCCTCCTCGCCGGACTGGCCGACGCCCACCTGCTGCGCGAGCACCCGGGCGGCCGCTTCGACCTGCCCGACCTGCTCCGCCGCTACGCCCGCGACCTGCCCGCCCGCGACCTGCCCGCCGAGGCCTGACCCCGACGGACAACTGTCGGGGCAGTTCCGACCGTTCTGCCGGTACCCGCCGTCCGGACGGCAGAAGTGCAGGTCAGCGCCGGTACCGGCGGGGTACCGGCGCACCCCGGGCCTTCCGGTCCGGCTCCAGGAACCGCACCAGCCCCTCTCCGTACGGTGATCGCACCCGATCCACCGACCGAGGAGCACCGCATGAGCCGGTTCGACCGCCTCGCCCTCACCCCGACGGTCCGCCGGGTGCAGCAGGAGATGGGCAGCGCCGCGGCCGCCGACCGCCGCCTGCGGGATCCCGCCGAGCACCCCGAACCGCTCACCGCCGCCGAGGCGGACTTCATCGGCGGCCTCGACGCCTTCCTGTTCGCGAGCGTCGGCGAGACCGGCTGGCCCTACGTCCAGTTCCGCGGCGGCCCGCCGGGATTCGTCCATGTCCTCGACGAACGGACCCTCGGCTACCTGGACGTCCGCGGCAACCGGCAGTACATCACCACCGGCAACCTGCGCTCCGACGACCGGGTCGCGCTCTTCTTCCTCGACCACGCCCGCCGGACCCGGCTCAAACTGCTCGGCCACGCCACCGCCGTACCGGCCGGTGCCGACCCGGCGCTCACCGAACGGCTCGGCACCCCGCGCACCGACGGCACCGTCGAACAGCTCGTCACCGTCCGGGTCGAGGCCTTCGCCTGGAACTGCCCCAACCACATCACGCCCCGTTTCAGCCACCCCGAACTCGCCGAGGCCATGGCCCCGGTGCACCGGCGCCTCGCCCGGCTGGAGCAGGAGAACGCCGCACTCCGCGCGGGGCTCGCCCGATGACCGCCCGCACCGACACCCACACCGCCGCCGACGCCGACGCGCCCGTACCCGCACCCGCACCCGCCCGGACGGCCGGAGGATCACCGGCCATCTGGTCCCGCAACTTCCGCTACTGGTTCACCGCCCGGTCGGCCGGCCTGCTCAGCTGGGCGATGCTCCCGGTCGCGGTCTCGGCCGGGCTGCTCAGCAGCGGCCACGGACTGGACACCGCCGGGTACGCAATGGCCTTCCTGGTCGGCCCGTTCGCCGGGCTGGTGCTGTTCGGCGGCGTGCTCGCCGACCGGTTCACCGCCCGCCTGATGATGATCACCGCCGACCTGGCCAACCTCGCCGCCCACGTCCTGCTCGCCCTGCTCTTCCTCCACGGCATCGACCACCTCTGGCAGCTGTACGCCCTCCTCGCCGTGGCCGGGACCGCCAACGCCATGTTCCAGCCCGGCGCCTCCTCGACCGTCCCCCTGATCGCCCGTGACGTCCAGGGTGCCAACGGCGTCCTGCGCACCTCCGAAGCACTCACCGGACTCGCCGGCCCCGCCCTGGCCGGCGCCCTCGTCGGACTCGGCGCCACCGGCTGGGTGATGGCCGTCTCCGCCGCGGCCTACGCCACCAGCGCACTCTGCCTGTTCGCACTCCGGCTCGGCACCGTGCCCGGCCCGCCCGGCGGCCGGGGCCTGGCGCACAACCTGGCCGTCGGCTGGCGGGAGTTCCGCGCCCGCAACTGGCTGTGGAGCGTCGTCCTGATCTGGATCGTCTTCGCCGTCCTCTCCTGGGGCCCCCAACTCTCGGTCGCCGCCGGAGTGATCGTGCCCCGGCACGGCGCCACCGCCTTCGGCCTGCTCAACTGCGCGCTCGGCGCAGGCACTGTCGCCGGCGGCCTGCTGGCCATCCGCTGGAAGCCCACCCGCCCCCTCGCCGCCGGCGCCGCGGCCATGCTCGCCTTCCCGCTCTACCCGCTCGGAATCGTCCTCGACCTGCCCGTCGGGCTGCTCGCCGCCACCCAGATCGCGGTCGGCACCGGAATCGGCATCTGGGGCGTCATGTGGGCCACCACCGTCCAGACCCAGGTCCCCGGCGAAGTCCTCAACCGCGTCCACGCCTACGAGGTCGCCGGCTCCGTCGGCATGTACCCCATCGGCAGCGCCCTGGCCGGCCCCGCCGTCACCGCCGTCGGCACCGCTCCGGTCCTCCTCCTCGGCGCCGCAGTCGCCCTCGCCACCGCCACCGCCCTCCTCCTCACCCGCCCGGTCCGCACCCTCCACCGAGCACCCACCGGTCCGGACAACGAAAAAACCCCAGGTCGTTGACCTGGGGTTTTCTCTGTGGAGCGGGCGACGAGAATCGAACTCGCGCTCTAAGCTTGGGAATCTCAACAGCTGATCAGCTCGATAG
Organism: Kitasatospora sp. NPDC048365; assembly: GCF_043200835.1. Lineage (NCBI taxonomy): Bacteria > Bacillati > Actinomycetota > Actinomycetes > Kitasatosporales > Streptomycetaceae > Kitasatospora > Kitasatospora sp. NPDC048365. Next base: position 62,330 of record NZ_JBICYJ010000019.1, read on the forward strand.
GAGCTCTGACGTGCACAGATGCCGCCGGAAGGCACTCTGTGACGCTGGTCGGGAGCCCACGATTTGACCGCCACTGACCGCCCATCTCCGTCCCTTAAGGCACGGATGGGACACGCCTGGGGGCACCTACTCGTCGTCGTCCCGCTCGAGGATCAAGCTGACCGAGCCGTCCTCGAGCCCGCTGCTGTCTTCGAGATGCAGGTGGCTACCGTCCGGCGTGCCGTCCTCGGCGAGCGTCAGGAGGTGCCGAGCAAGAGTTCGCAACCCGGCGGCATTCGCCTCGATGACGACCTCGGCGCCAAGGTTGCGGACATTGATCCGCGCACTGTCGTCCCAGCTGAACACTCGCGGCACGCCATCACTGTTCACGGTCATGGTGCTGCTGGAGATCGGCGGCTGCTCCTGCTCGGCTGTCATGAGGCACATCCTGCCCGATTTGGTCTCCGGGCTTAGGCATGGTCCGCCCAGTGCCGCAGATCCGGAGAACTGTCCATTGTCCCGCAAGGGGCGGAGGGTGCAGCCGTAGTCATCGCCTGTCATCGTCGGCCACCCCCGCACGGCCCGCAGACGGCCCAGGACTCCCGTCGGTGCCGATCAACCTGCTCGGCCAAGAAGCAGCCCGACCACTGCCGTACGAGGCCCCGGGTAGTGATCCGGGTCCCAGAGATCGATTCCACGACGAAAACTCCCGGCCTTCACATTCCCACCTATGGAAGACCGGCTATCCTGATGCTCAATTCCCCGGGGAGTAACCCTAACCGATAGCCCTTCATGAGAAAAGAACCCGCGCTCGATAGAAATTCCACCCGGAGGATTGAAGACTACCTTTACAATAATCTCCCGCATGGCACTTCTAATCACGAGGCGGTCCGCAATAAATTCAACATCCCAATGTCCGGAAGAATAGCAGAGCTCATTATCTTCAATCCATAAAGCATCACCGCCCGATGGGTCCATGAGCCTCGCAGTAATGAGCAGATTTGCCCCCTCGGTGCGAAGCCTGAACACCGGCTCCCCATTTAGCACGAGAGTGTCAGAGCACTCCTTCTCACCAAGCACCTGGAAGAACTCGTTCGTCCCGATCGAGACTCGACTTGCGAGGCCCTCATACCTGAGAACATAAGGGGCCGAGTTGCCAGCCAGAACATTCCGGGGGCGCCGGTTCGCCGCTCTTATTTGCTCTAGGGAAATTAACCCCCTCCCCTTTTCGGAATGATGATTCGAGCAAAGGAGTGTCAAATTATCCGGATCATGCTCTTGGACGTCCGACCATGGCTCCATGTGGTCATACTCATAGAATGGAATGCCGCAAAAAACGCAGCCGAACCCGCATCGCTTCCTAACCGCACGCTTAACAGAAGCCAAGATGGCGGGGCGATTCGTCGACATTTTACCTCCGAAGCCCTACGCGCGCCGGAACCCGGCGACGCAGTACTTACATCCCGCTCCCTACTGCCCTGTCTCCATAGCTCCAGCCTCGCCCCGCACCTCGATACTCGGCAACAAGAATATGCTCCACTCCGGGCCGCATTCGCGCCGTGTAGAGCACATTCCCGCGGCTCGCTCGGCCGCCGCATTCAGCTCAGCCACGACCCGCTGCACGTCCTCGGCCTCCGTCGGCAGGTCGAACGGACGGGCCTTGTTGGCAGGCTTAGGCATGGTCCATCCAATGTCGCAGATCCGGGGAGCTGCTCCCTGTCCCACTTGGGGCGGAGAGCTCGGCAGCGGTCGTCATCTGTCGCTGGCCGACCTTGCACGGCCCACAGATGGCCCAGCAAGACCATCGCTACGCCCAGTGGACAGCTATCTGATCTTTCGCTTCCCAGAGGTGATCTTGTTGACGATCCGCTCGGCATCGGCATAGGCCTGCTTGTACGTGAACCCATGCCCTACCGCCTGCGGCCTGCCGGTAAAGGTGTCCGTGATCACGGCCTTGTGAGACAGCGATCCGCCGGACCCCCCGATGATCGTCTGCTCCTGCTGAACCTCGATGCTGAACCGCTCACGGGTCAGCGGTGCTGACTGCGCTTCCGCGAGCTCCGTCATAGTCGGCAGACCTCGCCGCTTGCGCTGCTCGTCCGTCTTGCCGAACCACCATTCCTTGGAAGCCAACTTGCCCATGTCGATCACTCCTCAGAACCAGCCTAGGACTGAGTGGACGGACCCTGCACGCGGGTGGTGGAGCGGTTTTGGCCGGTGTCCTGTCTGGTCTGGGTCCGAGCATGATCGGGGGGCCGTAAGCTGCTGCGACTCGGTCAGGGCTTTTGGGGCCTGACCGCAATTTGGCCGAGTGGCCCCCCGGTCTTGCTCGGTGCGGGTCCCGGTCCTGGCAGGTGGGTAAAACCGTGGAGCCGCCCGCCCCCGGCCCCGGCGGGGTTCTGGGCTCAGCCCTCTTCTGCCGTCCGTCCGCCGGCGCGGCCGGGGCGCCGCCGGAGTGGGGCGAAGACAGGAGCGTCGGCGAGCGGCCAGGGCCGCGCGCTGGCGCGCTGTGCGCGCCTTGATGAAGTAGCGAAACTCGTAACAACGTCCTCCACCCCTGCCTTGCTTCCGATCCTCGGGGCCCGCTGGTCGGCTTGGCTGACGGCGTTCTTGTCAGACCCGTACCGCGCGTGCTGATCTCGTGTCAGGGATCGCGCGAAGGGGGTAACGTGCAGGAACTGACGGTCAAGCTCTGGCGAGTGCCGGGCAAGGAGCGGCTGTACGTCAACCTGTCGGGCGCCCGCGGTGAGGCTGTTGCATGGCTCGACTGCCGAACAGGTGCAGTGGAGATCAAGGTCGAGCGCCTGAGAACGGCAGCGCTCGCGAAGGTCGAGGAGTGGGTCGCAGCCTCTGGCCGGCCAATCCCAGCGCGCACAGTCACCGCTGCTTCGCCAGCACCTGCGCCGATCCGCTTGCAGCAAGATCCGCCTCCGAGGCCAACAGCAGTCGCTCCGGCCTCAATCCCGGCCTTGCCTCCGTTCACCACAGAGGATGACCTCGCGGGAAACCTTCCAGGCACTGGCGTCCAAGGGATGATCCGCGAGGAGATGGACCAGCGGAAGTGGCTCGTTCGGGTAGCCGCGAAGCTGGCGCGTGATCCGTTGACGTCTCAGAAGCTGGTGACCGGGCTTCGCGGCGAAGAGATCGTCGGGAGCCACCTCAATGGGCTCCGCGGTCATGGCTGGCACGTGCTGCATGGCGTTCCGCTGCCGAGTGGCGCGGACATCGATCACGTGGTGATCGGCCCGCCAGGGGTCTTCACCGTGAATACGAAGCACCACCCCGATTCTTCGGTATGGGTGGGTGACAAGCGGGTCCTGGTGAACCGGGTCAGCTATCCCTACCTGGCGAACGCGGAGTTCGAGGCGGCCCGGGTGACCCAGCTCCTGGAGCGCTGGTGTGGCCACCCTGTGCCGGTTCGAGCCATCGTTGCCGTAGTCGGCGCTCGCAAGATCACCGTTCAGGGCAGCCCGATCGTCGAGGTGCTGGACGGTGAGCGGATCGCCTCGCTCCTTGCGAGTCGGCCGGCATCGCTTGAGCCGCATCGAGTCGACTCGGTGTTCACCGTGGCCCGTCGGCGAAGTGTGTGGGCGCAGATCGGGAAGCGCGGCTAACCAGGGATCTGACCGCCGAGCCACTGCCGGCCGTCATGGGTGCGAATGCTCGGAGCCGCATCTGCCTGGAGCGCGTCCAGCATGCGCACGGCGTAGACCTCAGCCATCCGCTCGGTGACCTCCGCCGGAGTCAGCCAGTCCACCGCCGTGGACTCGTCCGAGACCTGCTCGGTCCCACTCTCGGGGTGGCACCGGAACACCAAGGCAACGACTCCACGCGTGACGTTCTTGTAGACGCCCGTCAGGCGTTCGACGTCCACCCTGATGCCGGTCTCTTCGAAGACCTCCCGTCGGACGCCGTCTTCGACGCTCTCCGTGAGCTCAAGGACACCGCCCGGGGGCTCCCAGGTGCCGTTGTCGGCTCGGCGGATGGCCAGGACCTTCCCGTCCTCACGAACGACAGCACCCGCCACAGACACCGAGTGGAGGGGCGTTGAAACTTGCAGTGCGGGGCTGCTACTCATGTACAGGAGAATAGGAGCCCTAAAGGACTATGGCGAGCAACGAGGTGGCCTCCTCGGCCAAGGCGAAGTATCTGCAGATTGCTGATGATCTCGCCGCGCAAATCAAGTCAGGTGCCCTGGCCCCCGGCTCGGCGGTCCCCAGTGAGGCCGAACTCATGCAGCGGTACGGCGTTGCCTCCGGGACAGTGCGCAAGGCGATTGCTGAGCTGCGGACCTCGCAGCTGATCGAGACCCACCACGGCCGCGGGTCCTTCGTGCGTTCTCGCCCACCGGTGCAGCGCAAGTCCTCGGACCGTTTCCGCCGCGCACACCGGATGGCCGGCAAGGCGGCCTACCTGGCCGAGGCTGAGGTTTCCGGTGGGACGCCGTCCGTCACCGTGCTGTTCGTCGGGCCCACCGAGGCCCCTGCCGACATCGCCGAGCGGCTGAACGTTCCCGCCGGCGCCCAAGTGCTGGCTCGCAAGCGCCGGTACTTCCGGGACGGCGTGCCGACGGAGGAAGCGACTTCCTACCTGCCGTGGGACGTGGTGAAGGACATCCCCGAGATGTTCGCCGAGAACCCGGGCGGCGGCGGCATCTACGCCCGGCTCGAAGAGCGCGGCCAGCAGCTCGCAGAGTTCACCGAGACCGTTCGGGCCCGCCTGGCAACCAAGCCTGAGACCGCCGCGCTGGCCCTCAGCCCCGGCTCACCCGTGATCCACCTGGTCCGCGACGCGATCACCACCGAAGGGCGCGTGGTCGAGGTCTGCGACACCGTCATGGCCGCTGATCAGTTCGTTCTTGACTACCGCTTCCCCGCCAAGGACTGACGGAACATCATATTCCGCAACCCGTCTGGGCTTTCAGGCCTAGGCGGGTTGACTCATATACAGGAGTCGGGCACTCTTCTAGTCATCACTCCTGTACATGAGTGCAGGAGGTCACCTCATTTAGAGGAGAGGCCGTCATGGCTGTGTTCAAGGTCGACACGTCCACCGCGTTCGTGTTCGTCGCCGTTCCGCCGGCGCCGAAGGTTGCCAACCGGCAGACGGGCGAGATCGCCATCGACCGGGAGACCGGCGCCCGGCTGGTGACCGTGGGGCTGACCATCGCGGACGAGGGTGAGGCGAACCTCTACACCGTGTCGGTGCCGGAGACCGGAGTGTCCGAGGGGCTGGCGGTCGGGATGCCGGTCGCACTGACCGGGCTCAAGGCGCGGGACTGGGAGAACGAGTTCAACGGGCAGAAGCGGCACGGCATTTCGTTCCGCGCTGCGGCGGTCACCTCCCTCGTGCCGGTCCAGGGCTGATCACCGTGTCGGGGGAACTGCTTCTCGCCGAGGTCGGCGGCTCGCTCGCCGCTCTCGTGGGGACTGCTGCGTACACCCGGGTGAAGGCTCCGGCGGTGTACTGGTCGACGGTCGGTCTCCCGGCTGCCGCTGTGCGGTTCGCGGCGACGTACGGCAGCACGATGGACGCGTGCGGGCTGACCGTGGCGCCGTCGCGGCTGCGGGTGCTGGTGACCCGGGCGACGACCCGCCGGGAGATCCGGCCGGTGCCGCCGCGTATCCGCCGGGTCCGTCCGACGTCGACCGGGATGCGGGTGCGGCTTCGGCTCGCTCCCGGCCAGGAACCGGCTGACGTGGCGGCTTCCGCCGAGCGTCTGCGGCACGCGTGGGGTGTCCACTCCGTGCACGTCGCGGAGATCAAGCCCGGTGTCGTGGAGCTGCGGATGACCGGCTTCGATGTCCTGCGTCAGGTGCGGATGCCGCGCCGGGTGCCGTCCGGTCACCTGGTGGTGCCGGTGGCGATGCGGGAGGACGGGACCGCGTATGTCCGCGACTACCAGGCCGTGCCGCACGCGATGACGCTCGGTGCTCCGGGCAGCGGCAAGTCCGTCTACGTCCGCAACCTGGTCACCGGCCTGGCCAAGCTGCCGGTCGCGATCGCCGGGATCGACTGCAAGCGGGGCGTCGAACAGGCCCCGTTCGCCCCTCGCTTGTCGGCTCTGGCCACCGACCCGGACATGGCCCGGGACCTCCTGGACGCCCTGGTGGCCGAGTTGGAGGACCGGTACGACCGGATTCGCGACTACCAGGGGCTGCCGCGCACGGTCGCGGACGAGGAGATCACTTCCGACATCTGGGGCCTGCCCGCGAAGCTTCGACCGGTGCCGCTGATCCTGATCGTGGACGAGGTCGCGGAACTCTTCCTCGTCGCCACCCGCAAGCACGAGGAACGCCGGGACCACATGGTCACCCAGCTGATCCGCCTCGCCCAGCTCGGCCGCGCCGCCGGCATGTACCTGGAGGTGTGCGGGCAGCGCTTCGGCGCCGAACTCGGACGTGGCGCGACCATGCTCCGCGCCCAGCTCACCGGCCGCGTGGTCCACCGGGTCAACGACAAGGCCACCGCCGAGATGGGGCTGGGCGACATCTCCCCGGAGGCCGTCCTCGCCTCGACTCAGATCGCCCCGGAGATGCCAGGCGTCGCGGTCGCCGGAGACACCTCCGGAGGCTGGTCCCGGATCCGCACCCCTGATCTGTCCCTGGCCGAGGCCGCCGCCGTCTGCCGCCGCACCGCCCACCTGGTGCCTGACCTGCCCGCGCTCGACCAGTTCCGGCCGCACGTCCCGCCGGCCGTCGTGATCCCGGCGAAGCCCTCCGTGTCTCCCGGGCTCGTCCCGAACCCGGCCAGCGAGTAGCACCCGACTTCACCCGCCCGGCGCACTCGCGCCACGTCCCTACCCCGTCATGCCCCAACGGCCAACCGTTCTGACAAGGAAGGAACGGCCCATGCGCCTCCCGCGCCCGGACGCCGTCCTCGTCCAAGCCGCCATCGCCGGTGCCCTGTCCTTCGCCCACCTCCACGACCTGGCCGAAGCCGCCGGACAACACGGCTGGAAGGCCTGGGCCTACCCGGTCTCCGTGGACCTGCTGCTGGTCGCTGCGTGGCGCCGCATGCGGACCCTGCGCACCGCCCACCGCCCCGCGGCTTCCGCCTGGACCTGGTTCGGCATCGCCCTGACCGCCTCACTCGGCGCCAACGTCGCCACCGCCGGACTCCTCAACCTGACCCACGTGCCCTCGTGGCTGCGGATCCTGGTCGCCGGATGGCCCGCCCTGGCCTTCTTCGGCGGCACGCTCCTCGCCCACACCACCACCGCGCACGTCCAGGACGACAGCCCCGAGGTCGACCTCCCGCTGTACGAGCCCCCGGAAGCCCTGGACCTGGTGGAACCGGCCGCACCGGAACCGGCCCCGGAGCCGCCGGCCATCGCGGTACCCGCCGCCCTGCTCGACCACGCCCGCAAGGTCGCCGCCGACCACCAGACCCGCACCGGTGAGCCGATCGACGCGGACACCCTGCGCGCCCGCCTTGGCGTCCCGCCGCACTTCGCCACCGCGATCACTGCACAGCTCGCCTGACAGGAGGTCAGCCCATGCCCCGCCCGATCCGCCCCCGCAACGTCTCCCGCATCGGCCCCGTCCAGGTCGCCACCTACTACGACGGCCGCGGCCGCGAACGCCACACCGCCGTCTGCACCGCCCCGCGCTGCGGCTTCTCCGCGGACTACGACAGCCGCCCCGCCGCCGAGATCGCCGCCCGCACCCACCGCTGCGCCGTCCGCTGACAGGAGAGCTCCGCCATGACCATCACCCTGCCCCTGGTCCTCGTCCTCGGGATCCTCGCCTGGGCCGTCGTTCGCTTCCTCGGCGTCCGTCTCTGGGTCGCCGTCGTGATCGGCCTGTTCGGCTTCTACCTCGCCAGCACGTTCATCGCCCCGGTGATCGACGGCGCCACCCGCACCGGCGTCGAGGTCGTCAACGGCACCCAGCAGGACCGGCGATGACCACCGCCCTCGTCCTCCCGGGCGTCCTCGCGCTGACCCCCGAGGGCGCCGCCCTGGTCGCCGAGATCGAGGCCTACCTCGCCACCCTGCCGGCCACCGCCCGGCCCGCCGTCCCGTACGTCTGCCCGCACGGCAGCACCGTCCAGGCCTGGAACGCGGGCTTTCAGCTGCCCCGCCCGACGCTCCTCGACCGCATCGCCCACCGCCCGGCCCGCCCGCTGGCGGTCACGGTCGCCGACCACCTGGCCCTCGCCAACCGGTACATGACTGCGTTCGGCTGGACCCAGGGACGGCTGTGGGACTCCGCCGGCCGCGTCTGTCTCCTCGGTGCCCAGGCCGCCGTCCTCGCCCACGGCTACGGCACCCCGACCACCGTCGTCCGCGCCCGTGTCCAGGTGATGGAAGTCCTCCACGCCACCGGACGCCCCGTGCCCTCCCCCGACGCCTACAACGACGACCCGACTACCCGTCAGGCCGACGTGCACCACCTGCTCGACCGGGCGTCTGCCCGCGCACTGTCCCTCGGCATCTGACCGAGCCTCCCGGGCGGTCAAGCCGCCAAGCATCCCGCCGCCCCGAGGCCCCGCAGCCCACCCGGAAGGACTCGCACCGTGGACCTCGCCCCGATACTCGCCGCCAGCCTGCCGCTCCTCGGCTGGACCACCCACGGCACCTACCTCGCCCGCCGCCTGGCCACCGCCCGCCGCGACCCACTCACCGGGCTCCTCACCCGCGACGGCTTCACCACCCGCGCCGAACGCCTCATCCGCTCCCACCCCGACCGGACCACCGTCCTCCTGATCGACCTGGACGACTTCAAGGCAATCAACGACACCCACGGCCACGCCACCGGAGACGCCGTCCTCAAGGCCACCGCCGACCGCCTCACCGACTGGTGCGGGCCGTCCGGACTGGTCGCCCGACTCGGTGGGGACGAGTTCGCAGCCGTTGCCCTCGACGCCACCCACCGGCTCCCCGGCCTTACCGCGGCTCTTCGCCAGCCGGTTGAACTCGGCGGCCTGGTCCTCGACGTCAGCGCATCCGTCGGCATCTCACACCCGGCCGCGCTCCTGCTCACCGAGGCCCTGTCGGCGGCCGACCGCGACATGTACGCCCACAAGCCCGGAAGCCGGACCTCGCGTCGCCGGTGAGGTGTGCGGTCGGCGCTGGCGGGACTCACTCTTAGCCCTCTACTAGGCCTGGCCGTCGGTTAGGTCACGGGCGCTACCCGTGCCGCCCCCAGACAGAACCAGGGAGGCCGGCCGCTTTACGGAGCTGGACTCCCCGGAAGCCGACCGCACGCCCGCAGGGTAGCCGCGCACACCGACAGTCCCACCGGCCGCGATCTCCGCAAGACCGTCCCCGGGGCGGCAAAAGCCGCCAAGCATCCCACCGCCCCGAGGACTGCAACCCCTTCCCGAACCGAAGCCCACGAAGGAGACCTTCATGATGCCCCCGCAGCCCCACCGCCACGCCCGGATCTGCCCGAACTGCGACGGCTTCGCCCGCGTAGCCATCGCCACCGGAAACCACCTCCCCGATGGCTCCCGCCACACCATCCCGGTCAACTGCCTCACCTGCCACGGCCTCGGCGTCATCGCCCGCCCCCTGGCTACCGCCAAGAGCGCCTGACCGGCCAGACGACCGCCCGCCCCGGAGCCCCCGGCCACCCGCCGGCACTCCGGGGCCCCTGTCGGAGGGAACCGCCCGTGCCCCGCACCACCGCCCCGGCGCCCGACCTGGAGCGCCTGGCTGTCGCCGACCTCGCCCGCCTCGCCTCCCGCGGCGACCTGCCCAAGCTCCGCGAACAGATCGTCCGCACCGGAGGCTGCTCGAACCCGATCCACCTGTCCGGCTTCCGCACCCTCACCCACGTCCCGACCGGCAACGTGCTGCACCGCTACTCGACCTGGCACGAACCCGGCCACCGCCTCAAGGTCGCCTGCGGCAACCGCCGGGCCTCCCGCTGCACCTCCTGCGCCCGCACCTACTCCGCCGATACCTTCCACCTCATCCGCGCCGGCCTCGCCGGAGACGACACCAAGGGCGTCCCGGCCACCGTCCGCTCCCACCCCCGGGTCTTCGCCACCCTCACCGCCCCGTCCTTCGGCCCGGTCCACAACCGCCCCGACAAGGGCCGCTGCCACTGCGGCACCCAGCACCCGGCCGACTCCCCGATCCTCGGCACCCCGCTCAACCCCGACCGCTACGACTACGCCCACGCCGTGCTCTGGAACAACCACGCCCCCGACCTGTGGCGCCGCTTCACGATCTACCTGTTCCGCACACTGGCGAAGATGGCCGGGCTCTACCAGTACGAGCTCAAGGAGCAGGCGAAGATCTCCTTCGGCAAGGTCGCCGAGTACCAGCGCCGAGGCGCCGTCCACTTCCACGCCGTCATTCGCATCGACGGCCCCACCGGCCCCGACTCCCCGCCCCCGGCCTGGGCAACCGTGAGCCTGCTGGACGCCGCGATCCGCTCCGCCACCGACCGCGCCACCGTCCCCCTCGCCGCCGCCGGCCACCTGCCCGCCCGCGTCCTGGGCTGGGGCGACCAGGTCGACGTCCGACCCATCAAAGGCTTCGCGAACGGTGAGATCACCGAACAGGCCGTCGCCTCCTACGTCGCCAAATACGCCACCAAGTCGGCCGAGGCCACCGAGACCGTGGACCGCCGCATCCTCGAACGCCGCGAACTCGACCGCCACCAACTCCCCGACCACACGCGCCGCCTGATCGAAGCATGCTGGGACCTCGACCCGCTCTACCGGGGCCGACTGCTGGCCCACTGGTCACACATGCTCGGCTTCCGCGGCCACTTCTCCAGCAAGTCCCCCACCTACTCGACCACCCTCAGCGCGCTCCGCCAGGTCCGCGCCGACTACCGCGCCACCGAGGCCCGCACCGCACTCCGCGAACGCCTCCTCGCCGCCGGCCATCCCGACCTGGACGAACTGCCCGACACAGACACCCTCGTCCTCGCCCACTGGGTCTTCGCCGGATCGGGCAACTCGCCCGGTGAATCCCTGCTCGCCGCCAGCATCGCCCGCGAGCTGCACGAACGCCGCACCACCGACCGACAGGAGATGAACGCGCAACTCGCGCGAGAAGGGGAGGAGATGGCATGGACCGACTGCTGACGGTCAAGGAAGTCGCCGAACACCTCGGCACCTGGGAGACCAGCGGGGAGCGCTTCCCCCGTCGGCTCGTCGCCGAACGCCGCATCGCCTTCGTCAAGGTCGGCCGGCACGTCCGCATCCCCGCGGCGGCCCTCGCCGACTTCATCGCGGCCAACACCGTCCAGCCGGTCACCCGCCGGACCCGTCGACTGCGGGCGGTGGCCTGATGGCGGGCAAGCGCCGGCAGTTCGGCCGGATCCGGAAGCTCCCGTCGGGCCGCTTCCAGGCTCGGTACCTCGGTCCGGACGGCCTGCTCCGCCCGGCTCCGGAGACGTTCGAGACCAAGGCGGACGCCGATGACTGGCTCGCCGAGATGCAGACCGCGATCCGCAAGAAGGACTGGCGCGACCCGGACGCCGGCGCGGTCAACTTCACCGAGTACGCCGAGGCATGGATCACCGAGCGCGGGCTGATGCCGACCACAGAGGAGCTGTACCGGAGGCTGCTGCGGCTGCACCTCGTGCCCACCTTCGGCGAGTGGGACTTGGACGAGATCACGTCGCCGCGCATCCGGACCTGGCGGGCCGCGCTGCTGGCGACCGGCAAGCCCACGACCACGGCGAAGGCGTACCGCCTGCTCAAGGCTGTTATGGCGACCGCCACCGACGATGAACTGATCCGCCGCAACCCGTGCCGGATCAAGGGGGCTGGCAAGGAGTCCGCTGCGGAACGAGGGATCGCCACCGTCGAGCAGGTCTACGAGCTGGCCGAGCTGGTGGGGCCTCGCTGGCGTCTGATGGTGCTGCTCGGCGCCTTCACGACGCTCCGCCCCGAGGAGTTGGCCGAGCTGCGGCGGCCGGACTTCGACCTGGTCGCCGAGACAGTCCGGATCCGTCTCGCTGCCCCGGAGCTGAACACCGGCCGGCGGGCCCTCGGCGAGACCAAGACCGAGGCGGGCAAGCGGATCATCACGATCCCGGCGGCCGTGCTGCCGGACGTCCGGATGCACCTGGAGCTGTTCGCCGAGAGGGAGTCGGACGGACTCGTCTTCGTGGGTGAGAAGGGCGCCCCGTTCCGCCGGACCAGCTTCGGCCGGATCTGGCGCAAGGCACGCGCCAAGGCAGGCATGCCGGACTTCCGCTTCTACGACCTCCGTCACACGGGCAACACCATGGCGGCCGCCACCGGCGCCAGTCTCAAGGAGCTGATGGCTCGCATGGGGCATGCCTCCGTCCGGGCGGCGCTGATCTACCAGCACGCAACCAGCGAGCGGGACAAGAAGATCGCCGACGGCATGGACGCGGAGATCACGCGCCGGATCGGCCGGGGCACGCCCCCGCCGGCGGAGGCATAAGGCACGCAGGGGGCACGGGATCCCCGAATTGGTTCAGACAACAAAGAAACCCCAGGTCATTGACCTGGGGTTTTCTCTGTGGAGCGGGCGACGAGAATCGAACTCGCGCTCTAAGCTTGGGAAGCTCATGTTCTACCATTAAACTACGCCCGCATCTGACAGTCCGTCACAGACGGTCTGATCAAGCACCACTGTACCCCATCGCCGGAGCGGTTTGGGGCGTGCTGCGAGGGGCGGCGAGCCGTTGTGCACCGTGTCCGGAAGATCCCCTAATGTGACGCTGTCGCCTGGGCGCAGGCCGCGGAAGAGTGTGGGGAAAGGGGACCGATGGAGCAGCGCACCGTCGTTCGTTGTGCCGAGGGGCACGTGTTCAGCACCGCCACGTTTCCGATGCAGAACCTCCTGGAGGGACGGCTCGGGCCGGGGAGACTGATCCGCTGCCCGCAGTGCGGACGGCTGCGGAACTCGGTGCCGGCGGACGTCGCTGAGCTGTCCGGGGCCCAACTGGCCCGCGCGTTGCGGCTGGAAGCGGTCGAGTCGCTGGCCTGAGCCGTCCCGGAACGGTTCGGACGGGCTCCGGAGGGCCCCCGCGATTGGGCGGGGGCCCTCCGCTGCACGTAACCTCGGGGGCGTGCTGCTCTCTGACAAGGACATTCGTACCGAGATCGACAAGGGCCGGGTCGTGATCGACCCGTTCGAGCCCGCGATGGTCCAGCCCTCCAGCATCGACGTGCGGCTGGACCGTTTTTTCCGGGTGTTCGAGAACCACCGGTACCCGTACATCGACCCCTCCGAGGAGCAGTCGGACCTGACCCGGCTGGTGGAGCCGGAGGGCGACGAAGCGTTCATCCTGCACCCGGGCGAGTTCGTGCTGGCCTCGACGTACGAGGTGATCACGCTGCCGGACGACGTGGCGGCGCGCCTGGAGGGCAAGTCGAGCCTCGGCCGGCTCGGTCTGCTGACGCACTCGACGGCCGGCTTCATCGACCCGGGCTTCAGCGGTCACGTGACCCTGGAGCTGTCGAACGTGGCGACCCTGCCGATCAAGCTGTACCCGGGCATGAAGATCGGCCAGCTGTGCCTGTTCCGGCTGAGCTCGCCCGCCGAGCACCCGTACGGCTCGGAGCGGTACGGCTCGCGCTACCAGGGCCAGCGCGGCCCGACGGCCTCGCGTTCGCACCTGAACTTCCACCGCACCCAGGTCTGACCGACCGCGGACGAGAAGCACCGGAGGGCGGCCCGGTCCCGGCAGGGACGGGCCGCCCTCGCGCGTGTCCGCCGACGGGCCGCGGCGGGGGCGTTCCAGGCCGCTCAGGCGCGCTTGGGGCGGGTGACGGCGACCAGTTCGGCGCCGTCCTCGGAGAGCCGCAGTTCGGTGCGGAGCTCGGCGAGTTCGCCGAGGTGGTGCAGGTGGGTGCCGCCGCAGAAGATCTCGGCGGGGCCGGCCGGGAGGTCGGCGTGCCAGCGGCGACGGGCGGTCAGCTCCGGGCCGGGGACCTCGATGCGGACGGCCGCGTCGGCGGCGACCCAGGCGGCGAGCTGGGCGTTGACGGTCGCGGTGAGGGCGGGCAGTGCGTCGGCGAGGGAGGGCAGCTCGTCGGTGGCGTCGGTGGTGAAGCCCTTCTTGCGCAGCGACTTGCCGAGCCGGTAGGTGTCGGTGCTGGCCTCGGTGTCCATCACCGAGGTGTCCATCGCGAGGCTGTCGAAGTCGGGGCTGCCGAAGGCGTCGGAGCGGCCCGGGTCCTTGCGCCAGCGCGGGGCGAGCCCGGCGTTGAGGGCGAGCGCGAGCAGGTGGCAGCCGGTGTGCGAGGCGGAGAGCAGGCCCCGGCGCTCGGCGTCCACGGCGAGTGCGGCGGTCTTGCCGACCACGTCGGCCGGGATCTCCTCGACCACGTGCAGGACCAGCCAGGACCACTCCTCGTCGCCGCGGCGGACCGGGATGTCGGCGCCGACCAGCGGGTCGCCGCCGTCCGGGCCGACGCCGCCGGTGAGGCAGTCGACGACGGCGTAGCCGGTGCCGTCCACGGTCAGCGTGCCGAGGTCGGCGGGCTGGTCGGGCCAGGTGTGGTCGAGCGGGTGGAACGGGGTCGCCTCGGTGACCACGGCGCTGCGGCCGTCGGCGAGGCGGTGCACGGCGAGGATCGGCGACTCGCCGGTCACCGCTCCGGCCGGGAAGCTGACGTGGGTGGTGGGCAGGGGCATGCGGGGCTCCGGAGCACGAGGGTCGGCCGGGGATCGCCCGGCGTCGAACACCACAGCCTACAAAATCCCAGCATGCGGACAGCCGGGGAAGCCCGGGGGCCGTACAGCCGGAAAGCCGGAGAGCCGCGCAGACGGAGCCGCGCGGCCCGGGCGCCGGCCGGCTCAGCCCAGCGTGGGCAGCTTGATCAGCACCAGCAGCGCGAGCAGCTGCACCGCGGCGGCCCCGGCCGCCTTGCCCCAGGGCAGGTCGTGCACCCGGCGGACCATGGTGGTCAGCAGGGCGGCGCAGGCCAGCCAGGTCGCCCAGCCGACCACCTGCACCACCGGGTTGGTGACCGGCAGGAAGAGCGCGAGCAGCAGCCGCGGCGCGTCCGTGGTCCAGGTGATCAGGACGGCCAGGCCGACGGTGGACTGCCAGGGCCCGTCGCCGCCGAACTGGCGGGCCAGCGCGTAGGTGACGGCGCCGAGCACCGCCCCGGCGAGGCTGAAGCCGACCGCGGCGGCGACGATCGCCCAGACCGCGACCGAGAAGGTGGAGTTGACCACGTCCCCGCGGGTGGAGCCGATCGCGAAGACGGCGAGCACGCCGTAGAGCAGCGAGACGCAGAGCGCGGGCAGCCAGGCCTGGTGGTCGCGCATCCGGTCGAAGGTCCGGTTCGGCTCGCGGTACATCCCGACCAGCAGCTCCCGCCAGGGCAGCCGGGGGCCGCCCTGGTGCGGTGCGGACTGGCCGCCGGCCCGGTAGACGGCGACGTTGTCCTCGCCCCGGTAGCCGCCGTGCGGGTCCTGCTCGGGGCCGCCGCCGTCGTACCCGGCGTCGTAGCCGCCCTGGTAGCCGTAGTCGCCCTCGTACGGCTGGTAGGGCTCGGTGCCGCCGTACGGGTGACCGCCGTACGGCTGGCCCCCGATCGGGAAGGCACGGGTGTGCCCCGGCTGGTCGCCGGGGCCGTCCGCCGGGTAGGGCGGCTGCGGGGCGGTGAAGTACTCGGGCTCCCCCGCCGGGCCGCCGTACTGCGGCGTCTGCCCGCCGGGCGTCGACCACCCCTGTCGGGGGTCGACGCCCTGCCCGTTGTCGTTTCGATTGCCAGCCACGCTTCGACGGTACCTGCTGTCGCTGACCGTCCGTCCGTTGATCACGGTGCCGGGCCGCGATTGCAGCCGTCCTGTGACGCGGGCCGGGTGGTGGCCCGGGAGGCCGTCCGGAGGGCGTCCGGGAGCCCCCGGCGGGGAGCCGGGGTCAGTTCCCGACGCGGGCGGCCGGGGCGTGCACCGCGGCGGCGGCGGTGGTGCCGGCCGGGCAGCCGCCGGGGCCGGCGGTGAGCCGGACGGCGCCGGTGGGCAGCAGGGTGCCGCAGGCGATCCGCAGGCCGGGCGGCAGCTCGTTCTCGGGCTCCAGCACCGCGCCGTCGCCGATCACCGCGCCGTCCAGCGAGCAGCGTTCGCCGACCACGGCGTACGCGCCGACGATCGAGTCCTTCACGTAGGCGTCCGGGCCGATCGCGGCGCCGGGGAGGATCACGCTGCCCTCGACGATGGCGCCGGCGGCCACGGTGGCGTCCTCGGAGACCACGGTGCCGTTGGAGAGCACGGCGCCCTGGTCGACCCGGGCACCGGGCAGCAGCAGCGCCTCACCGGTCGGGCCGGGGACGGCCGGGGAGTCGACCTTGCCGAGCACCAGGTCGGCGGAGCCGCGGACGAACGCGCCGGGCGTGCCGAGGTCCAGCCAGTACGAGGTGTCGACCACGCCGCGCAGCAGGGCGCCCTCGGCGAGCAGCTTGGGGAAGGTCTCGCGCTCGACGGACACCTCCCGGCCGGCCGGGATGGTGTCGATCACCGAGCGGGTGAAGACGTAGCAGCCCGCGTTGATCTGGTCGGTGACGATCTGCTCGGGGGTCTCCGGCTTCTCCAGGAACTCCAGCACCCGCCCGTCCTCGTCGGTCGGGACCAGGCCGAAGGCGCGTGGGTCCTCGACCCGGGTGAGGTGCAGGGTGACGTCGGCGCCGCCGGCCACGTGGCTGTCGCGCAGCGCGGCGATGTCCACGCCGGAGAGGATGTCGCCGTTGAAGACCAGGACCGGCTCGTCGGGGCCGCAGGTCAGGCCGGAGGCGGCGTTGCGGATGGCGCCGCCGGTGCCGAGCGGCTCCTTCTCGGTGAGGTAGACCAGCTCGATGCCGTACGGGCTGCCGTCCTGGAAGTGGTCCTCGAAGACCTCGGCGAGGTAGGAGGTGGCCAGCACGACCCGGGTGACTCCGGCGGCGGCGGCGCGGGCCAGCTGGTGCGCGATGAACGGCACCCCGGCGACCGGCAGCATCGGCTTGGGCGTGTGGGTGGTCAGCGGGCGCAGCCTGGTGCCCTTGCCACCGACCAGCATGATCGCCTCGGGCATGCGGTACGTCTCCCTTTGCTGCATTGCCGGCGGGCCCTGTCCGGTCGCCTCCGGCGGACCCGCAGGTCGCGGGTCCGCAGCCTAATCTAGTTCCCCCGCTCCCCGCCCCGGTCAGCCAGGGGTCGGGCTGGAGCCTGCCGATCGGCGGGGGACGGCGGGTGGTTCAGGGCAGCAGCCAGGAGTACGCCGCGGGAACCCCCGCCGAGGCGCCGCCGCTCGCGTTCAGCCGGCCGACGGCGTCGGCCGGGAGCGCCTGGTTCCAGATCTGCAGGTCGGCGATGGCACCGTCCCAGTTGTCGGTCCACTGGTCCTTCCAGCGGGTGCGGCCGATCTGGGTGGGGCCGCCGGTCTGCCAGATCCCGGGAACGGCGGTGGTCTGCTGGAGGACGCCGTTGACGTACAGCGAGATCTTCTTGCTGCCCGCGTCGTAGACGCCGGTGAGCAGCAGCCACTGGCCGGTGGTGGCGGTGGCGGTGGAGAAGGCCTGGCGGACGTTGCGGTCGTCGTTGCCGGCCGCGCTCTGGATCTTGAAGACCCACTGGTTGTGCTCGCCCCAGTAGTCGCGGCCCAGGTAGAACGAGTAGTAGCCGCCGGTGCCCTGACTGATGATCGCCCGCGCGCCGGTGGGGGCGTTGTTGCGGACCACGGCGGAGACGGTGAAGCTCTTGCCGGTGTCGACCAGCGGGGCCCCGCTCTGGGCGTTGCCGTCGGCGCTGCCGTGCAGGTTGAGGGTCGGGCCGCGGTGGCCGTCGGCGGTGCCCACGGCGGCGCCCGCGCCGAGGGTCAGGCCGGCCAGCTGGGCCGGCGGCACGGGAGCGGTGGCACCGGTGGAGGCGGAGGCGCTCTTCCCGGGCCTGGGGGAGCCGCTGGGGCTCGCGGAGGCGGACGCTCCGGGGGAGGCCGGGGCGGAGGCCGAGCCGGACGCGGAGGCGGACGGGGAGGCGCTGTCGGGCGCGGGCCCGTCGGGCGCGGCGCTGACCGGTGCGGTGGGGGCCGCGACGTCGTGCCGCCCGTCCCCGCCGGGGCGGGAGACGGCCAGCGCGGTGGCGACCAGGGCGCCGACCACGAGTACGGCGGCCGCGCCGCCGCCGATCTTCCACAGCCGCTTGCGCCGGTGCTCGCGCTCGTTGGCCTCGGCCATCGCCGCCCAGTCCGGGGCCGCGCTGGTCACCGTCGGCAACTGCCCGCCCCAGCCCGGCGTTCCCCCGCCCGGCACTCCCCCGCCATCGCTCATGGCGCCGATGCTAGGCCATCCCGAACGGGTGTACGGCGAAGGCCCCGCCCGCCGCCACGGGGGCGGTGGACGGGGCCTTCGGGGCGGGTGGCCGTCAGGCCTCGACCGGCTCCGCGTCGGGCTCGACGGGCTGTGCCTTGACCGAGTCCAGCAGCAGCTGGGCGACGTCGACCACCTTCAGGTGCTCCTTGGCGGCGCCCTCGTTCTTCTTGCCGTTGACCGAGTCGGAGAGCATCACCAGGCAGAACGGGCAGGCGGTGGAGACGATGTCTGGGTTGAGGGACAGCGCCTCGTCCACGCGCTCGGTGTTGATGCGCTTGCCGATCCGCTCCTCCATCCACATCCGCGCGCCGCCGGCGCCGCAGCAGAAGCCCCGCTCCTTGTGGCGGTGCATCTCCTGCTGGCGCAGGCCCGGGACCTTGTCCATGATCTCGCGCGGCGGCGAGTAGACCTTGTTGTGGCGGCCCAGGTAGCAGGGGTCGTGGTAGGTGATCAGGCCCTCGACCGGGTTGACCGGCAGCAGCTTGCCCTCGTCGATCAGGTGCTGCAGCAGCTGGGTGTGGTGGATGACCTCGAAGTGGCCGCCCAGCTGCGGGTACT
The DNA here is from genome assembly GCF_043200835.1 of Kitasatospora sp. NPDC048365. Taxonomy (NCBI): domain Bacteria; kingdom Bacillati; phylum Actinomycetota; class Actinomycetes; order Kitasatosporales; family Streptomycetaceae; genus Kitasatospora; species Kitasatospora sp. NPDC048365. The sequence goes on from NZ_JBICYJ010000019.1 coordinate 81,113, forward strand.
CGTTGGCGATGGTGTTGAAGCAGTGCGGGCAGGTGGCCACGATCCGCTTGACCGGGGCGTCCTCGAGCGCGGCGTTCAGGGTCTCGACGTTCTGCGCGCCGAGCATCTGGAACAGGAACTCGTTGCCCAGGCGGCGCGGGGAGTCACCGGTGCAGGTCTCCTCCTTGCCGAGGATCGCGAACTTCACGCCCGCGGTGTGCAGCAGCTCGGCGAAGGCCTTGGTGGTCTTCTTGGCCCGGTCCTCCAGGGCGCCGGCGCAGCCGACCCAGTAGAGGTACTCGACCTCGGCGGGGTCGATGTCCTCGCCGATCACCGGCACCTCGATGCCGGTCTCCTTCTTGAGCTCCTTGACCCAGTCCAGGCGCGCCTTGGTGGCCAGGCCCCACGGGTTGCCCTTGTTCTCCAGGTTCTTGAGCATCGTCCCGGCCTCGGTCGGGAAGCTGCTCTCGATCATCACCTGGTAGCGGCGCATGTCGACGATGTGGTCGATGTGCTCGATGTCCACCGGGCACTGCTCGACGCAGGCGCCGCAGGTGGTGCAGGACCACAGCACGTCCGGGTCGATGACGCCGTTCTCCTCGGCGGTGCCGATCAGCGGGCGCTCGGCCTCGGCCAGCGCCGCGGCGGGCACGCCCGCCAGCTGCTCGGCGGTCGCCTTCTCCTCGCCCTCCATGTCCTTGCCGCCACCGGCGAGCAGGTAGGGGGCCTTGGCGTAGGCGTGCTCGCGCAGGCTCATGATCAGCAGCTTGGGCGAGAGCGGCTTGCCGGTGTTCCAGGCGGGGCACTGCGACTGGCAGCGGCCGCACTCGGTGCAGGTGGAGAAGTCGAGGATGCCCTTCCAGGAGAAGTGCTCGACCTGGGAGACGCCGAAGACCGCGTCGTCGGCCGGGTCCTCGAAGTCGATCGGGGCGCCGCCGCTGGTCATCGGACGGAGCGCGCCGAGTGCGGTGGCGCCGTCCTCCTCGCGCTTGAAGTAGATGTTGAAGAAGCCGAGGAAGCGGTGCCAGGCGACACCCATCGACGGGTTGATGCCGATGGTGATGGCCCACGCGAAGGAGATGCAGATCTTCAGCATCGCGAAGATGTAGATCAGGTTGACCAGCGTGCCGTGCGCGACGCCGTTGAAGGCGGCGACGATCGGGTACGAGATCAGGTACGTCGGGTCGTAGGAGTCGACGCCCTCCAGGGCGCCCTCCAGGCCGCGCAGCATCATGATGCACAGGCCGATGCCGAGGATCGTGTACTCGACGTAGAACGCCTGCCAGGCGATCGAACCGGCGAACCGGGACTTGCGGCCGGCCCGCGAGGGCAGGCTGAGCAGCCGGATCACGATCAGGGTCAGGATGCCCAGCGTGGTCAGGGTGCCGATCAGCTCGACGAAGATGTTCCAGGGCAGCCAGTGGCCGATCACCGGCAGCGCGAACTCGGCGTCGAAGAGCTGGCCGAAGGCGTTGACCAGGGTCAGTACCAGGGAGAAGAAGCCGACCGCGACGAACCAGTGCGCGATGCCGACGATGCCCCACCGGTTCATCCTGGTGTGGCCGAGGAATTCGACCGCGACGGTCTTCACCCGCTGCAGGGGCGAACCGAAGCGGGTGGTGTCGACCGCGCCGGTCCTCACCACCCGGTAGATGTACGCGGCCGCACGGGCGGCGAGCGCGGTGCCGATCACAGTCGTGACCAGCGAGATGACGATCGCTGCTAGCTGCATCGGCTCTCCGTCTCCAGCGGCTTCGTGGCAGTGTCCTGATTGAGTGTACTCGTCGGTAACTTGCATGGCCGACGCGCCGGACATTACCGGTCGTTAACACTTCTATTGAAGATGCTCAAGGTATGGCGACAGTCACGTAAGGCCACACTCACCCGGTCGGACGGCATCGCGACATAAGCGCTCAGTAAAGTTGAGCGACACGGACTCATGGCTGTTGACGCTGTCCGGTCGGTCATGCATGCTTGAGTCCGTACAGCTCAACTTCTCCCCGGAGGTATTCACGATGGCACGCGCGGTCGGCATCGACCTCGGTACGACGAACTCCGTCGTCAGTGTTCTTGAGGGCGGTGAGCCCACGGTCATCACCAACGCCGAGGGTGCTCGGACCACGCCGTCCGTCGTCGCCTTCGCCAAGAACGGCGAGGTCCTGGTCGGTGAGGTCGCCAAGCGTCAGGCGGTCACCAACGTCGACAGGACCATCCGGTCGGTCAAGCGCCACATGGGCACCGACTGGAAGATCAACCTGGACGGCAAGGACTTCAACCCCCAGCAGATCTCGGCCTTCATCCTGCAGAAGCTGAAGCGGGACGCCGAGGCCTACCTGGGCGAGACGGTCACCGACGCCGTCATCACCGTCCCGGCCTACTTCAACGACTCCGAGCGCCAGGCCACCAAGGAGGCCGGCGAGATCGCGGGCCTGAACGTCCTGCGCATCGTCAACGAGCCGACCGCGGCCGCCCTGGCCTACGGCCTGGACAAGGACGACCAGACCATCCTGGTCTTCGACCTCGGTGGCGGCACCTTCGACGTCTCGCTGCTGGAGATCGGCGACGGCGTCGTCGAGGTGAAGGCCACCAACGGTGACAACCACCTCGGTGGTGACGACTGGGACCAGCGCGTCGTCGACCACCTGGTGAAGGTCTTCCAGGCCGGCCACGGTGTCGACCTGTCCAAGGACAAGATGGCCGTCCAGCGTCTGCGCGAGGCCGCCGAGAAGGCCAAGATCGAGCTGTCCTCGTCCTCCGAGACCTCGATCAACCTGCCCTACATCACGGCCTCCGCCGAGGGCCCGCTGCACCTGGACGAGAAGCTCAGCCGCTCCCAGTTCCAGCAGCTGACCGCCGACCTGCTGGACCGCTGCAAGGTCCCGTTCCACAACGTCATCAAGGACGCCGGCATCCAGCTGTCCGAGATCGACCACGTGGTCCTGGTCGGTGGCTCCACCCGCATGCCGGCCGTCGCCGAGCTCGTCCGCGAGCTGACCGGCGGCAAGGACGCCAACAAGGGCGTCAACCCGGACGAGGTCGTCGCCATCGGCGCGTCCCTGCAGGCCGGTGTGCTGAAGGGCGAGGTCAAGGACGTCCTGCTGCTCGACGTCACCCCGCTGTCCCTGGGCATCGAGACCAAGGGCGGCATCATGACCAAGCTGATCGAGCGCAACACCACGATCCCGACCAAGCGCTCCGAGATCTTCACCACGGCCGAGGACAACCAGCCGTCCGTGCAGATCCAGGTCTACCAGGGCGAGCGCGAGATCGCGGCGTACAACAAGAAGCTCGGCATGTTCGAGCTGACCGGCCTCCCGCCGGCGCCGCGCGGTCTGCCGCAGATCGAGGTCACCTTCGACATCGACGCCAACGGCATCATGCACGTGGCCGCGAAGGACCTCGGCACCGGCAAGGAGCAGAAGATGACCGTCACCGGCGGCTCCTCGCTGCCGAAGGACGAGGTCAACCGGATGCGCGAAGAGGCCGAGAAGTACGCGGAGGAGGACCACAAGCGCCGCGAGGCCGTGGAGACCCGCAACCAGGGCGAGCAGCTCGTCTACTCGACCGAGAAGTTCATCGCCGACAACGCGGACAAGCTCCCGGCCGACGTCAAGACCGAGGTCGAGACCGCCATCGGCGAGCTCAAGGAGGCCCTGAAGGGCGAGGACTCCGCGGCGATCCGCGAGGCCACCGAGAAGGTCTCCACCACCGCCCAGAAGCTCGGCGCCGCGCTCTACTCGCAGGCCGACGGCGCGGGTGCGGCCGGTGCCGCCGGTGCCGGCGAGTCCGCCGCCAAGGACGACGACGTGGTCGACGCCGAGATCGTCGACGACGAGAAGCCCAAGGGTGGTGCGGCATGACGGAGAAGCCGCAGGGCGAGCAGCCCGGCGACGACTCCGCCGCCGAGGAGGCCGTCCTCAAGGCGGCCGAGGAGGCCGTGTCCGGCGCGGCGGGCGAGGAGCTCGCCGCCGCCAAGCGGGAGGCCGGCGAGCGCACGGCCGACCTCCAGCGCCTCCAGGCCGAGTACCAGAACTACCGCAAGCGGGTCGAGCGCGACCGGCTGACGGTCCGCGAGATCGCCGTCTCCAACATCCTGGAGTCGCTGATCCCGGTGCTGGACGACATCGGCCGGGCCCGTGAGCACGGCGAGGTGACCGGCGGCTTCAAGTCCGTCGCCGAGTCGCTGGAGACCGTGGTCGCCAAGCTGGGCCTGCAGCAGTTCGGCAAGGAGGGCGAGCCCTTCGACCCGACGCTGCACGAGGCGCTGATGCACAGCTACTCCTCGGAGGTCACCGAGGACACCTGCGTGCAGATCCTCCAGCCGGGCTACCGGATCGGCGAGCGGATCATCCGCCCGGCGATGGTCGCGGTGGCCGAGCCCCAGCCCGGCACCCAGACCACCGCGGAGCCCGATGCCGACAAGGCCGACGGCACCGAGAGCTGAACCAGCTGACCCCAGCTGACAACCCGTGCGCTGCGGAGTCGTACGTCGTCCAGTACGACGGCCGGCTCCGCAGCGCCGTATCCACGCACAGACATCTCCGGGAGGTGGCGGTAACCAGCCATGAGCGCTAAGGACTACGTGGAGAAGGACTACTACAAGGTCCTCGGCGTGCCCAAGGACGCCACCGCCGCCGAGATCAAGAAGACGTACCGGAAGCTCGCCCGCGAGTTCCACCCGGACGCCAACAAGGGTGACGCCAAGGCCGAGGAGCGTTTCAAGGACATCTCCGAGGCCTACGACGTCCTCTCGGACGACAAGCGCCGCAAGGAGTACGACGAGGCCCGCTCGCTGTTCGGCTCGGGCGGATTCCGGCCGAACGGCGCCGCCGGCGGCTCCTTCGACTTCGGCGACCTGTTCGGCGGGGCCGGCCCGCAGAGCGGCGGCGGGCTCGGCGACGTGTTCGGCGGCCTGTTCAACCGCGGCGGCCGCACCGCCCAGCCGCGCCGCGGCGCCGACGTCGAGACCGAGGTCACCCTCTCCTTCGAGGAGGCGGTCGACGGCGCCACCGTCCCGCTGCGGATGACCAGCCAGGCCGCCTGCCGCTCCTGCGCCGGGACGGGCGCCAAGGCCGGCACCACCCCGCGGGTCTGTCCGACCTGCGTCGGCGCCGGCACCGTCAGCCGCGGCCAGGGCGCCTTCGCGCTCTCCGAGCCCTGCCGGGACTGCAAGGGCCGCGGCATGATCGTCGACGACCCCTGCACCGTCTGCCACGGCAGCGGCCGGGCCTCCTCCGCCCGCACCATGCAGGTCCGCATCCCCGCGGGCGTGCAGGACAGCCAGCGGATCAGGCTCAAGGGCAAGGGCGCCCAGGGCGAGCGCGGCGGCCAGCCCGGCGACCTGTACGTCACCGTCCACGTCGACGCGCACCCGGTCTTCGGCCGCAAGGGCGACAACCTCACCGTCACCGTGCCGGTGACCTTCCCCGAAGCCGCGCTCGGCGGCACCATCGAGGTGCCGACGCTGAACGGCCCCGCCGTGAAGCTGAAGCTGCCCGCCGGCAGCGCCAACGGCCTCACCATGCGGGCCCGCGGCAAGGGCGCCACCCGCAAGGACGGCACCCGCGGCGACCTCCTGGTCACCGTGGAGGTCGTGGTCCCCAAGCACGTCACCGGCGACGCGCTGGACGCCTTGGAGCAGTACCGCGAGGCCACCGCCTCGGACGACCCGCGAGCCGCCCTCTTCAAGGCGGCGGAGGGAGCGTGATCACCCCATGACCCCGACCCCCGACAGTCCCATCGGCCCCGGCCTCGGCGAGGGCCTGCCCGGCTCCGCCGGCCCGACCGCGCGCCGCGTCACCGCGACGGCGTACGTGCTCACCGAGGAGACCCCGGTCTACGTGATCTCGGTCGCCGCCGAGCTCTCCGGCCTGCACCCGCAGACCCTGCGCCAGTACGACCGGCTCGGCCTGGTCTGCCCCGACCGCACCGCCGGCCGCGGCCGGCGCTACTCCGCGCGCGACATCCAGCAGCTGCGCGAGGTCCAGCGGCTCTCCCAGGACGAGGGCATCAACCTGGCGGGCATCAAGCGCATCATCGAGCTGGAGAACCAGGTCGCCGCCCTGCAGTCCCGGGTCGCCGAGCTGGCCGACGCCCTCGACGGCGCCGCCGCCACCCTCCAGCAGCGCGAGGCCGCCGTGCACGCCTCCTACCGCCGCGACCTCGTCCCCTACCAGCAGGTCCAGCAGTCCAGCGCCCTGGTCGTCTGGCGCCCCAAGCGCTGACCCCGCCCAGCTCAGCTGCCGGTTCCCTCCTCCCGGGGGGTGCCGGCAGCGGCGGCTTGGTGAGAGAGTGCTCAGCATGCTGCGAGAGTCGATCTCGTTGTCCCGAATCCAGGTGGCTGCCACAGGTTCACGGCCTAGGATCCGTGGAGTAGCGGCGGCGAGAGCACATGAACTGCTTGTCCGATCAATGACAAGGAGCCTGGGATGAGTGGGCGAGAGCATCCGGGAACCGGGCAGGGGGCTCGGATCCTGTCTTCTGATGCGCGCGCACTCTATTTGAAGGCCATCGATCAAAACGGCCGTCTGATCCGGAAGGAATGCACCGCCTCCGATGAGGCCGCACTCAATGAACTTCTGGGAATAGGCCTTCTGATATCCGACAGTGAGGATGCGGGAATCCTCGTCGCGTCCGATCCCGCCCAACTGTCGGCCGGACTCAGCTCCACCTGGCAGCGGCAGGCACTCGATCTCCTGGCGCGGGCCGTCGCCCTGCCGTCCGACCTCAACGAGCTCGCCGAGGCCTTCCACCGGCCCAGCGACAGCGGCGGCTCCATCGAGTACGTCCACGGCAAGGCCCTCATCAACCAGCGGCTGCAGCACGCCATGGCCGTCGGCATGGGGGAAGGACTGGCCATGCAGCCCGGCGGGCCGCGCCCGCCCGAGATGCTCGCGTCGAGCATGACGCGGGACCTCGCGACACTGCGTCAGGGCACCGCCATGCGCACCATCTACAACGCGAGCACCCGCTACCACCAACCCACCCGGGACTACGTGTCGACGCTCGCCAAAGAGGGGTGGATGTTCCGCACGCTGGACGAACCGTACGCCCGGCTGCTCATCATCGACCGGCGTCTGGCCGTCATTCCCGTCGTCGACTACGACGTGGCCGCCTTCGTCCACGATCCGGCCGTGATCACGTTCATGGCGGAGGAGGTCTTCGAGCGCAACTGGAGCCGCGCGCTGGAATTCGACGGTGACCGTGCGGTGCCGCAGCAAGTGGTCTCGCGCCTTCGTCGCACGATCATCGATCTGCTGCTGTCCGGCACCAACCACCGCGTCATCGCCCGCCGACTGGGCATCAGCGAGCGTACGCTCGCCCGCCACATCGCCGAGATGCGCGAGGAGCACAACGTCGACTCGCTGTTCCAGCTCGGCTACATCCTGGGCCGGACGTCACACGAAGAACACGACTGACAGGTCTTCAACAAGTGGTGCTTCCGGCATCTCCACATGGACCTGTCGGTCTCGCGGAGACTTGGTCCCCACGCCCGGAAGCGGGACAAATCATCCCTTTTCCGCTCAACTCCAGTTGAAGTCGTCAGCAGCAGCAGCAAGCGCGACCGACGGAGGGGCGTCCGCACCGGCCACACCGCCCGTGACCTGCCCGGAACCTCCCAAGAGCAAGCCGCCCACCACCAAGGTCGCGGCAGCAACTACCGGCACCACAACCTTCCGAACAAGCCGATACACGCCAGACACGGGCCCACCCCTTTCCAAAGCTCCGCGAGCCAAACTAATAGGACTAACGCCCACATGATGCCGCACCCCTGTGGCGCTGTCATCCACCGCGCCCCTGCCGGTGCGTCATCTCCCTGCCAGTCATCCAGATGCCAGGGAGGAAAGCTGGACGCGCGCGCTCTCGCCGATGGACGATCAGTTCGCTCCCGATGGTCCATTGCAAGATCTTGAACTTGCCAATGAACTGTCAATCGCCCGAGGACGGGCACACCACAACGAGCAAGAGCAGCTACCGTCCACAGCGCCTGCCGGCACCAACCACACCCGGTCGGCCTTTTTCGCGGAGTCGACATGAGTGAGCCCCACCTGCGTCAACGCGCGGCCCAGACCCCCGAGGGCCGGCGTGCACGTGTGTTCCTGGCCGCGCCGCTGATGCGGCTCACCGGTCCGGCCGACAGCGTGGTGACGCTCGCCAGCCGGGCGCGGCTGACCACCCTGCGCACCACGCTGCTGCGCAGCGGTGCGGCGGTCTACAGCGCGCACCACAGCGACGCCTGGACGGTGGCCGGCCGCGCGCCGGAGCCCCGGGTGCCCTCGGACTTCCGGGCCCTGCAGACCGCCGACCTGGTGTTCGCGTACGTCGGCGCGCCGCTGTCGGCCGGGGTCAGCCTGGAGCTGGGCTGGGCGTCGGCGCTGCGCAAGCCGATCGTGCTGCTGGTCGACGAGGCGATCACCCACAACCCGCTGATCGCCACGATCGAGCAGGTCTCCCCGGTGCTGCCGCTGGTCTTCGACGACACCTGGTCGCAGGACGCGCTGCACCACACCGTGGAGACCGCGCTGGACTGGGCGGGCATGGCGCTGTCGCTGCGCGGCGGCTTCTGGACCGCGCCCGGCGACCAGTTCCCGCGCCCGCGTCGGGAGCCCCCGGCGGGCGGCCCGTACGGCTTCTGGTCCTCCGAGGTCGCGACCGGCTGACGGCCGTTCGGACGGCCGGCCCACCCGCCGGCTCAGTCCGCCGACGGACCCTCGGCTCCCCGCATCTGCCAGCCCAGCTGGAAGAGGGTCTCGGCGTCGTAGAGCTCGCGCAGGCGGGAGATGTGGCCGGCGACGGTCCGCTCGCTCAGCCCGAGCCGGTTGGCGATCGCCCGCTGGGTCAGACCCTTGGCCAGCAGCCGGCCGACCTGCTCGTGCACCGGCAGGCTCTCGGCGGTGTCGCTGACCGAGCCCCACTGGACCCGCTCCGCCCGCTCCCAGTCCCGCTCGAACACCCCGACCAGGAAGCCGACCACCGCCGGGTCCTCGATGAAGGCCGCGCTGCTGTTGTCCGGCGAGGCCGGGATCACCGCGACCCGCCGGTCGAAGACCAGCACCCGGGTGAACGGCTCGCTGAGGATCCGGATCCGCTCGCCCCAGCCGGTGACCTGCGCCGCGTAGCGCACGGTGGCCTCGTCGAAGCGCGCCGCCGGCTGGTAGAGCGTGCGCAGCTGGCCGCCCTGGGCGAGGTACTCGCGGGTGCGCGGCAGGGCGTACTCCAGGTGGTCCGCCGGCCGGGCCCCGCCGGGCTGGGCCGCCAGCACCTCCTCGCGGCACTCCGCCTCCAGCTGGACGATCCGGTGCCGGATCTCCCGGAAGTCGTCGATGTGCTGGATCTCACTGGAGCGGTCCACCTTGCGCGGGGTGGCGTCGTACGCCTCCGTCAGCTCGGCCAGCAGCGAGGGCATCTCCTCGGCCTGGACCAGCATCCGGGTGCCGGCCGAGCGGAGCTCGGCGCTGATCCGCTCGCTGACCGAGCGCGGGTTGACCGCGGTCAGCGACTCGTCGGCGGTGTGATGGATCACCAGGCCGAGCTCCATCAGTCGCAGCACGCCGGCCGCGTCCTGCTCGACCGCCTCGCGGAAGCCGACCCGCCCGCCCTGTTCGAGGATCGCCTGGTAGAGCTTGCGCTCCCGCTCGTTGGGCAGCGATCCCGCATTCAATCCACTCACTCCGCACCTCGCATCTGCCATCCCAACTGGAACAGCGTCTGGGCGTCGTAAACGTCACGCAGACCCGCGATATGTCCCGCCACCGTTCGCTCGCTCAGACCCAGCCGGCCGGCGACCGCCCGCTGGGTGAGGCCCTCGGCGAGCAGCCGCCCGATCTGTTGGTGAACTGTCAGACCGTCCTGCTGTCCGAGATCCTGCCACCGGACCCGCTCGGCGCGCTCCCAGTCCCGCAGAAACGCGCTCACCAGCGTGTCGACCGCGGCGGGGTCCTCGACGAAGGCCGCGCTGCTGTTGTCCGGCGAGGCCGGGATCACCGCGACCCGCCGGTCGAAGACCAGCATCCGGGTGAAGGCCTCGTCGAGGACCCGGAACCGCATGCCCCAGCGGGACGCCCGCGCGGCGTAGTCGCGGGTGCTCCGCTCCCGGTAGGTATCCGGCTGGTAGAGGACCTGGATGGTGACGCCGCGGTCGAGGGCGGCGCGCCAGCGGCCGTCGTCGGCCAGGTGCGCGGCAGGCCGGTTGCCCGGCTGGGCCGCCAGGGCCTCCTCCCGGTAGTCGGCTTCGAGTTGGAGGATCCGGTGGCGGATCTGCTCCATCTCGTCGACGTGCCGCACCGTGCTGGCCCGGGCCGTCCGGCGCGGGGCGGTGTCGTACGCCTCGGCGAGGTCGGCCAGCTGGTCCGCGACCCGGTCGGCGCGGCCCAGGCGGGCCAGGCCCTCGGCGCGCAGGCGGTTGCCGGTCCGGCCGGCGACCGCGCGGGGGTCGACGGCCCTGAGCGTCCCGTCGACGGTCTGATGGACCAGCAGGCCGAGCCGCATCAGGGCGAGGGCGGCGGCGGCGTCCTCCGTCACCGCTTCGCGGAACGACGTCCGCCCGCCCTGGGCCAGCACCGCCAGGTACATCGCCCGCTCCGCCGCGCCCGGGGCGGCCGGTTCAGTCACGGCGGCCGCCTCGCATCAACCAGCCGAGCTGGAAGAGCGTCTGGGCGCCGTAGCGCTCGCGCAGGCGGGAGATGTGGCCGGCCACGGTGCGCTCGCTGAGGCCGAGCCGGGAGGCGACGCCGCGCTGGGTCAGACCGGTGGCCAGCAGCCGGCCGACCCGGTCGGAGACGGAGCGGGTGACCTGGCGGTTGTCGACCTGGTGCCACTGGACGAGGTCGGCGCGGGCCCAGTCCCGTTCGAAGCAGGCGACCAGGAAGGCGACGGCGGCCGGGTCCGAGAGCAGGACGGCGCGGCTGTGGTCGTCGGCGGCCGGGATGACGGCGCACCGGCGGTCGACGATGATCATCCGCTGGTACGGCTCGTCGAGGAGGCGGAACTCGGCCCCGATGGAGGTCAGCTCGGCGGCGTACTCGACGGTCACCGACTCGCCGAGGACCATCGGCTGGTAGATGGTGCGGAGCTTTCCGCCGCGGCCGACGAAGGCGCTGTCCTGGGGCCTGGCGAGTTCGAGGCTGGAGGGGGGCCGGGGGCCGGGCTGGGCGGTGAGCAGCTCCTCCTTGCAGTCGGAGACGAGCTCGGCGATGCGGTGGCGGATCCGGTCGCGGCCTTCGAGGTAGACGGTGGGGCGGCTCTGGTCGGCCTCGCGGGGCATCGCGTCGTAGGCGCGGGCGAGGCCGGCGAGGGCGTCGGGCAGCCGGTCGGCGTTCTGGAGGAGGCGGGCCGCCCGGGAGCGCATGTCCGCGCCCAGCCGGTCGCCGACGGAGCGGGGGCTGACGGCGAGGTAGGCGGCGTCGATGGGGTTGGCCATGACGAGGCCGATCGTCAGCAACTGGTCGATCGCGGGCCGGTCGGCGTCGGTGACGGAGGCGACGGGGATCCGGCCGCCCTCGGCGAGGATGGCGAGGTAGCGGCGCGCCGCGGCTTCGTCGGGGAGGCCGTCGCCGTGGTCGGTTGCGGGTTCGGCGGCCACGTCGAGCTCTCCTGCCGGTCTCCTCGGGTCTGTGCGCAGGACATGCTCTCAGCGGTGTCGACCTGCGGGAACGCGGGAGGCCCGCGTCCGGGCGTGTTCCCCGGGGCCAGCGCGCAGTTGCACTCTGAAACCCCGGGGAACCCGCTCGGTTCACGCCGGTCCTGTGACGCTTTCGGCGAGGCGGAGCAGCAACGCCTCACCGACTCCGGTTCCGGGGGCCACCACCACACGTGGCTTCCCGGCCGGCGCTCTTCTTCCCCCCGGTCCGTCGGTGCGGGACGCACCTCTCGCACCCACGACGAAGAGCAAGCTCACTCCGGGCTGCGGCGGCCCGTGCGACCTGGCGTGTCACAACCCTCACAGCGCGGCGTCCTGCGAACAAGTGCTCTCCGGTTGCAGGTTCCCGCAAGTGCATGAACCTGCAAAGTGTGCGCGCGGCGACCTGCGGAAATTCCGATTTTCCGGAAGCACTCCCTGCCACCTGACGACCATTCGGTCGACCGCCCGGGGGCCATTCGAACACCTGGACAGTCATGTACACAACACCACAGCAACCGGCCCCCCACCAGGCATCCCACCGCCCGGCCCGCACCGGAGACCGTTCGGACCCCAGAATTTCCGAATTCTTCGCAGAATCCTCGGAACCGGAATCCAGCCCCCCGCCCGGCGCACCGCCCCGGGTGGGGGCTATTGGCGGCGCCGGCTCACAGCAGCCGGCCGTCCAGCAGCCCCGCGACGGTCCGCGCGGCGGCCACCGCCCAGGCGCCGATCAGCAGCACCAGCAGCCCGGCAGCCAGGCCGGTGAAGCCCGCGAAACCGGTGTGCCGCTCCAGCCCGGCGGCGCCGGTCACCAGGGTGCCGAGCGGGAAGGTGAAGGCCCACCAGGTCATCGCGAACGGCATCTCGGCCCGCAGCGCCCGCAGGTTGGCGGCCAGCGCGACCAGCAGCCACAGCAGCGCGAAGCCCATCACGGCGACGCCGTACAGCACCGCGAAGGCCGTGGCGGGACCGGTCAGCGCCGGCGCGGCGCTGCGGGTGGCGTCGGCCAGCGTGTTGGCGGCGGTGGTGGACTGCCCGAGCGGTCCGAGCACCAGGAAGAGCGAGGGGGTCAGCACCAGCGCGGGCAGCTTGTGGTGGACCAGCCCGGCGAAGACCACCGGCAGCAGCACCAGGGTGGCCAGCAGGCTGGCGCCGAACAGCGCGAAGCAGACGTAGAGCATCGCGGCCCGGGCCCCGCCCTCGGGCAGGTGCGGGATCAGCGCGGGGCCGAGCGCGGCGGCCACCATCGGCGCCACCACCGGCAGCAGCCAGGTGGGGTTGGCCTCCAGGACCGAGAGCCGGTGCCGGGTGATCATCAGCAGCGGGATGCCGGCCGCCACCGCGACCGCGTACAGGGTGCCGACCGTCCACAGCGCCAGGTCGACGGCGACGGCCGGGCCGTCGCCGATCAGCGGGGCGCCGACCGCCAGGGTTCCGTAGCCGACGGCGACCAGGGCCATCGGCGGGCAGCCGTAGAAGACTGCGGCGGCCGGCTCGTCCAGCAGGTGGCGGCGGGCGGCCTCGCGGTGCCGCAGCAGGTGGACGGCGCGGGCCGGGACCAGGACGGCCAGCGCGGCCAGGGCGAGCACCCACATCAGCTCCGCGAAGCCGGTCCGGCCGGGTACGTCGAGCGGGAGCGCGGCGGCGCCGTTGGCGACGATCGCGGTGCCCATCACGGTGGCGTACCAGTTGGGGCCGAGCCGGCCGAGGTCGAGGGCCGCGAACCGGGCCCGGGGAGCGAGGAGGAGTGCCATGGTTCCACCCTCGCGGGCCGCTTCGACCTGCGGTAGCGTCCGCCGGGCTATGAGGACATAGCCTGACCCTATGGCTCTCTCCCCGCACGTCCCCGAGCTCGGCGCCCTCGAACTGCTGCTGGCGGTGGCCCGGCTGGGCAGCGTCGGCCGGGCCGCCGCCGAGCTGGGAGTCAGCCAGCCCGCCGCCAGCGCCCGGATCAAGGGCATGGAGCGGCAGATCGGCGTCCCGCTGCTGGAGCGCTCGCCGCGCGGCTCCCGACCCACCGAGGCGGGCCGCCTGGTGGTCGAGTGGGCCCGGAACGTGGTGGAGGCGGCGCAGGCGCTGGACGCCGGGATCGACGCGCTGCGCGGCAGGCGGGACGCCCGGCTGCGGGTGGTGGCCAGCCTGACGGTGGCCGAGTACCTGATGCCCGGCTGGCTGCTGGCGCTGCACCAGGCCAGCCCGGGCACCGCGGTGACGCTGCGCACCGCCAACTCCTCGGACGTGGCCGCGCACGTGCTGGCGGGCGACGCCGACCTGGGGTTCGTCGAGGGCACCGGTACGCCCGCCGGGCTGGAGGGCGCGGTGGTCGCCGCGGACACCCTGGTGGTCGTGGTGGCGCCGGAGCACCGCTGGGCCCGCCGCCGGGCGCCGGTCACCGGCGAGGAGCTGGCGGCCACCCCGCTGGTGCTGCGGGAGCCGGGGTCGGGCACCCGGGAGGTGCTGGAGGAGGCGCTGGCCCGGTTCGGCGGGGCGGCCGCGCCCCGGCTGGAGCTGGCCTCCTCGACCGCGCTGAAGGCGGCCGCGCTGGCCGGTGCCGGGCCGGTCTGCCTGAGCGAGCTGGCGGTCACCGAGGAGCTGGCCACCGGCCGGCTGGTCGCCGTCCCGGTGGCGGGGCTGGACCTGCACCGGCCGCTGCGGGCGGTCTGGCCGTCCGGGCAGCGGCCGGTCGGGCCGGCCCGGGCACTGCTCGGGCTGACCCGGGTGGACGTCCCGCGCGGCCCGACAAGGAGTTCACCCAAAAGTTGAGTGGAATAGACTCAACTTAGTGCATGCTGTAGAGAGCAACAGTCTTCCCGACCGAAAGGGGTACGCCAGCAGTGGATGCCAGCAAGTTCACCAGCAAGACGCAGGACGCCCTGTCCTCCGCGATCCAGCGGGCCGGCGCCGCGGGTAACCCGGACGTCAAGCCGGTGCACATCCTGCTGGCGCTGCTCGACCAGCCCGAGGGCATCGCCCGCCCGCTGCTGGAGGCCGTCGGGGCGGACGTCGCGCCGCTGACCGCCGCCGCCCGGCAGCAGGCCGCCGCGCTGCCCACCGCGCAGGGCTCCACGGTCGCGGCGCCGCAGCTCGCCCGGGACACCCTCGCGGTGCTGGAGGAGGCCGGCCGGCGCGCCGCCGACCTGGACGACCAGTACGTCTCCACCGAGCACCTGATGGTCGGCCTGGCCGCCGAGGGCGGCGCGGTCGCCGACCTGCTCGGCCGGCAGGGCGCCACCGCCAAGGCGCTGCTGGCGGCGTTCAAGGACGTCCGCGGCTCGGCCCGGGTCACCTCGCCGGACCCGGAGGGCACCTACAAGGCCCTGGAGAAGTACGGCTCCGACCTCACCCAGGCCGCCCGCAGCGGCAAGCTCGACCCGGTGATCGGCCGGGACCAGGAGATCCGCCGGGTGGTCCAGGTGCTCTCCCGCCGGACCAAGAACAACCCGGTGCTGATCGGCGAGCCCGGCGTCGGCAAGACCGCCGTGGTCGAGGGCCTGGCCCAGCGGATCGTGGCCGGCGACGTGCCGGAGTCGCTGCGCGGCAAGCGCCTGGTCGCGCTGGACCTCGCGGCGATGGTGGCCGGCGCCAAGTACCGCGGCGAGTTCGAGGAGCGGCTGAAGGCCGTCCTGAACGACATCAAGGCCTCCGACGGCCAGGTGATCACCTTCATCGACGAGCTGCACACCATGGTCGGCGCGGGCGCCGGCGGCGACTCGGCGATGGACGCGGGCAACATGCTCAAGCCGATGCTGGCCCGCGGCGAGCTGCGGATGGTCGGCGCCACCACGCTGGACGAGTACCGCGAGCGGATCGAGAAGGACCCGGCGCTGGAGCGCCGCTTCCAGCAGGTGCTGGTCGGCGAGCCCAGCGTGGAGGACACCATCGCGATCCTGCGCGGCCTCAAGGGCCGCTACGAGGCGCACCACAAGGTGGAGATCACCGACGCCGCGCTGGTCGCCGCCGCCACCCTGTCCAACCGGTACATCACCGCCCGCTTCCTGCCGGACAAGGCCATCGACCTGGTCGACGAGGCCGCCTCCCGGCTGCGGATGGAGATCGACTCCTCCCCGGTGGAGATCGACGAGCTGCAGCGCTCGGTCGACCGCCTGCGGATGGAGGAGCTGGCGCTGGAGAAGGAGTCGGACCCGGCCTCGGTCGAGCGGCTCGGCAAGCTGCGCCGCGATCTCGCCGACAAGCAGGAGCAGTTGAGCACCCTCAACGCCCGCTGGGAGCAGGAGAAGAAGTCGCTCAACCGGGTCGGCGAGCTCAAGGAGCGCCTGGACGACCTGCGCGGCGCGCTCGAACGCGCCCAGCGGGACGGCGACTTCGAGCGCGCGTCCAAGCTGATGTACGCCGAGATCCCGGCCGCCGAGCGGGAGTTGACCGAGGCGCAGGACCGCGCCGCGGACGACCCGGCCGCCACCATGGTCAAGGAGCAGGTCGGTCCGGACGACGTGGCCGACGTGGTCGCCTCCTGGACGGGTATCCCGGCCGGCCGGCTGCTGGAGGGCGAGAGCGCCAAACTGCTGCGGATGGAGGAGGAGCTGGGCCGGCGCCTGATCGGCCAGGGCGAGGCCGTCCGGGCCGTGTCGGACGCGGTGCGCCGCACCCGTTCCGGCATCGCCGACCCGGACCGCCCGACCGGTTCCTTCCTCTTCCTCGGCCCGACCGGCGTCGGCAAGACCGAACTGGCCAAGGCGCTCGCGGACTTCCTGTTCGACGACGAGCGGGCGATGGTCCGGATCGACATGAGCGAGTACGGCGAGAAGCACTCGGTCTCCCGCCTGGTCGGCGCCCCGCCCGGGTACGTCGGCTACGAGGAGGGCGGCCAGCTCACCGAGGCCGTGCGGCGCCGCCCGTACAGCGTGGTGCTGCTGGACGAGGTGGAGAAGGCCCACCCCGAGGTGTTCGACGTGCTGCTCCAGGTGCTGGACGACGGGCGGCTCACCGACGGCCAGGGCCGCACGGTGGACTTCCGCAACGCGATCCTGATCCTCACCTCCAACCTGGGCAGCCAGTACCTGGTCGACCCGGCCACGCCTCAGGAGCGCAAGAAGCAGCTGGTGCTGGAGACGGTGCGCGGCGCGTTCAAGCCGGAGTTCCTGAACCGGCTGGACGACATCGTGGTCTTCGACCCGCTGGGCACCGAGGAGCTCAGCCGGATCGTCGACCTGCAGGTGGCGGCCCTGGCCAAGCGCCTGCACGAGCGCCGGCTCAGCCTGGAGGTCACCCCGGCCGCCCGCGACTGGCTGGCGCTGACCGGCTACGACCCGGCGTACGGCGCCCGGCCGCTGCGCCGGCTGGTGCAGTCGGCGATCGGCGACCAGCTGGCCAAGGAGATCCTCTCCGGGCGGGTGCACGACGGCGACACCGTGCTGGTCGACCGGGACGAGGCGCAGGACCGGCTCGGCGTCGGGCCCAAGCCCTCGCTGAAGAAGTAGCGGGCCCGCGCGGAGGGCGGACCGGGGTCTCCCGGTCCGCCCTCCGCCGCGTTCAGGCGCCGTTCTCGGCGAGGACCGCGGCGATCCGGTCGGCCCGCTCGCGCAGCTGGCGCTGCATCCCGGCGAGCTGCTCGCCGTGGCGCTCGATCTGCTGCTGCTGGTAGCCGGCCAGCACCGCGAACCAGATGCCGGCCAGGCCCGCGGTGGCGGTGCAGTCGGCGTCCGCCCGGGCCGCGGACAGCTCGTCGGGCTGCACCGAGGGGCTCCGGCGGTAGCGGGTCACCAGCGCCTCCGGGTCCTCGACGCGGAACCCGGCCCCGGCCATGCACTCGCGCCAGGCGGCGGTGGCCGCGACCACCCGGTGGTCCTTGCCGACCGCGACCAGCGAGGCGCCGAACAGCTCGGACACCAGCCTGCTCTCCGCCGACTCCGGCAGCTGGAGCCGCTGCAGGCTCTCCCGGGTGCACCGCTCGGTCATCGACTGCTCGGCCTCCGAGCCGGCCGGTGCCGGTGCCGCGGCACCGGCCGCGCCGGGCCTCTCCGCGGGCCGGGCGTGGAAGCCCTGGACGGCGGCGGCCGCGGTACCGAGGTACCCCCAGGCGCCGCCCGGCATCGCGGTGTCGTTGTCCACGTCCGCCGGGGCGGACCCGCGGAACAGCGACGCCGGGTCGACCCGGAAGCCGGCGTCCCGCAGGCACTTCGCGGTGAGCGACCGCACCGCCCGGAAGTGCTCCTCGGACTGCCGGTCGTCGCTGCGGTACGCGGAGAGCGGCAGCCCCAGCATGCCGCCCCGCCCGCTGGCCGGCGCCGACGGCGCGGCCGCGATCGGCGGCGGGGTGAGCGCGCCGGCCGGCGCGGCACCCGGCCCGCCGCCCGACGCGCAGCCCGCGAGCAGCAGCACCGCGGCCGCGGTGGCGCCCGCGAGCGCCCGCCTCACGCGTAGGCCTCCGTCCGCGGGCCGCCGGCCCGGTAGCGGCTGCGGGCCATCCGGTCGCGCTGGATCCTGGCCAGCCGGTTGAGCTCCTCGCGCTGCTCCTCGGACAGGCCGAAGGCCTGCGCCAGCAGCCGGATGGTGGAGATCCGCGGGCAGGACACCCCCCGCTCCACGTCGCTGATGGTGCGGACACTGATGCTGGTCGCGGCGCCCAGGTCCTCCTGGGTCAGGCCGCAGTCGAGCCGGAGGCCGCGCAGCCGCTCCCCCAGGCCGCCCGTGCGTTCCGGCACCCCTTGCTCCGACACGTCTCCCCCCAAGGTGGCGTGCAGCGGCCCGGCGGCCGCTCCGGTGGCGCGCCGCGCCTACGGCGCGACTGTCGTCCGGACGCTAACGGCCCCGCTGCCCCGGCTGCAACTCCCCTACCAGGCTTGGTCGGTGAGCAAATTCACGACTCCCGGGGGTTTGTCCCGGGCAACCGGCAGTTCCTCCGGACAGGCTCCTGACAACTTCCTGGCGGCGTCCACCGGGCGCCACCCAGCATGGGGCGTCCGACCGACGGGAGGAGCACCACCGTGGCATCCGTACGCCGCCGCGCCGCACTGGTCCTCGCCGGTGCCGCCGCCCTGGCCCTGGCCCTGCCGACCAGCGACGCCTCAGCGATCAGCCGGGTCAACTGCAACGGCCGCTATGACTTCGTGAACGTCTTCAACTACAACTGGAGCGGCCGCCTCTGCTTCGCCAACGCCGGGTACACCGGGGTCACGATCTACAGCGTCGACGACGTCTACTCGGGCAACAACGAGGTCTGGTTCTACCTGGACGGCGGGATCGGCACCCACCGGCTCTCCCCGTGGACCTGGCAGAGCGACGTGTACTACGACGCCGGCGCCAAGAGCACCATGCGCTGGATCCAGATCGGGTGATCACGCACTCCGGTGGTCTCTGTGCCGCAGGCCACGAATGAGGCAGGATGGAGGGAGACCCGAGGGCGGCCCCCGTCGCTGACAGCAGCCACCCTTGCGCACCGTGTGAAAGGGACCCCCGTGAGCATCGACCCGTCGTCCATCCCGTCCTTCGGCATGCCGCAGCCGCCGCAGGGTGGCGGCCAGCCCGGCGGCGCTCCGGCCGGTCCGCCGCCGGTGGTCGTGCCGGACCAGAACCTGGTGTCCCAGCTGCTCGACCAGATGCAGCTCAAGCACGTCGTGGACGAGGAGGGTGACCTCACCGCGCCGTGGGAGGGCTTCCGGGTCTACTACATGTTCCGCGGCGACCACAAGGAGCTCTTCGCGGTCCGCGCGTTCTACGACCGCTCGTACCCGCTCGAGCGCAAGGGCGAGATCCTCGACCTGATCGACGAGTGGAACCGCGAGACCCTGTGGCCCAAGGTCTACACCCACACCCACGAGGACGGCGTGGTCCGCCTGATCGGCGAGTCCCAGATGATCGTCGGCGCCGGCGTCAACCTGGACTACTTCGTCACCACCACCGCGAACTGGACCCAGGCCTCGGTCGGGTTCGAGCAGTGGATCGTCGAGCGCCTCGGCCTCCAGGAGGAGATCGAGGGCGAGGACGGCGAGAACGGCGAGGGCACGGGCGACGAGGCCTGATCCTCCCCCGCACCCGCTGACGGGCCGCCCCGCACGCCGGGGCGGCCCGTCACTGCTTGTGACCGGACCCCGCGCGCCCGATGATGGTCTGCGACGACGAGGCGTGAGGAGCCGGAATGAGCGCGAGGCCGCTGTTGAACCGCCGGTTGGCGGGCCTGGGGACGACGATCTTCGCGGAGATGTCGGCGCTGGCCACGTCCACCGGTTCGATCAACCTCGGCCAGGGCTTCCCCGACACCGACGGGCCCGCCGAGATCGCCCGGGCCGCCGCCGACGCGGTGCTGACCGGCCGCGGCAACCAGTACCCGCCCGGCCCCGGCATCCCCGAGCTGCGGCAGGCCGTCGCCGAGCACCAGCAGCGCTTCTACGGCCTCGACTGGGACCCGGACACCGAGGTGCTGGTCACCGCGGGCGCCACCGAGGCGATCGCGGCGGCGATGCTCGCCCTGCTGGAGCCGGGCGACGAGGTGATCGCCTTCGAGCCGTTCTACGACTCGTACGCGGCCTGCATCGCGATGGCCGGCGCCACCCGCGTCCCGCTGACCCTGCGGGCCCCCTCGTTCCGGCCCGACCTGGACGAGCTGCGTGCGCTGATCACCCCGCGCACCCGGCTGCTGCTGGTCAACACCCCGCACAACCCGACCGGCCTGGTGCTCCACGCCGAGGAGCTCGCCGAGATCGCCCGGCTCGCGGTCGAGCACGACCTGCTGGTCGTCACCGACGAGGTCTACGAGCACCTGGCCTTCAGCGGCGGGCACCACCCGATCGCCGCGCTGCCCGGGATGCGCGAGCGGACCGTCTCGATCTCCTCGGCCGGCAAGACCTTCTCCTTCACCGGCTGGAAGGTCGGCTGGGTGACCGCCGCCCCCGCGCTGGTGTCCGCCGTCCGCACCGCCAAGCAGTACCTGACCTACGTCTCCGCCGGTCCGTTCCAGTACGCCGTCGCCGAGGCACTGCGGCTGCCCGACAGCTACTTCGACACCCTCCGCGCCGACCTGCGCCGCAAGCGCGACCTGCTCGCCGACGGCCTGACCGCGGCGGGCTTCGGCGTCTTCACGCCGGAGGGCACGTACTTCATCACCACCGACATCACCCCGCTCGGCGAGAAGGACGGCCTGGAGTTCTGCCGCTCGCTCCCCGCCCGCTGCGGCGTGGTCGCCATCCCGAACGTGGTGTTCTACGACGACACCGAGGCCGGCCGCCCGCTCGTCCGCTTCACCTTCTGCAAGCAGGACGCCGTCCTCGAAGAGGCCGTGGCCCGGCTGCAGCGCCTCTGACGTCAGCAGAACGCCCTTCCCTTCACCCGTGCGCAGTAGCTCCGAAGGGATGATTTCGCGCCCGCGGGGTGGGGCGTACGACCCGCGCGCACGGCGCACGCGCCCGGGCGGAGGCGTGCGGCGGACAGAGTCAATCCCACCGTTGATCACACCCAGTCGGACACTGCGCCCAGAACGGTGAATGCACGACAAAGATGGGTAAATCCCTGACGGACCCGGAGAATTCGTGCTTCTCTGCTGCTGAATCTCCAGCCGGAATCCTTCCTTCCACGGTCGGCCGCGCCCTGGACCGGACAGCCTCGAACAGCCTCGCCCCGCCGAGACCGACGCTGCCCACAGGACGTGCACGGAGCTGAAACGCGGAGCCGAGCATGCTCACCACACTGCAGACCTCCTACACGGACACCCGCGCCGGCGACCTGGCGTGGCAGCTGGGCGGTGACCCGCTGCCCGCGCTGGCCGTCCGGGACCTGAGACTGGACGGCACGGACGGCGCCGGCGACCCCGGCGCCGACGGCGACCCCGGCCACGACGGCGGGCGGATCCGCGGCACCCTCCAGCTGCGCCTGCTCGGCGCCTCCCACCAGGTGATCCTGGCGGCCGGCCCCGGTGACTGCCTGGAGACGGTGGCCTGCCTGCCCGGCCGGCGCACCCCGCTGCCCGCCCGGGTGGCCGAGCAGGTCGCGGGCTGGGAGTACGAGTTCGCGGCCCGGATCGAGGAGCTGCCGCCGCACGTGTTCGCCGCCCGCGCCCAGGAGCTGCTGGCCCTGGTGGAGGGCCATCCGCGCGGCCTGGCCGGGATCTTCCCGGGCGACCCGAGCGCCTTCACCGCGCTGGTCGCGCACTGCGAGGACCGCCGCGTCCTGTGGCGCACCTGGCACGCCTACCCGCAGGAGGGAAGACTGGTCTGTACCCGCTCCTCGCTGGTCCTGCGCACCGCCACCACCTCGGACGACACCCTTGGAACCTGGTGACGAAACGTCAATGCAGCTACCGCAGGTGTCACTCCGACGGGTGCAGCTATCGGTGGCGGTTCTCACGTAGCGTCACGACATGATCAACCATCCGGCCCGACCGTCCGCTCAGCCGGGTCACGACGGCCCCGCGGATCCGCCGCCGCGCCCGCCCGGGCCGCCCGTCGGCGCGGTCCGGGCCGGCGGCGCCATACGGATCCCGCTGCGGCCCCGGGCCGCCCGGCTGCTGGTACTGCTGGCGGCGTTCGTCTGCGCGGCCTGCGGCCTGGTGTACGAGCTGGAGCTGGTCGCCCTCGGCGGGTACCTGCTGGGCGACTCGGTCACCCAGACCTCCGTGGTGCTGTCCGTGATGGTCTTCGCAATGGGCGTGGGCTCACTGCTCGTCAAGGGCCTGACCCGGCGCCCGGCCACCTCCTTCGCCCTGGTCGAGTGCGCGCTGGCGCTGACCGGCGGCCTCTCGGTGCTCGGCCTGTACACGGGCTGGGCCTGGCTGGACCACCACCGGGCGGCGATGGCCGCGCTGGTCGCCACCACCTTCCTGATCGGCCTGCTGATCGGCGCCGAGATCCCGCTGCTGATGACCCTGATCCAGCGGATCCGGCGGGAGCACGCCGGCCGGGCCGCCGCCGACCTGTTCGCCGCCGACTACGTGGGCGCGCTGATCGGCGGGCTGGCCTTCCCGTTCCTGCTGCTGCCCGCGGTCGGCCAGGCGACCGGGGCACTGCTCACCGGCGCGGTGAACGCGCTGGCCGGCGCCGCCGTGGTGCTCTGGCTGTTCCGCGCCGAGCCGTCGCGCCGGGCCCGCCCGCTGCTGTGGACCGGCTGCGGCCTGGTCCTCGCGGTGCTCGCGGTGGCCGCCGCCTGCACCGGCCTGATCGAGCGGGCCGCCCGGCAGGCGCTGTACGGCGGGCAGATCCGCTTCGCGGCGCAGAGCCGCTACCAGGAGATCGTGCTCACCGGCGGTCCGCCCGCCGCCGGGGCGGGCCCCGACGGCGCGGCCGCCCGGGTTCCCGAGCAGCGCCCGGCCCCGCCGCTGGAGCTCTACCTGGACGGCCGGCTCGCGGTCTGCGGCGCCGACGAGTACCGCGAGCACGAGGCCCTGGTCCGCCCGGCGATGGCGGCCGCGCCGGCCGGCCGGGTGCTGGTGCTCGGCGGGGACGGCCTGGCCCTGCGCGAGGTGCTGCGCCACCCGGGGGTCGGCTCGGTCCAGGTGGTCGAGCTCGATCCGGAACTGACCGACCTGGCCCGCCGCGACCCGGCGCTGGCCGCGCTCGGCGGCTACCCGTACCGGGACCCGCGGGTGCGGGTGACCGGCGCCGATCCGCTGGACTGGCTGCGGGCGACCGGGCCGCAGTTCGACGTGATCGTCTCCGACCTGGACGGCTCCGCGCACGGCGGCAAGTACCGCTCCCGGGAGTTCCTGGGGCTGGCCGCCCGCCGGCTGGCTCCCGGCGGGCGGATCGCGGTGCGCACCGGCCCGGTCGGACCGCAGCTGTGGTCGGCCGAGGCGGGCCTGGCCGCGGCGGGCCTGCGGACCGTGCCGTACCAGGGCGCGGACGGCCCGGCGGGCTGCGGGCAGCGGGTCGAGCGGCCGGCCTTCGTGCTGGCCGGGCAGGAGCGGCCGGTGCTCGCCCTGGCGGCGGACGCGCCCGCGCCGCGCTCGCTGACCGTGGACGCCCTGCGCGGCTCCGCGGCCCGGCTGGCCGCCGCCCGGCCGCCCGGGCCGGGCGCGCCGCACAGCCTGGTCGACTGACCCGCACAGCCCGGTCCGGCCGCGCCGCACAGCCTGGTCGACCGAGCCCCGGCCGGGGCCGCCGCAAGCCCTGCGGTGGCCCGTCCGGGCGGCCGCGCGCCCCAACCTGACCGCAAGTCTCCGCAGTGGGCGCCCGGATGGGTAGGCTCGCAGGCATGGAGCATGAGGTTGTCGTCCCGCTGCCGGCCGAGGTCGTCCGGGAGGCCCTGCTGGACCGCGAGCTGGTGGCGCGCTGCGTGCCCGGCCTGAGCGCCATCTCGGAGGCGTCCTCGCCGGTCGAGACCGGCGGGCGGCTGCGGGTGCGGATCGGCGGCTCCACCATCACGTACGGCGGCTCGCTGTCCGGTGACGGCTGGGTCGGCGACGAGCTGCTGGTCCGGCTGTCCGGCGAGGAGATCCGCGGCGGGGCGGCGGTCTCGGTGCTGCTGCGGATCACCGTGGCCGAGGCCCCGGGCGGCACCCGGGTCCGGTTCGACGCGGTGGCGGAGGTCGCCGGGCGGCTGGCCGCCTTCGACGCCGAGACCCGGGAGGCCGCCGCGCGGCGGCTGCTCGACCGGGCGGCGGCGACGCTGGTCGAGGAGCTCACCGTGGCCGAGGAGGACCTGGACGGCACGGACGAGGACGGCGCCACCGTGGTCTACCTGGAGGACCGGTCGATCGGCGGCGACCTGGACGACGACCTGTCCGACCTGATCGCCTTCAGCGACGACGAGCCGGGCCTGCCGTTCGGCGAGCCGGACGCGCTGCCCGCCCCGCAGCCGGAGCTTCCCTACGAGTCCGAGCCGGTCCCGGTCGGCGGCCCGGTGCGGCGTTCGATCGTCGGCCGCTCCGCCGAGGAGGTCGACCACGCCCCGCCGCACGGCCGGTACGCGCCGACCCCGCCGTCCCACAGCGCCCGGGCCCGGGCCGCGTCCCGCTGGGGCGGCGTGGAGCCGACGCTGCTCTCCGGGCACCCCGGTGAGCGCAGCGCGATGCCCTGGGTGATCGGCGGCGGTGTGGCCCTGATCGGCGGCGCCGTGGTGCTGGTCCGCGCGCTGCGCCGACGCTGACGCGCCTCGGGGCTCCGGGCGCCCGTAAACTGGCTGCTCATGAGCAATGACCGGGACGCCCTGCTGGCGCAGATCAAGGACAAGGCCGTCGTGCACGGCAAGGTCACCCTCTCCTCCGGGCTGGAGGCCGACTACTACGTCGACCTGCGCCGCATCACGCTGGACGCCGAGGCGGCGCCGCTGGTCGGCAAGGTCATGCTGGACGCGACCGCGGACCTGGAGTACGACGCGGTCGGCGGACTGACCCTGGGTGCCGACCCGGTGGCCGCGTCGATGCTGCACGCCGCCGCCGCCCGCGGCCGCAAGCTGGACGCCTTCGTGGTCCGCAAGGCGGGCAAGGCGCACGGCCTGCAGCGCCGGATCGAGGGCCCGGACGTGAAGGGCCGCCGGGTGCTGGCGGTCGAGGACACCTCCACCACCGGTGGCTCGGTGCTGACCGCGGTCGAGGCGCTGCGCGAGGCCGGCGCCGAGGTGGTCGGCGTCGCGGTGATCGTGGAGCGCGGCGGCGCCGCCGCGATCGAGGAGGCGGGCCTGCCGTACTACACCGCCTACACCCTGGACGACCTGGGCCTCTGAGCCCGCACCCCGCTGACCCGCGGATACGCGAACGGCCGGTGTTTCACGTGAAACACCGGCCGTTGCCGTCTCCCGCCGCGGTCAGCCCTTGCGGTGGCGGCCGCCGCCGACCGGCTCGCCGGGCTGCTCGGCCTCGGCGCCGGCCTTCTTCTTCTTCCGCTCGCGGATCACCTCGATGATGATCGGCGAGATCGACAGCAGGATGATGAACGCCATCGCGGGCAGCAGGTACTTGTCGATCACCGGCGCCATCGCGTCGCCGAAGAAGTAGCCGATCATCAGCATGGACTCGGTCCACAGGACGCCGCCGACCACGTTCCAGACGAAGAACTTCCGGGCGGGCATGCCGAGGGTGCCGGCCACCGGGTTGAGGAAGGTCCGCACCACCGGGATGAAGCGGGCCATCACCACGGCCTTGGCCGGGCCGAACTTGTCGAAGTACTCCTCGGCCTTCACCACGAACTCGCGCCGGAAGATCTTCGACTCCGGCTTCTCGAAGAGCCGCGGCCCCACCTTCACACCGAACGCGTGGCCCAGCTGGGCGCCGGCGATGGCGCAGATCGGCGCGCCGACGAACAGGATCGCGGCCGGCAGCCGGGCGCCCTCGCCGAGCACCTTGTCCGCGGCGCTGGAGGCGGCGACGCCCGCCAGGATC
Source organism: Kitasatospora sp. NPDC048365 (assembly GCF_043200835.1). NCBI lineage: Bacteria > Bacillati > Actinomycetota > Actinomycetes > Kitasatosporales > Streptomycetaceae > Kitasatospora > Kitasatospora sp. NPDC048365. The sequence continues at coordinate 106,975 of NZ_JBICYJ010000019.1, forward strand.
AGCAGGGAGTCACCGGGGAAGAAGAACCCGACCAGCAGGCCGGTCTCGGCGAAGATGATCGCGAGAATCCCGATGGCGCCCACGGACGCGACGAGCGACTTGGCGTCGAGCAGGTTGACGGCTAGCTGGTTGTAGTCCACGGGCGCAGGATAGCGCTCCCCCCTTACGAGCGGTCTAAAGTCCCCGCGGCCGACGGGACCACGGCCGTCGCTTCCCCTGTCATCCGTCCCAAGGGGCGGGCCGCTGGGTGTGTGGGAAGGGCGAGTCTGGGAAGATGGCCCTGGTGTCCGGCCGGCGGTCGAGGACCACCCTCTTCTCGTACCGATCGCGCCCGTGACCAGAGGCGTATCGAGCAGTCGGACAGCGTCGTCCGATCGCCCCACACCGACAGGAGCGGATTCGCATGCCTATCGCAACCCCCGATGTCTACAACGAGATGCTGGACCGGGCCAAGGCGGGCAAGTTCGCCTACCCGGCCATCAACGTGACCTCGTCGCAGACGCTGCACGCCGCCCTGCGCGGCTTCGCCGAGGCCGAGAGCGACGGCATCATCCAGATCTCCACGGGTGGCGCGGAGTTCCTCGGCGGCCAGCACAGCAAGGACATGGTGACCGGCGCGGTCGCCCTGGCCGAGTTCGCGCACATCGTCGCCGCCAAGTACGACATCACCGTCGCGCTGCACACCGACCACTGCCCGAAGGACAAGCTGGACGCCTACGTCCGCCCGCTGCTGGCGATCTCCGCCGAGCGCGTGGCCAAGGGCCAGAACCCGCTGTTCCAGTCGCACATGTGGGACGGCTCCGCCGAGACCCTGGCCGACAACCTGGCCATCGGCCAGGAGCTGCTGGCCCAGGCCGCCGCCGCCAAGATCATCCTTGAGGTCGAGATCACCCCGACCGGCGGCGAGGAGGACGGTGTCTCGCACGAGATCAACGACGAGCTGTACACCACCGTCAACGACGCCGTCCGCACCGCCGAGGCGCTGGGCCTGGGCGAGAAGGGCCGCTACCTGCTGGCCGCGTCCTTCGGCAACGTGCACGGCGTGTACAAGCCGGGCAACGTCGTGCTGAAGCCGGAGCTCCTGCGCGACCTGCAGGACGAGATCGGCAAGCAGTACGGCAAGGCCGACCCGTTCGACTTCGTCTTCCACGGCGGCTCCGGCTCCACCGCCGAGGAGATCGCCACCGCGCTGCAGAACGGCGTGGTGAAGATGAACCTCGACACCGACACCCAGTACGCCTTCACCCGCCCGGTCGTGGACCACATGTTCCGCAACTACGACGGCGTGCTGAAGGTCGACGGCGAGGTCGGCAAGAAGAACACCTACGACCCGCGCACCTGGGGCAAGCTGGCCGAGGCCGGCATGGCCGCCCGCGTGCTCGAGGCCGCGCAGCAGCTGCGCTCGGCGGGCAACCGCATCAAGTAGGGCCCTCCCGGTGCCCCGGACGGTCGGACCCAGGTCCCGGCCGTCCGGGGCACCGGCGTGTCCGGGGATCCGCCCGGGGATGGTTGACTGGGGGCCATGAGCATTCACGAGAACCTGCTCGGCGGCCCCCCGCCGACCCACCTGCCGGCCGAGCCCGGCCCGCTGGAGCTGCTGGCCTCTGGTGCCACCCCCGCGGAGGTCGCGGCCGCCTACCCGACCTCCTCGCTCGCCTGGGCGCAGCTGGCCGACGACGCCTTCGCGGCCGGTCGCACGGTCGAGTCCTACGCGTACGCCCGCACCGGGTACCACCGCGGTCTGGACGCGCTGCGCCGCAGCGGCTGGAAGGGGCACGGCCCGGTGCCGTGGGAGCACGAGCCGAACCGCGGCTTCCTGCGGGCGCTGCACGCGCTGGGCCGGGCCGCCGGCGCGATCGACGAGAAGGACGAGGCGGAGCGCTGCACGCAGTTCCTGCGCGACTCCTCGCCGACCGCGGCGGACACGCTGGGCTGACCTCCGCAGTCCCCTCGAACCGCCGTCCGGCTCCGTGCCGGGCGGCGGTTCCTTCATGTGCCGCCCGTTCAGGGCTGGCGCAGCCGGACGGCGACCAGGCCGTCGTCGAGGCCGGCCAGCAGGGTGTCGCCGACCAGCGCGAGGGTCCAGACCCGGGAGCCGAGCCGCAGGTCGAGCGGGCCGCCCGGCTGTTCCGGCCGGCGGATCCGGATCAGTCCGTCGGCCCAGGCGGCGGCCACCACCAGTCCGGCCGGGCCGGTGCCGAGCGCCACTGCCGCCACTGCACAGGGCCGCCGGTCGGCGGGATCGGGCATCGGATCGCCGCCCGGGCCCCAGAGCCGGACGGCCCCGTCGAAACCGCCGCTGGCCAGCAGGGCGGGGCCGGGGTCGGCCGGGTCGGTGCCGAGGGCGGCACCCGCCAGTGCGGTCACCGGGCCGGCGTGCAGCGGCCGGCTGTGCACGTCACCGCTGTCGTACCAGTGCACCGCGCCGGAGGTGTCGCCGAGGGCCGGGGCGGCGGCCGCCAGGCCGGGGACGCCGGCCAGCACGGTCGCCTCGCCGCCGACCGCGGAGCGCAGCCGGGCCAGCGCCGCGTCCAGCGCGTACGGGTCGAGGCCCGGGGCGGGATCGGCCGGGGCCACCAGTTCGATGCCGCCCCAGGTGTCGAGCAGCACCAGGCTGCCGCCCTCGGTCGCGGCGATCCCCCGCAGCGGTTTGGGGCCGGGCACCGGGATCCGACCGAGGGTGTCGCCGTTGAGCGGCGCCAGGGTGCGGACCGTGCCGGTCCCGTCGGCGAGCAGCCACTGCTGCCGGTACGGGCCTGCGCCGGGGGCGGAGACGGTCGCCGCGCCGGGTTCCCAGTGCGCCCAGCGGGCGGTCCAGGCGCTCGGTGCGGAGCCGAGCCGGGCCGCGGCGGCGCCGTCCGAGCCCAGCAGGCGGGTGCGCAGCAGGTGGGCGCGCTGGGCGGCGTCCGGGGTGTCGATGAGCCCGGGGCCGGCGGCGTCCCAGGCGGCGGCGAGCGGGCCGTCGGCCGTTTCGAGGCCCGCGGTGACGGCGACCGGGTGGGCGAGGACGGACAGCAGCGGGTCGGCGGTGAGCGGTCCCGGGTCGCGCTCGTGTGCGGCGGCCGTCCACAACTCGGTGAGCAGGGGCTCCCCGGCGGCCGGCAGGTCGGGGGCGCCGTCCGGGCCGTTCGGCACCCGGGCGAGCAGTTCGGCGAACGGACGGGGTGCGGCCGGTTCGACGCCGAGCGCCCGTCCGGGGTTCGGGTATCCGTCGGGGTCGGCGTCCTGCTGGGCGCACCACTGGGCGAAGCGGTCCCGGTCGGTCCACTGCGGGTCGTCCAGCTCCAGTACCGCGGGGGTGGGCACCACGGTGAAGGCGCCGGCCTCCAGCGAGTCGGTGTCGGACTCGACCACCAGCCGGACGTGCTCCAGCTCCAGGAGCGGGTTGAGGAACTCGTAGACGATGCGGATCGGGGCGACGGCCCGGTCCAGTTGCGGCACGCAGATCACCGTCCGCCGCGGGTCGGCGGCGAGTGCGGCGAGCAGGTCGTCCTGGTTGCGGGCCGGGATCTCCAGCTGCTTGCCGAGCTGCCAGACGAGTCCGCGCAGGCTCAACCCGTCGGCCGGGACGACGGCGTTGAGCCGTTGCGCCGGCGGGGTCTCGGGGGTGGTGCACCCGGCGACCAGCCAGGCCAGCAGGTGGGTCTTGCCCGATCCGGGCGGGCCGGAGACCCGGCACAGCCGCGGTGCGCGCTCGTCGTCCAGCCAGCCGAGCAGGGCGGCTCCGGCAGCCCTGCGCCCGGCCCGCAGCGGCGGTATGCGACGGTCGGTTCCCATGTTTCGTGCCCCCGTTCCGAACAGTCCTACGACCCGAGCCTACTCACCGGAAGCCTGCTGAGGGGGCCGGAGAGTTGACCACCGCCCACAGCAGACCGATAGTCATATGACCACTCTCGGGGGAAGGGGAACAGATGGGCGTCGTGCTACCCGACGAACTCGCCTGGGTGCTCGACCTGATCGGGATCAACTGGCCCAATGTCGACGAGGACGAGTACCGCGAAATGGCGGACGAACTCCGCGACCTCGCATCGACGTTGAACGCTGATCGGGATCTGATCGCCAATGCCGCGCAGGAGTTCCTGGGCATCAACCAGGGCGCCGGCGCGGACGCCTTCCAAGCACACTGGGACAAGGTCGCCGGCACCCACATGCCGCAAGTCGCCCAGGCGCTCGGCGTGTTCGCGATCGGCCTGGACGGTGCTGCACTGGTGATCAGCGGCGCGAAGATCGCCGCGATCGTCCAACTCGGCATCATGGCTGCCGAGGTGATCGCTGCCCAGGCCGCCGCGCCGTTCACCTTCGGCCTCTCCGAGGCCGGCGCGCTCGGCGCCACCCAGGCCACCCGGATCATCGTCAAGCGCCTCCTCAAGGAGGCCGAGCAGCAGCTGATGTCCGAACTGATGTCGCTCGTCGAGGGGCCGGTCTTCGCCGCCCTCGGCAACATCGCCCAGGACCTGGTGATCCAGCTCGCCCGCAACGCGCTCGGCGCCCAGGACGGCATCGACTGGGGCGAGGCGGCGAACGCCGGCAAGCAGGGCCTCAAGGACGGCGTCCAGCAGTCGGTCGACCAGGTCAAGGGCTACGCCGACGATCCGCTCGGCAGCGCCCGCAACTTCGCCCAGAACACCGTCACCGGCGCCGCGCAGAACAGCCAGCAGCAGGCGCCGTCCCACCGAGGTGCGCGATGACCGACATCAAGCACGACTTCGACGCGGCCGAGGCACTCGCCCGGAACTTCGACAGCCACTCCGCCCGGCTCAGCGAGCACCACGCCCGGACCGGCCGCAGCCGCGCCCGGGCGGTCAGCGGCCGCGGCGGCCACCCGCTCGCCCGGGCCGTCTCGGAGGCCGCGGACCGCGCCCTGGAGGCCATCGAGAAGGCCCTCGACGGGCTCGCCAAGCACGGCACCGACGCCGCCGGCGGCATCCGCACGATGAGCAAGAACCACGCCGAGATGGAGAAGAAGCTCGCCGACCGGTACAAGCGCATCGTCGAGGGCCACGACACCACCCCGGTCTACCTGCTCGACCGCAAGGGCGCCCTGCACCGGGTCGGCCACGACGGCAACCTGCACGCGGTCGGCGACGACGACACCTCCGGTGTCCGGCACTTCTTCGGCGGCAACACGCCCCGCCCGCCGGCGGTGATGAAGAAGGTCCCGGACGACAAGGCCGGCGACAAGGTCACCTCGCGCAAGATCCGCCCCGGCTCGACCGAACTGGCCCGGGCCACCGAACGCGCCCGCCTGGCCGCCCGGGACGACCCGGAGGACGGCGACTACGGGTCCCCCCAGTCCAAGATCAAGGCGAACTACGCCGCCCTGCACTACCAGGACGACAACCGGAACTTCATCGTCGTGGCCAGCAGCCTCTGGCCCGACCTGCACTCCGAGAAGCGCCTGGGCGTACCGATCCTGGACAAGGGCCTCGGCCAGCACGCCCAGGCGGTCTACACCGAGCGCGCCCCCTGCGACGAACGGTCCAACTCCAACTGCTCGGCCTGGCTGAAGTGGAAGTTCCCGGGGCTGACCGACGTCAGCCACGGCATCGACTACCCCGGCAACGACGAGCACAAGACCTACCTGGAGACCCTCCGGCGCCGCCACGGCCAGATCCACGGCGGGCACTGACGGATAGGCTGACACCATGACCTCAGAACTCGCCCAGCGCCTCGTCGGCCGCTTCGGCCAGGACGGTCTGCGCCGCTTCGACGCCGCCGACCTGGCTCCGGCCGCGGCCCCCGCCGGTGCCGCCGAGCTGCTCGCCGGCACCGGTGTGCCGGTCCAGGTCGGCCCGTACTTCGAGACCCGGTCCGACGAGCCGGCCACCCTCGGCGGCTACGCCGCACAGCTGGAACTGGCCGTGCCGGGCAACGGCGAGGAACACTGGGTCCGGCTCGGCACCGACCGCGGCGCCGAGCTGTGCCTGGACGGCCGCGGCCAGGTCTGGGCGGTCTACCTGGCCTTCCCCGAGCCGCCCGTCCTGGTCAACACCGACCTGGCCGCCTTCCTCGGCTCGCTCGTCGAACTGGACGACAACCTGCGGAAGTTGGCGGCGGCCGACCGGCCGGAGGAGATCTTCCGGCTGTTCGCCGAGGCGGAGAGCCGGCTGCGCGCCGCCGACCTGCGCGCCTTCGAGGACGACGAGCTGTGGTGGCCCCGGGTCCTGGAGGACGTCCGGCACACCCGCGGCGTCCCCGGCTACGCGGCCTTCAAGTACCGCGGTGCCAAGGGCGAACCGGAGATCGTCACCGCGGACGGCTCGCTGGCCCTGCACCCCGAGGAGGCGGTCTGGTACCGGCTCAACGCGGCCGGGGTGGAGCCCGAGGACGTCCTGGAGGTCTACACCGAACTCCAGGCCTGCTCGATGCCCGGCCACTACTGCAGCGTCTGGATGGCCCGGGCCTTCCCGCAGGCGGAGTTCAGCCACAGCTACGACTACGGCGACACCGCGGCCGAGCGGGAGGCCGGCGTCCGCGAACTGGCCGCCGCGCTGGAGGAGAGCACCCGTGGCTGAGCCCGCACCCGGCACCGGACCGGTCACCCGCGAGGCGCTGGAAGGCTTCTTCGGCGCCGACGGGCTGCTCCGCGTCCCCGCGGAGCGGCTCCCCGCCGGCCTGACCGATCCCGGCGCCCGAGCCTTCCTCACCGGCATCGGCCTCCCCCGGACCCCGGTCACCCCGCTGGAACCCGACAGCCACGTCGAGCAGGGCATGATCCGGCTCGCCGACCTCTACCTGCCGCACTACCGGCTGTCCGAGATGCACCACGGCCTGCCCGCCGAGGCCGACGACTGGCTGGTCCTCGGCGTCCACGGCGAGGTGCCGTTCGCGCTGGACGGGGCCTCCGGCGCCGTGTACACCCTTGCGGGCGACCCGGAGCAGGCATACTCCCGTCCGGCCCACCGCGACCTGCACTCCCTGGCCCGCTGCCTCATGGCGTACGACGCCGAGGTGATGAAACTGGTCTTCGCCGACTTCCTCGACGAGGACCAGACCGCCTGGTGCGCCGACCGCCTCCCGCACTGGGACGAGATCGAGGACGCGGAGCACGAGGACATCATCGACCGCTTCGCCGCCCGCCTGGAGACCGCCGAACCCGGCATCCTCGGCAACCCCGGCTGGCAGGGCGCCGTCCACGCACTCCGCTACGGCTTCTAGTGCGCCCCGGCCGCGAAGCCACCGCACTGGAGCAGGTGTTCGGCGCCGACCACCTCGCCCGGCTCCCCGAGGAACGGTTGCCCGCCACGGTCACCGACCCGGGCGCACGCGCCTTCCTGACCGGGATCGGACTGCCGACCGCGCCGGGCGCGGTGATCCGCGCGGACGAGGGACTGGCCGCCGGGCAGCCGAGCCCGCTCGGCGGCGCGATGCTCCTGGTCGGCCGCTACGGCACCGCCCGGTTCGTTCTCGACGGGAGCTCGGGCGCGGTCCACGCCCTGCTCCCGGGGCAGGACCCGACAGCCGGCACCCGTCCCGCGCACCGCGACCCGGGCTCGCTCGTACGCTGTCTGCTCGCCTTCGGTGGACGGGAACTCTGGCTGCTCTCCGACCTCATGGACCCCGACACTGCCGACTGGTGCCGGGAACACCTCCCCGGGTTCGCCGAGCTCTGCCCGGTCCGTGACGAGGAGGACGACCTCCTCCCCGACGAGGAGGACGACGACTTCCTCGCTCGGTTGCCGGACGCCGACGAGGTCCTGGCGGAGCTGACCGCGCGGCTCCGGCAGATCGAACCGCAGATCACCGACCAACCCGTCTGGCAGGCGATCCTCCGGGACTTCCGCCACGGCTACTGACGCCGGACGGCGGGGGCATGCGGAACCACCACGCGTGTCCGGACCGTCCTTGCCCGCAGCCGAACAGAAAGCGTCCTTGTGCCCGCAACCCGCAGTGCCGCCGTGTCCCGCCGTGCCCGCAACGCCCTGCGCCGACGGCGCGAGCGCCTGCGGCGGCTGCGGCGGACGGTCCTGGTGGCCGTGGTGCTGGTGGCGACCGGGGTGGCGGTGCTGCTGCACGGCGGCGGCAGTCCGAAGCCGGGGCCGACCGCCCAGGCCCGTCCGGTCCCGCCCGCCGAGGCGACGGCGAAGCCGAGCCAGAGCCCGACGCCCAGCCCCACACCGACCCCGACCCCGACCCCGACGCCGACCCCCTCGCCCACCCCGACCGTGGTCGCCCGCGGCGAGGGCACCTTCACCGCCGCCCGGGCGGACGGCAAGGCGGTCGGCAAGGGCACCGTCCGCCGCTACAAGGTCGAGGTGGAGGACGGCATCGGCATCGACCCGCAGGCCGCCGCCGGTGTGGTCCAGGCCGTCCTGGCCGACCCACGCGGCTGGACCGCGGGCGGCTCGTACGGATTCCAGCTGGTCTCCTCCGGCAGCTACGACTTCACCGTCCGCATAGCGTCCCCGGCCACCGTCGACAAGATCTGCGCCACCGTCGGGCTGAACACCAAGGGCGAGGTGAACTGCGACGCCGGCAGCCAGGTGATGGTCAACTCCAAGCGCTGGCTGACCGGTTCACCGCAGTTCAGCGGACCGCTGGCCGACTACCGGGCGCTGATCGTCAACCACGAGGTGGGCCACCGGATCGGCCGCGGCCACGAGGGCTGCCCGGGCCCGGGCAAGCCGGCGCCCGCCATGATGCAGCAGATCTACGGCCTGGACGGCTGCACCCCCAACGCCTGGCCGTACACCGCCGACGGCGAGTACATCGGCGGCCCGTCGGTGCCGTAGTGCCGTGGCCCTCAGCCCAGCACCGGCAGATGGGCGCTCAGGTCGCTGCGTTCGCCGCTCGCCGAGAGCGACACGTCCAGCACCTCCGCCCAGGCCACCCGCCCGGTGGCCAGCCGGATCCAGGTCAGCGGTTCGGCCTCCACCACGTTCGGCGGCGTCCCCCGGGTGTGCTTCGGGCCCTCCACGGCCTGCACCACGGCGTACGGCGGCACCCTCAACTCGACGGCACCGCCCGGCACCTGGTCGGCGAAGGCGTCGGCGAGCAGCCGGGTCGCGGCGGCCACCGCCTGCTTCTCGTGCGTGAAGTCGGTGCCCAGCGCCTGCGCCAGGTCGTCCGCGTGGACCACGGTCTCCACCAGCCGGGTCACCAGGAAGTCGGCCAGCGGCATCGGCCCGAAGCGCATCGCGATCAGGCGGCCGGGCTCCTCGGCGGCCGGCAGCGCCGCCAGCAACGCGTCGCAGCACCGGTCGAACTCGGCGGCGACCTCGGCGGCCCTGCCGGCGAACGCCCCGGCGGCCAGCTCCTCGGCGATCTCGTTGATGGTGGCGGCGGCCGTCCGGGTCTGCCGCGCCCAGTACAGCGGGGTGATCGGCCGGACGTCCGGGACCGGGTCGTCCAGGTGGGCCGGCACCCAGCTGACCACCATGCCCAGGTGCGCGACCAACTCCCGTACCCGCCAGTCCCCGAGCCGGGTCGGGAGGCTCAACTGCGCTTCGTCCAGGGCCCGGACGGTGGAGCGCAGGGCCTCGGTCTGCCCGGCCAGCGCAGCGCGCACCTTGGCCGGGTCGTAGGTGCGGGTCTTGGTCGCCATGGACGGCAGCGTACGCGCCGAAGGGCGGCCCGCGCAGAACGCGCGGACCGCCCTTCGGACACAGCCGGCCGGATCAGGCCAGCAGGGCCTCGATGACGCCGGTGTTGGCGTCCTTCAGCTCGGCCAGCGAGACGGTGAACTGGCCCTGGACGTCCAGGACGTCGCCGTCCACGACACCGATGCGGGTGGCCGGCAGGCCACGCGCGCCGCACATGTCGTTGAAGCGGAGCTCCTCGCTGCGCGGAACGGAGACCACCGCGCGGCCGGCCGACTCGGAGAACAGGAACACGAACGGGTCCAGGCCCTCCGGGACGACGACGCGAGCGCCGCGGCCGCCCTTGAGCGAGCTCTCCACCAGCGCCATGCCGAGGCCGCCGTCGGAGAGGTCGTGCGCGGCGTCGATCATGCCGTCGCGGGAAGCCGCGATCAGGATCTCGCCGAGCAGCCGCTCGCGCTCCAGGTCGACCTTGGGCGGCAGGCCGCCCAGGTGGCCGTGGACGACCTGGGTCCAGGCGGAGCCGCCCAGCTCGTCCTCGGTGTCGCCGAGGAGGTAGAGCAGCTGCCCCTCCTCGCCGAAGCCGATCGGGGTGCGGCGGGTGACGTCGTCGATGACGCCGAGCACCGCGACCACGGGGGTCGGGTGGATGGCGGTCTCGCCGGTCTGGTTGTACAGCGAGACGTTGCCGCCGGTGACCGGGGTGCCGAGCACCAGGCAGGCGTCGGCCAGGCCGCGGGTGGCCTCGGCGAACTGCCACATCACGTCCGGGTCCTCGGGGGAGCCGAAGTTGAGGCAGTCGGAGACCGCGAGCGGCTTGGCGCCGCCGGCCGCGACGTTGCGGTACGCCTCGGCCAGGGCCAGCTGGGCACCGGCGTACGGGTCCAGCTTGGCGTAGCGGCCGTTGCCGTCGGTGGCGACCGAGACGCCGAGGTTGGTCTCGTCGTCGATCCGGATCATGCCGGAGTCCTCGCCGTGCGAGAGCACGGTGTTGCCGAGCACGTAGCGGTCGTACTGGTCGGTGATCCACGCCTTGGAGGCCTGGTTCGGCGAGGCGGCGACCTGGAGCAGCGCGTCCTTGAGCTCCGCGCCGTTCGCCGGGCGGGCCAGCCGCTCGGCGGTCGGGGCGTCGGCCTGCAGCGCGTCCTGCCAGCTCGGGCGGGCGTACGGGCGCTGGTAGGTCGGGCCCTCGTGGGCGACGGTGCGCGGCGGCACGTCGACGACCTGCTCGCCGTGCCAGAAGATCTCCAGGCGCTCGCCGTCGGTCACCTCACCGATGACGGTGGCGATGACGTCCCACTTCTCGCAGATCTCCAGGAAGCGCTCGACCTTGGCCGGCTCGACGATGGCGCACATGCGCTCCTGCGACTCGCTCATGAGGATCTCCTCGGGCGAGAGCGTGTTGTCGCGCAGCGGCACGGTGTCCAGCTCGACCCGCATGCCGCCGGTGCCGGCGGAGGCGAGCTCGGAGGTCGCGCAGGACAGGCCCGCGCCACCGAGGTCCTGGATACCGGCGACCAGGTCCTCCTTGAAGATCTCCAGGGTGCACTCGATGAGGAGCTTCTCCTGGAAGGGGTCGCCGACCTGGACGGCGGGGCGCTTGGCCGGGCCGGTGGCGTCGAAGGTCTCCGAGGCGAGCACGGAGACGCCGCCGATGCCGTCGCCGCCGGTGCGGGCGCCGTAGAGGATGACCTTGTTGCCGGGGCCGGAGGCCTTGGCGAGGTGGATGTCCTCGTGCTTCATCACGCCGACGCACAGCGCGTTGACCAGCGGGTTGCCCTGGTAGCAGGAGTCGAAGACGACCTCGCCGCCGATGTTGGGCAGGCCCAGGCAGTTGCCGTAGCCGCCGATGCCCGCGACGATGCCGGGCAGCACGCGCCGGGTGTCCGGGTGGTCCGCGGCGCCGAAGCGCAGCGGGTCCATCACGGCGACCGGGCGGGCGCCCATCGCGAGGATGTCGCGGACGATGCCGCCGATGCCGGTGGCCGCGCCCTGGTAGGGCTCGATGTACGACGGGTGGTTGTGCGACTCGACCTTGAAGGTGACCGCGTAGCCCTGGCCGACGTCGACCACACCGGCGTTCTCGCCGATGCCGACGAGCATGGCGTCGTTCTCGGGCGCCTTCTCGCCGAACTGCTTGAGGTGCACCTTGGAGCTCTTGTACGAGCAGTGCTCCGACCACATGACGGAGTACATGGCGAGCTCGGCGCCGGTGGGACGGCGGCCGAGGATCTCGCGGATCCGCGCGTACTCGTCTTCCTTGAGACCCAGCTCGGCCCAGGGCTGGGCGGCGTCCGGGGTCTGCTCGGCGTTCTTGACGGTGTCCAGGGTCATCAGGCGTTCACCAGCTGCTTGAGGACGGAAGTGAAGAAGCCCAGGCCCTCGGTGGTCGGGCCGGTGAGCGGCTCGACGGCGTGCTCCGGGTGCGGCATCAGGCCGACGACATTGCCCGCGGCGTTGGTGATACCGGCAATGTCGCGGTACGAACCGTTGGGGTTCACGTCCAGGTACCGGGCGACGACGCGGCCTTCGGCCTCGAGCTCGTCGAGGACGTGGGCGTCGGCGACGAAGCGGCCCTCGCCGTTCTTCAGCGGAACGACGATTTCCTGGCCGGCCGAGTAATCCCGGGTCCAGGCGGTGCCGGCGTTCTCGATGCGCAGCTTCTGGTCGCGGCAGATGAAGTGCAGCGAGTCGTTGCGGGTGAGCGCGCCGGGCAGCAGGTGCGATTCGCAGAGGACCTGGAAGCCGTTGCAGATACCGAGGACCGGCATTCCGAGCTTGGCCTGCTCGATGACGGTGTCCATCACCGGCGAGAAGCGGGAGATGGCCCCGCAGCGCAGATAGTCGCCGTAGGAGAATCCGCCCGGCAGGACGACGGCGTCGACCTGGTGGAGATCCTTGTCACGGTGCCAGAGGGCGACCGGCTCGGCGCCGGCCAGGCGGACCGCGCGCTGCGCGTCGCGGTCGTCGAGGGAACCGGGGAAAGTGACGACGCCGACTCGGGTGGTCACTTGCCCTCCTCCTCGACGCGGACGGTGAAGTCCTCGATCACGGTGTTGGCGAGGAAGGTCTCGGCGGCTTCGCGGATGCGGGCGAGGGCGGCGTCGTCGACCGGGCCCTCCAGCTCCAGCTCGAAGCGCTTTCCCTGGCGGACGTCGGCGATCCCGGCGAATCCGAGACGCGGCAGTGCACGCTGCACCGCCTGTCCCTGGGGGTCGAGGATCTCCGGCTTGAGCATGACGTCGACTACGACGCGTGCCACTGGCACTCCCGGTGGTGATTGCGTGAAGGCGGGGGACCTTCAGCCTACCTGGGGTTCGGGGCCGGATTGCTGGCCCGGGAGGGCGACGCGCGTAGACCCCCACCCCTTACGCCGCAAGGGTTCCGGGCCCCTCCGGCCTCCCAGGGGGGCATCCGATTTCGGAGGTTTAATCCCTTCCGTAACGCCCGTGTATCGATGCATCGGGGAAGCACGTGAATATCCGGAAAAAAGGAATCGAGACCCTTCGATTTCCCCCGCCTTTGGGTGCAGAATAGGGCGACCGGCAGCCGGGCGCGCTGCGTATCCGGTTCGGGCCCCCACGCCCTCCGTATGCGCCCGCGCAGCGGCACACCGGGCCGACGGGGCACCCGAGACACCCGGCGGCCTAATTGCCCGAGAGGATTGACACCCATGGCTCAGCGTGTAGTCGTCACGCTCTCCGACGACCTGGACGGCGGCGCCGCCGCGGAAACCGTCCACTTCGGCGTTGACGGGAAGTCGTACGAGATCGACCTGTCCGCCGACAACGCGGAAAAGCTCCGGGAGGCCCTCGCCCCGTTCGTCGCGGCCGGCCGCCGCCAGAGCCGCAGCGGAAAGTCCTTCCGCCGCACCGCACTGACCCCGGACCCGGCCGCGGTGCGCGCCTGGGCCCAGTCCAACGGCATGGAGCTGCCGGCCCGCGGCCGCATCCCGAAGCACGTGTACGAGGCGTTCGCCGACGCGAACTGACCGCCTGCGGTCCGCCCCACCCGGCCCGGAGAGGAAGGGTGGGGCGAGCACTCTCGCGGATGTTGTAGAGTATTTCTCGTCGCCAAGGGGAACACCCCGGGAGCGGCCGGCGCCCCAGGTGCCGTGCGGACGTGGCTCAGTTGGTAGAGCATCACCTTGCCAAGGTGAGGGTCGCGAGTTCGAATCTCGTCGTCCGCTCGCAGTGCCGAAAGGCGCAGCAGTACAAGTGAATAGACCTGCGGACGTGGCTCAGTTGGTAGAGCATCACCTTGCCAAGGTGAGGGTCGCGAGTTCGAATCTCGTCGTCCGCTCCATGACAGAAGGCCCCCTCGATCGATCGAGGGGGCCTTCTGCGTTGCCCGGCCCCTCCCCCATGACATTTGTCACCGCCGACCCGTGGATCCGCACCGGCGGCCGGTGACGGCCCGCACTGCCCGCGCGGCCGGGGCGACGGGAGGCTGGAGCCATGACCGACACCAGTCGCCCCGCCGTCGAGGCCGTGGGCCTGCACCGCCGTTACGGGCCCGCCAAGGGCGCCGGATTCGACGCCGTCCGCGGCCTCGACCTCACCGTCCACCGGGGCGAGCTGTTCGCCCTGCTCGGCACCAACGGCGCGGGCAAGACCTCCACCATGGAGCTGCTCGAAGGGCTCGCCGAACCCACCGCGGGGCAGATCCGGGTGCTCGGCCACGACCCGTACCGGGAGCGCGCCGCGGTCCGGCCGCGGATCGGCATCATGCTGCAGGAGGGCGGCTTCCCGGGCGAGCTGACCGTCGCCGAGGCCGGCCGCTGCTGGGCAGGCCTGACCAGCGACGCCCGCCCGGTGGACGAGGCGCTGGACCTGGTCGGCCTGCTGGACCGCCGCTCGGTGCGGGTCAAGCAGCTCTCCGGCGGCGAGCGCCGCCGGCTCGACCTGGCGGTGGCCCTGCTCGGCCGGCCCGAGGTGCTGTTCCTGGACGAGCCGAGCACCGGCCTCGACCCGGAGGCCCGGGCCTCGGTCTGGCAGCTGGTCCGCGACCTGCGTGCGGGGGGCACCACCGTGCTGCTCACCACGCACTACCTGGAGGAGGCGGAGGAGCTCGCCGACCGGCTGGCCATCATGCACCGCGGCCGGGTGGTCGTCGCCGGCACCGTCGCCGAGGTGATCGCCGACCGCCCGTCCCGGATCGGCTTCGAGCTGCCGGAGCGCAGCGGCCCGCACGGGGACCTGGTGCTGCCGCCGCTCGCCGGCGCCGAGGTGACCGCCGACGGCCGCCGGATCACCGTCCGCACCACCACCCTGCAGGCCACCCTGACCGACCTGCTCGGCTGGGCCGCCCACCACGGGGTCGCGCTCGGCGGTCTGGACGCCCGCAGCGCCTCGCTGGAGGAGGCCTTCCTCGCCATCGCCGCCGGCGCCGAGGCGTCCGGCCCCCGCATCCCGTCCCCGATCGGAGCCTCGCTGTGACCACCGCCACCGGACGCATGCTCGCCCTCGGCCGCGCCGAGGCCACCCTGCTGCTGCGCAACCGCACGGCACTGTTCACCGCGCTGCTGCTGCCGCCGGCCATGGTCGTCGGGCTGTCCAGCGCGCTGCAGCAGCAGGCGAAGGACAACCCCGGGCTGGACGTCCACGCCAGCGTGATCAGCGGCCTGGCCGGGGTCATCCTGCTGTTCGTCGTCTACTACACGCTGACCGCCTCGTACGTGGCCCGCCGCGGCGAGCTGGTGCTCAAGCGGCTGCGCACCGGCGAGGCCCGGGACGCCGAGATCCTGCTCGGCACCTCGGTGCCCGCGGTCGCCCTGGCGCTGCTGGAGGTCGTACTGCTCAGCGGGATCGGCGCGGTGGTGTTCGACCTGCCGGTGCCGGCCAACCCGGTGCTGCTGCTGGCCGGCGTGCTGCTGTCGCTCGCCGTGCTGATCGCCCTGGCGGCGCTCTCCAGCGTCTTCACCAGGACGGTGGAGAGCGCCGGCCTGACCACGCTGCCGCTGCTGCTGGTCTCCCAGCTCGGCTCGGGCCTGATGTTCCCGCTGGAGGTCATGCCGGACGGGCTCGCCCGGATCTGCCAGTCGCTGCCCACCACGCCCGGCTTCCAGCTGATCCGGCTCGGCTGGTTCGGCACCGACGGTTCCGCCCCGCCCACCGGGTTCCTCAGCACCTGGGGCGAGGCCTGGCCGCACCTGCTGCTGGGCGTCGCGTGGACGGTCGCGGCCGCCTGGGCCGCCCGCCGGTACTTCCGGTGGGAGCCGCGTCGCTGATGGCCTCGGGCCCGGCTGATATGAAGAAGGCCGAACCGAAGGGGGGCGACCACATGGACGTGGCGATGCCGGTCCGCCGCTGGCGGGCCACCGGGAAGCCGCAGCGCACCGAGCTGTACGTCCGGTGGTCGCTCTACGCCGTCTCGCTGGTGCAGCCGCTGGCCACCCTCGGCATGCTCGGCGGCGCCGCCCGGAACGAGGTCGACCCTGCGGTGCTGCGGGTCGCCGCCGTCGGGACGGTGGTGGCCGCCGCGCTCAACGCGGCGCTGTTCAAGGTCGCGCTGCCCGCCTACCTGGGCCGGCGACCCCGCCCGACCGGCTGGCTGGTGGCCAGCGGCCTGGTCACCTACGGCATCGCCTTCGCGGTGCTGCTGCTCGCCCCGGCCCTCGACCGGCAGGGCCAGCCGTCCTTCGGCCCGGGCATCGCGGTGATCACCATGACCTTCTGGGTCGCGGCGGCCTCGCTCGCCCTGAAGATCCGCGAGGCCGCGGTGGTCGGGGCGGCCGCGATCGCGCTCACCGGCGTCCCGCTGGTGCTCTCCGGCCTGCCGGGGTCGAGCACCGCCGGGGCGCTGACCGGCGCCGCGATCGGCGCGCTGGCCGCCGCCACCACCTGCCGCTGCTCGGCGTGGACGGCGGCGGTGGTGTGGGAGCTGGACTCCGCCCGGGAGGCGCAGGCCCGGCTCGCGGTCGCCGAGGAGCGGCTGCGCTTCTCCCGCGACCTGCACGACGTGCTCGGCCGCAACCTCACCACCATGGCGCTCAAGAGCGAGCTGGCCGTGCAGCTGTCCAAGCGCGGCCGCCCGGAGGCGGTCGACCAGATGACCGAGGTGCAGCGGATCGCCCAGGAGTCGCACCGCGAGGTCCGCGAACTGGTCCGCGGCTACCGGGAGGCCGACCTGCCGGCCGAGGTGGCCGGTGCCCGCTCGGTGCTGCGCGCCGCCGACGTGGAGTGCGAGACCGACTTCGCGATGGAGCCGGGCACGCTGCCGCCGCGGGTGCAGTCGGTGCTCGGCTGGGTGGTCCGCGAGGCGACCACCAACGTGCTGCGGCACAGCGAGGCCGGGCACTGCGCGATCCGGCTGCGGGTGCGCGGCGGCGCGGCCGTCCTGGAGGTGGAGAACGACGGGGTGCCGCTGGTCCCCGCCCCCCGCCCGGCCGACGGCGCGGGCGGGCACGGGCTGAGCGGCCTGCGCGAGCGGCTCGCCCCGCACGGCGGCGTCCTGGACCTGCCCGCCGTCGCAGCCGGCAGCTTCCGGCTCACCGCGACCCTGCCGCTGACCGATCCCGCACCGGAGGCACCGACCCGATGAACCGGACACCCGTCCGCGTGCTGCTCGCCGACGACGAGCACCTGATCCGCGGCGCACTGGCCGCGCTGCTCGCCCTGGAGGACGACATCACGGTCGTCGCCGAGGCCGCGTCCGGCGGGGAGGCGCTGGCCATGGCCACCGCGCACCGGCCGGACGTCGCCGTGCTCGACCTGCAGATGCCCGGTCTGGACGGCATCGAGGTGGCCGCCGAGCTGCGGCACCGCCTGCCGGAGTGCCGGACGATGATCGTCACCGGGCACGGGCGGCCCGGCTACCTCAAGCGGGCGCTGGAGGTCGGGGTGCGCGGCTTCCTGCCGAAGACCGTCTCCGCGTCCGACCTGGCCAGGATCATCCGCACCGTGCAGGGCGGTGGGCGGTACGTCGACCCGGAGCTGGCCGCCGACGCGATCAGCTCCGGCGACAGCCCCCTGACGCCGCGCGAGACGGACGTCCTGGAGCTGGCCGCGCACGGCACCTCGATTGCCGAGATCGCCGAGCGCGCGGCCCTCTCCCCCGGGACGGTCCGCAACTACCTGTCCTCGGCGGCCACCAAGCTCGGTGCCGAGAACCGCCACGCGGCCGTGCGGATCGCCCGGGAGCACGGCTGGATCTGAGCGCCTACCAGGACAGGCCGGTGAGCCGCTCGTAGGCCTCGATGTAGCGGGCCCGGGTGTGCTCGACGACCTCCAGCGGGAGGGCCGGCGGCGGGAGCTCGCCGGACGGGTCCCAGCCGGAGGCGGGCGAGGCCAGCCAGTTGCGGATGATCTGCTTGTCGAAGGACGGCTGGCTCTGCCCGGGCTTCCACTCGTCGGCCGGCCAGTAGCGCGAGGAGTCCGGGGTGAGCACCTCGTCGCCGATCACCAGCTCGCCGTCCAGCAGGCCGAACTCGAACTTGGTGTCCGCCAGGATCAGCCCGCGCTCCCGGGCGACGTCCTGGGCCCGGGAGTAGACCGCGAGGGTGGTCTGGCGCAGGGTGGCGGCCAGCTCGGCGCCGATCCGCCGCGCGGTCTCCTCGTACGGGACGTTCTCGTCGTGCTCGCCGACCTCGGCCTTGAGCGCCGGGGTGTAGATCGGCGCGGGGAGCTCCGAGCCGTCCTCCAGGCCCTCCGGCAGGGCGATGCCGCAGACCGTCCGGTCGGCCAGGTACTCCTTGAGGCCGGAGCCGGTGAGGTAGCCGCGGGCGACGCACTCGACCGGGATCATCTCCAGGTTGCGGCAGATCATCGTCCGCCCGGCCCAGTCGGCGGGGGCGCCGACCGGGACCTCGGTGGAGACCACGTGGTTGGGCACCAGGTCGGCGATCCGCTCGAACCACCACAGGGACAGCTGGGTGAGGATCCGGCCCTTGTCGGGGATCTCGTTGGGCAGCACCCAGTCGAACGCCGACGTCCGGTCGCTGGCCACCATCACCAGGTCGCCGTTCTCGGCCCGGTACAGGTCGCGCACCTTTCCGGTGTGCAGGTGGACCAGGCCGGGCACCTGGACCGGCTCGGGCTTGGTGACGAATCCGCTCAAGATCAGTCCTCAGGGCGAAAGGAAGGGGAGATTCGCCACCGAGTCTTTCACGGGCCGGCTCACCCCTCCTTGCAGAGGTGGTCCAGCAGGTTCGCGGTGGCCCGCTGGATCCGCTCGTCGGTGTGCCCGGGCCGGTCCAGCGCGGGCGACCAGGCGAAGGTGCCGGAGGCGAAGACGTAGGCGCCGCTGGCCGCGCGGTAGAGCGAGGTCTCCTGGTGGGTGACCCGCCCGGCGGCGTCCCGGTACGGGGAGTGGGCGAGCAGGATCCGCTCGGTGTGCTCGGGCAGCGCGACCTTCGGGAAGTACCGGTCGGCCTCGCCGGCCACCAGGCCGGGCAGCTGGTCGCCGTCGCGCAGACCGGTGCCCTCCCACAGCCAGTGCTCGGTGTTCCGGGCGACCAGCGGGACGGGCGCGGGCACGCTGCCCGCGTACTGCACGCCGAGCAGGTGCTGCTCCGGCTCGCCGGCGTCCCGCCACAGCGCGCTGGCGGCGCCGGGGACGCCGGCCGCCGGGCTGTCCGCGTCGACCCGCTGCCGCTTGCGGCAGTTCAGCAGCCGGTTCGGCTCGCCGGAGGCGCCGGCGGTCAGCTCGACCCGCCAGTACATGCTGTTGGCGGAGAGGAAGACCAGCGAGGTGCCGCCGTCCCGGGCCCGCTCGACGGCCCGCCGCATCGGCTCGGACCAGTACTCGTCGTGCCCGGGGAAGACCAGCGCCTTGTGCCGGGACGGGTCGACCAGCCCGGCGTGCAGGTCGGTCGCGGTGGCGTAGGCGAGGTCGTAGCCGTAGCGCTCGGCCCAGCGGATGAAGTCGTAGGCGTGGCCGACGTGCAGCGGCAGCCCCGCCCCGGCGTGCGGACGGTCGAAGGAGACGGTGACCGCCGCCTCCCGCTCGCCGACCAGCCGGCCGTCCCCGTCCCAGGCGTGGTAGAGACTGGCCCCCCGGTGGCCGTCCTCGGGGAAGAGGTTGTACGCCTGCCAGGTGACGTCCGGGATCACCAGGAGCAGCTCGGCGGCGTGCGTGGCGGGGCTGAAGTCCCGGACGGTGAACGGGATGTGGCTGCGGTGGCCGCCGTCGGCGGTGGTCAGCACGGCGACGTAGGCGCCGGGCCGCCAGTCGGTCGGGACCTGCAGCCGCCAGGACTGCCACCAGTGGTGGCAGGAGACGGTGCGGCCGACCACCAGCGGCGCGGCCTGCGCCATGCCGGCGATCAGCGGGCTGGAGTGGACCTGCCGGGCGCCGTCGCCGCCGTCGTGGCCGATCCGGTAGACGTCCACCTGGAACTCGCGCGGCGGGTTGACGGTGACCCGGAAGTCCACCGAGCCGCCGGGGCGGATCACCCCGGCCGAGGCGAAGCCCTTGATCTGCTGGTCCACGTCGTCCGCGTTGCGCGGGGTGCCGACCGGCGGCCGGGGGCGGGCGCCGGCGGTCAGCGGGCGCTGGCCGGGGGCGTCCACGCTGACGTACCAGGGCACGGCGGCCTCGCCGTCGGCGAGGTAGTGGTCGGGGCTGCGCAGCCAGGGCAGCGGGCCCTGCCCGAAGGGGTCCGAGACGCCGTGTGCCAGCGTGGCGGACTCCCATCTTCCGTTGGGTTCCGTCCCCACACGCCCTCCCCACCCCTGGCCCATCCGTCGCGGGTGGCAATTGCCATACGGATGTGCGTGCGGTCTAGCACACCACGACCGCTGGCGCTCCGTCACCCCACCGTAGCAAGTAGTACTCGTGAATCCGGGTCAGCCGGACAGCCGCACCGGCCGCTCCAACCGCACGCCCGCCGACTCCAGCCAGGCGCGCAGCGGGGCGTCGTCGCCCTGCTCCACCGCGGCGCAGACCGCCGGGCCCAGGTCGGCCCGCCGACCGGCCGTCAGCAGCACCGGGCCGTCCAGCCAGTCCAGCCCCGGGGTGGCCGCGCCGGCGTCCACCGCGGCGCAGCAGACCGTCGCGGTGATGTGCTCGACCAGCAGCTCACGGCCGCTGCGCACGGGTGCGGTCGGGGGCGTGACGCGGGCGGCGCGCGCCACCTGGCCGGCCAGGGCGGCGGCGAGCTGCTCGCTCTCGCCGGCCTTCAGCCGGGCCAGCAGCCGGGCCAGGCTGGGGCCGTCGGCCGGGCCGGCCGACGGACGGTCGCCGGGCGTGCCGGGCCGGTCGAGCGCGGCGTGCAGGGCGGCCGCCTGGGCCCGCCAGCCGCGGTCGACCACGGCGCAGGGGTAGTCGGCCCAGTCGAGATCGCACCAGCCGGTCGCGGGCTCCTCGTGCAGCAGGGCGGCGGCGACCCGGGAGACCTCGGCGTCGATCCGGCCCGGCTCCTCCAGCAGGTCGCAGGCGGGGCGGTCGCCCAGCCGCGTCCCGTAGCCGTCGGCCAGCCGGTCGCGGCGGGACAGCTCGGTCAGCGCGGCGACCACGCCGGCATTGAGGTGGGTGGGGTGGCGGCCGAGCCGCCAGGCGGGCTCCGCGACGCGGGTGAGGAGGCGGTCCCACCCCGCGTAGGCCAGGCCGACCTGCTCCTGCGCGGCGATCCGCAGGCCGTAGTCGACGGCCTTGGCCTGCTCGGAGGCGGCGGCCGCGACCGCGTGCTCCAGCGCGGCGGAGTGCTCGCGGCAGGAGCGCAGCAGGGCGCGGTTGATCCGGTCGACCAGGGCGGCGGGGCCGCGGTGGCGGTCGCCGAGGGCCGCGTCCAGGCTGCGGACGAAGCGGCGGGCGGCGGCGATCTCGGGGTCGGCCGAGGCGGCGGCGCCGGCCACCACCGGGGCGAGCAGGGCGCGCAGCTCGCCGGCCCGCATCCACCACAGGAAGGGGGAGCCGATGACCAGGACGGGCGCGGGCGGCTCGTGGTGCCGGTGGAGTGGGCCGGGGGCCTCCTCCAGCCAGCTGTCGCAGTCCGGGGTGAGTTCGACGGCGGAGGGGGCGGGCACCTCCAGCCGCTCGGCGAGGTCGCCGATCAGGCGGTACAGCTCGGGGGCCGCGGCGGGGTCGAGCCGGACCGCCGGGGTGACCGGTGGGACGGCGCGCCGGTGCGAGCGGGTGACCAGCGCGGCGAGCAGCAGGCCGAGCGCGGCGACGGCGGCCACCACCAGGCGCACCGCGTCCCACGCGGCGGCGTCCGGCGAGCCGGGTGCGCCGATTCTGCCGGTGAGGCGCCCGGCGGTCAGCACCGCGGCGAGGGCGGCGGGCAGCGCGGCGGCCGCCAGGGCCCGTCCGCGGACCCGCAGGACGGCCTGGGCGTGTGTGCGTGCGGCATCGACAGCGACCATTCGACGCGGCACCCCCTTCGCAGCCGACTAGAAACGATCAACATCCGGGTGGAGAGCGGCCTTCACGGCCCCCGCCCGTGCATTCTGCGTGGCACTTCCGACAGTTTTGACGCCCGCGTGCAGACGGGTGTTCCGGATCGCCATGGATTCCACCCGTCCTGGTGACGGGGCGTGCGCACGCTCCCCCAGCATCCCCCCGGCACCACCCCGCCACGAGTGGCGGCCGCGCCGGCACGGCCCGGCCCATCGCGATCCAGCGCACCCTACGACCGCCGCCGGGGCTCCGTCAGCCGGATGCCCGGAACATCACCCGAAGGACTGGAATTCCGGGCTGCCGGCCGGTCCGCGACCCCCGCGGAAAAGACTGCGGGGTGCTGCGTCCGGACGGGTAGTCCGTACACAGCACCCCGGTGGGGCCGTCCGTCAGCGGGCGGCCTTGAGCGCGATGTCGGTGCGGTGCTGGGCGCCCTTGAAGGCGATCCGCTCCACGCCGCGGTAGGCCTTGGCGCGGGCCTCGGCCAGGTCGCCGCCGGTGGCGGTGACCGACAGGACGCGGCCGCCGGCGGTGAGCACCGCGCCGTCCTCGCCGAGCCGGGTGCCGGCGTGCAGCACGAAGGCGGTGCCGTCGGCCTCCGCCTCGGCCAGGCCCTCGATCGGGTCGCCGGTGCGCGGCGCGGCCGGGTAGCCCTCGGAGGCGAGCACCACGGTCACCGCGGCGCCGTCGCTCCAGCGCAGCGGCTCCAGCTCGGCCAGGGTGCCGTTGGCGGCCGCCAGCAGGACGCCGGCCAGCGGGGTCTCCAGGCGGGCCAGCACGACCTGGGTCTCCGGGTCGCCGAAGCGGGCGTTGAACTCGATCACCCGGGTGCCGCGCGAGGTGAGCGCGAGCCCGGCGTAGAGCAGGCCGGAGAACGGGGTGCCGCGGCGGCGCAGCTCGTCCACGGTCGGCTGCAGGACGGTGTCCAGCACCTCCTGGACCAGGCCCTCGGGGGCCCAGGGCAGCGGGGAGTAGGCGCCCATGCCGCCGGTGTTCGGGCCCTCGTCGCCGTCCAGGGCGCGCTTGAAGTCCTGGGCCGGGACGAGCGGCAGCACGGTGGTGCCGTCGGTGATCGCGAAGAGCGAGACCTCGGGGCCGTCCAGGTACTCCTCGATCACCACGCGCTCGCAGGAGGCGGCGTGGGCCAGCGCGGCCTCGCGGTCGGAGGTGACCACGACGCCCTTGCCGGCGGCCAGGCCGTCGTCCTTGACCACGTAGGGGGCGCCGAAGGCGTCCAGCGCCGCGGCGGCCTCCTCGACGGTGGTGCAGACGTAGGAGCGGGCGGTGGGCACGCCGGCGCCGGCCATCACGTCCTTGGCGAAGGCCTTGGAGCCTTCCAGCTGGGCGGCCTCGGCGGACGGGCCGAAGACCGGGATCCCGGCGGCGCGCAACGGGTCGGCGACGCCGGCCACCAGCGGGGCCTCCGGGCCGACCACCACCAGGTCGGCGGACAGCTCCCGGGCCAGCGCGGTGACGGCGGTGCCGTCCAGCTGGTCGACCGGGTGGACCGTCGCCACCTGCGCGATCCCGGCGTTGCCCGGGGCGCAGTGCAGCGCGGTGACAGCGGGATCTTGGGACAGAGAGCGGCACAGGGCGTGTTCGCGGGCGCCGCCGCCGATGACGAGGACCTTCACGCCTGGAAAGCGTAGTCGCTGGTGGAAGCTCCAATAGCAGGCGATCCAGGGCGTGGACACTTGGATGATCCTCCAGTCTGCCCGTGGGGTCAGGCCGGCAACCGTTCTTCACCTCGCTCGGACGAGTGAAATCCGTCCGAGCGCCGAAACCCGCTCACCTCGTGTTCCGGAGGTGAAATCCGATAACGATCACTGGCGAAGCGCCCCCACGGTCAGCCATTTGGCGGTAAGAAGTGCTGTTGGACCCGATCCGGCCCCACCCCCGGACACGGCACCATGGGCGGCCCACACCCGCACTCGGCGCCGCGGGCCCGACGACCAGCACGTTCGACATCCGTCAGCCGGACGCACAGTCAGATGCACGCACCGCCAGTCCCGGTACCCGCCGGGCCTCCGCAGTCACCCCGCCACAGGGAGCGCCACAGGTGAGCCAGCCGGAAATGCAGCCCGAGGAGAGCCCCTGGGGCAAGGAGATCGGTGAGGAGGACCAGCCGACCGTGCCCGCCCAGGGCCGGACGCCGACCCGCCGCCGCACCGACCTGAGTGCCCGCCAGTTCCCCCTGGGCGACTGGGGGGAGCCGGCCGAGCGCCTGGAGGAGCTCTACCGCTGGTCCGAGGAGCGCGCCGTCGAGGCGATCGACTGGTACCGCCGGGACCGGATCTGGAAGCGCCGCTGGGCCCGGTTCCTGCGCTTCGACGCGGCGGTCTTCGGTGCGGCCGGGGTGGCCGCACCGCTGGTCGCGCTCACCGGGGTGATCGACCACGCCGCCGAGTGGGGGTACGTCGGCCTCGCGCTCTCCGGCGCCTGCCTGCTCGCCGACCGCGCCTTCGGCCTGACCTCCGGCTGGATGCGGGACGTGTCCACCGCGCAGGCCCTGCAGCGGCGGCTGGAGGCCTTCCAGTTCGACTGGGCCTCGGAGTGCGTGCGCGAGGTGCTCGGCCCCACCGAGGGCACCGCGGGCGAGGCCGCCGAGCGCTGCCTCGGGGTGCTGCGGCGCTTCTGCGAGGACGTCTCCGACATGGTCCGCTCCGAGACCTCGGAGTGGATGCTGGAGTTCCGTGCCGGGATGAGCCGGCTGCCCACCCAGGTGCCCGGCGCCTGGGCCGGCCGCAGCGAGGGCGGCCCCGGCGCCCAGGTCCGCGTCCTGCCGCCGCCCGGCACCCGGCCCACCATGCCGCGCCAGCGGCCCCCGGAGGGCCCGCTGCGCTGAGCGGGACCGGACCCCGGCCGGATCTGCCGGACCGGCCGCTAGGCGAAGACGACCATCGACCCCTGCGTGACGCTGCGGGTGGCCGCCGCGTACAGGCCGGCCCAGGCGTGCCGCTCGCGCGCGTAGGGATGGAGGTCGTCGATCGGCGGCCCGAACGGCTGCTCCAGCTCGGTCGGCCCCAACGGCCGGGTCGGCATGGGCGGGTTGAGCACGTCTATGCCCAACACCGGGGCCACCGCCTGCAGTTCCCGCAGCAGCCCGTACGAGGAGCCGAGCGGGCCACCGGCCGCCAGCAGGCCGTCGTCCACCAGCGGCAGCTGGAAGTCGACCGGGACGTAGGCGCCGGCGTGGTCGAAGTGCCAGACCAGGTGCGACTGCTCGGCCGTGGACTCGAACATCTCCAGCAGCTGCTCGTAGTCGCCGCCGAGCGCGTCCACCGGGGTGATCTCGAAGCCGGTGATGCCCAACAGGTAGGCCCGGCGCAGGAAGTGGAGCGAGTCGTAGTCGAAGGCGGCTATCGGCTCCACCTCTCCGCTGAACCCCGGTACGTACTGGTGGACCGGGACGGCCGGCAGACCGTGCGAGGCCAGCACGCCGTTGTAGCGGTCGAGGTCGTCCCGGAAGGGGTTCTCCGGGCTGTGGGTCAGGACGTCCACGAGCGGGACGAGCCAGAGGTCGCAGGCCATGGGCCGGCTCATCCTCCTCCGAGAGGCGGGCAACGACGGCTCACCCTACCGGCCGGGCGCGGGCTCCCCGCTCCCCCCTCCGAACCGGCCCAGCGGATGCGGTGGCCCCTCCAGCCGGCCCGGCGGCAGATGCCTGGGCAGCGGCACCCGGCCCAGCCCGACCTCGGTCACCGTCTCGGCGACCACTTCCGCGACCACCTCGCCCGGCGGCTGCTCCGCCGGGCCCCCGAGGGGCTGCTCCGGCACCAGCGGCGGCGCCTCCGGGTCGCGCAGCAGGGACAGCACCGCCACCGACTCCAGCGTCCTGCCGAGCAGCCGGGCCAGCAGCCGGACGGTGAACAGGTTGTAGTCGTTGATGATCCGGTGCGCGCCGGCCTGGTCCCGGTCCTCGATCCGGTCGACCAGCTCGCCGTGCCGGTCCCAGCAGACCCCGCTCAGGTCGCCGGCCGCCCGCAGGTGCGGGGCGGCGAACATCCAGGACTGCACCCGCAGCCAACCCAGGTACCCGGCGATCCGGTCGTTGCACAGCAGCGCCGCCGCCTCCTGCCAGAACCGCAGGTCGCAGCCGACCAGCACGTCCAGCTGGCCGGAGCGCGAGGCGCGCACCGCGGCGTCCGCCCGGCGGCGCAGCGAGGACAGCCGCGCCCAGTCGTACCGGCCGATCCGGCCGGACAGGTGGCGCAGCGCATTGTCGGTCAGCAGCGTGCGGGCCTCGAAGATCTCCAGGAAGTCGTCCCAGTCGAAGGACGGGACGGTGAAGCCGCGGTGGTGCTCGGCGGCGAGCAGCCCCTGGGCGGCCAGATCCACCAGTGCCTCGCGCGCCGGGGTGGCGGAGACGCCGTACAGGTCGGCGATCTCCTTCACGGTGAAGTTCCGGCCGGCCGGGAAGCGGCCCGCCATCAGCTCCTCGCGCAGGGCGTCGGCGATCTGCTCCCGGAGGCTGTTGCGGCGGATCGCCGACCGGCCGTCACCGGAACGGCTCGCCGAACTCCCGAACAGGCCGCTGCCGACCATCACCCACCCCCTCCCGCCCCGCCTGCCCGATCCCCGGTCGTGCTCGCAAAATCGCGCACAGGGTACCCAACGGCCCCAATCCGGACCAAGCCCCCCGCTCGCGCGCCGCCGGAGCGGGCCTCGGGCGGGCCTGCGGCGGCAAGCCCGGCGGCGGGCCCCGGCGGCGCGCGGACCGGTGGTGCGCGGACCGGTGGTGCGCGGACCGGTGGTGCGGGGCTAGCGCTGGACGGGGGCCGGGATGCCGAGCAGGCGGTCCCGGTGCACCGGGAACTCGGCGCGGGCCTTGGCCACCTCCGCCGGGTCGAACTCCACCGTCAGCACCTGCTCGTCCGCGCCCGCCTCGGCCAGCACCCGGCCCCACGGGTCCACCACGATGCTGTGCCCGCCCTGCTCGACGCCGCCGTGCGTCCCCGCGGTGTTGCAGGCCAGCACGTACGCCTGCTCCTCCACCGCGCGGGCCCGGGCCAGCAGCGTCCAGTGCTCCACCCGCCGGGCCGGCCACGCCGCCGGGACCACCAGCAGCTCCGCGCCGGCGTCCAGCAGCGCCCGGAACAGCTCCGGGAAGCGCAGGTCGTAGCAGGTCGCCAGGCCCAGCGTGGCGAAGTCGGCGGCGGCCGTGACGATCTCCTGCCCGGCGCCCATCACCACCGCCTCGCCGCTGTCGAAGCCGAAGCGGTGGATCTTGCGGTAGGTGTGCACCAGCTCGCCGTCCGGGGCGAACAGCAGCGAGGTGTTGTAGATCGGCCCGTCCGGGTCCCGCTCGACGATCGACCCGGCGTGCAGCCAGGCCCCGATCGACTTCGCCGCCGCCGACATCGCCTCCGCGGTCGGCCCGTCCAGCGGCTCGGCGCCGTCGGACCACAGCTCGTACGCGAAGCCGCCCAACGGCCACAGCTCGGGCAGGACGACCAGGTCGGCGCCCGCTTGGGCACGGACCACGGCCGCCGCCCGGGCCCGCCGCTCGGCGGCCGGCTCGGCGTCGGAGACCGCGAGTTGGATCAATGAAGCGCGCACAGTACCACCGTCCACGGCAAGAGTCCTACGATCGTCACCCGAAAGCGCTGCCCTGCGCTCACCGGGCAGCGTAACGTGCCGGTAGCGCGTCCGCCCGGAGGTCCCGACGGCCCGGGGCGACGCCGGACGGAAGCTGACGGAGGGCCGGAGATTCCCGTGACGGACAACCAGACCGCGCAGGCGCACATCGACGCGTGGACCCACTCCATCGAAGCGATATCCGAGCTGCTCGCCCCACTCCCCACCGATGCGTGGAACCGCCCCACCGAGTGCCCCGGCTGGTCGGTCCGCGACATCGTCTCGCACATCATCGGCTTCGAGTCCGAGCTGCTCGGCGACCCCCGGCCGATCCACGCCCTCCCGAGCGACCTGCGGCACGTCACCACCGAGACCGCCCGCTACCTGGAGCTGCCGGTCGACAAGCGGCGCTGCCACACCCCCGTCGAGATCACCAGCGAGCTCGAGTACACGATCATCCGGCGCTCGCGTGCCCTGCGGAACGCCCGCCACCAGCCCACCGACCTGGTCCGCTGGCCGCTCGGCCCGCAGGGCGAGGAGATCCCGTACGTCCAGCTGCTGCGCATGCGCGTCTTCGACGTCTGGGTGCACGAGCAGGACCTCCGGCGCGCCCTGCGCGAGCCCGGCAACCTGGCCTCCCCCGGCGCCCTGGTCACCCGCGACCTGCTGCTCTCCGGCCTCCCCCAGGTCGTCGCCAAGCGGGCCGGCGCCCCGGCCGGCACCACCCTCGCCGTCGAGGTCACCGGCCCGGTGGAGTTCCTGCGCACCGTCCGCGTCGACGCGGACGGGCGCGGCACCGCCGACGAGTCGGTGACCCTCGCCCCGGACGCCCGCCTCACCCTCGACTGGGAGACCTACCTCCGCCTCGCCTGCGGCCGTGTCCGCCCCGAGGCCGTCACGGACCGTGTCCGCATCCAGGGCGACCACGAACTGTCGGCGAGGGTTCTGGCCAACTTCTCACTGACGCCCTGATCAGACGGGTTACATATGACTAGTGGCACCGGTCGTTAGCCCACGCCGGTGACGCGCTTCGCACTTCCGAGCGGCAAGGTGCAGCCGTCACGCTCACCCGTTCGGCCTCGTTTCACCGGGCAGCCCATCACCGAGAGTGAAGGAGGGGCTGCCTTGAAGAACGAGGCCGACATGGTGCTGGTGCACTCCAGCTTCCCCGTCACGGGTCACCCGATCCGCGTCGTGATGATCGACGGCGACCCGTGGTTCGCGACCGCGGACGTCTGCAGGATCCTCGAACACACCAACCCGAGCAAGGCCGTCCGAGGGATCGGCGCGGAGCACCAGCGCACCGTGAATACCCTCGGTATTTCCCTAACCGAAGGTTCGGGAAATACCGTCCCCGCAGGTCAGCAGACACGCGGCCGGGGTACCCCGATCCTCGGCGTGATCAGCGAGGCCGGGCTCTACACCCTGCTGATGCGCTCGAACAAGCCGACCGCCCGCCCCTTCCAGGAGTGGGTCACCGCCGAGCTCCTGCCGTCGATCCGGCGGGGCGACGCGGACGTCCCGTGGCACCGGCAGCGGATGGCCGAGACCCTCGCCGAGGCGGTCGGGCAGCGGGTGGAGGTGCTCGCCGAGTTCGACCACGACACGGCGTTCGCGATCAGCGTCCGCTCGGACGGGACGGTGCACTGCCGGCACGGCGAGATGGAGTTCGTGGTGCCCGCGCCCGAGGAGGACAGCGGGCCGCCGTACGGCGGGTACTTCCGCTGCCCGAGCGTGGAGCGGGTCGGGATCCGCGGCGGCCGGGCGCTCCCCCGGTGCGCCAAGCTGAAGCTGGTGGACCTGACCACGCACCTGGCGCACGCGCGGCTCCAGGAGCCCCGCCGCCGGCCGGACGGCGGCCCGCTGCTGTTCGAGTACGGCAGGGCCCGGATCCACGGCGAGGCGCCGGACATCGCGGCGCTGCTCAGGGAGATGGGCGAGTTGTAGGAAGCGGCGGTTCCGGGCTCAGCCCGGGACCGCCGCGGTCTTCCGGCGCAGGCGCAGGATCATGCCGGTGCCGACCGCCAGCGGCAGGAACTGGAAGCAGAAGGCCAGCCGGTACGCGGCGGCCGAGTAGCCGTCCCCGTCCGAGAGCAGGTCGAGCAGGACGCCGATCCCGAGCAGGGTCACCATCGCCCCGATGAAGCCGCCCATGTTGGCGATGCCGGAGGCGGTGCCCATCCGTTCGGCGGGGTTGGACGAGCGGGCGTAGTCGAGGCCGATCAGCGAGGCGGGTCCGTTGCTGCCCATCACCACCAGCAGCAGCACCAGCAGCCACAGCGGCGGGTGCCCGCCCGCCCAGGCCAGGGTGACGGCCCAGCCGAGCGCGGTGACGCCGAGCACGGTCAGCGTGATCGGCATCCGCAGCGCGGCGGAGCGCGAGACCAGCCGTCCGAAGAGCAGGCCGAACGCCATGCTGCTGAGCACCAGCAGGCTGAGCATGCCGCCCGCCTCGGCGCGGGTCATGCCCTGGCCCTCGACCAGGTAGGGCAGGCCCCAGAGCAGACCGAACGCGGCGGCGGGGAAGGCGGTGGTGAAGTGCACCCACATGCCGAGCCGGGTTCCGGGCTCGCGCCAGGAGTCGCGGATCTGCCGCCGGACCGACATCCGGCGCACCGGCTCGACCGGGAGCACCGACGTCCCGGGCGGGCCTTCCCGCAGCAGCAGGGCGACCAGGGCGAAGACGGCCGTGCCGGCCACCGCGATGGTGCCGAAGGTGCGGGTCCAGCCCTGGCTGTGCAGGGCCTGGGCGAGGACGACCGTGGTGACCAGGTTGCCGCCGGTTCCGACCAGGCCGGTGAGCTGGGCGACCAGCGGGTTGCGGGCGGGCGGGAACCAGCGGGCGGCGACCCGCAGGACGCTGATGAAGGTCATCGCGTCGCCGCAGCCGAGCACCGCCCGGGAGACCAGCGCGGGCCCGTACCCGGTGGAGAGCGCGAAGGCGAGCTGCCCGCCGCTCATCAGCAGGACGCCGAGCAGCAGCACCCGGCGCGGTCCGAAGCGGTCGACCAGCAGCCCGACCGGGATCTGCATGGCCGCGTAGACCAGCACCTGGAGGATCGAGAAGGTGGCGAGCGCGGACGCGCCGATGCCGAAGCGGGCGGTGGCGTCCAGTCCGGCGACGCCGAGGCTGGTGCGGTGCACCACGGCGAGGACGTAGACGGAGCACCCGATCGCCCAGGCGACCCAGGCGGCCCGGCCACCGGGCGGCAGGACGGCCTCCGCGGCGCGGCGGGGGCGGGGTACGGATACGGAGGGTGCGGACTGTGCGGTGCCTGCTGGGTCCACGGTCATAGTGGAACCAGGCTAGTCATCCCATCAAATGATCAATTGTCCGGGTCACCCGGTGAGCGTCCAGCTCACCGTGCGGGTCATGAACTGGTCGCGGAAGGCCTCGTCGCGCACCCAGTCGGTGGTGTCCCGGACGGTCGCCGTGACGACGGTCTTCCGGCCGGGGGCCAGGGCCAGCGTCGAGGTGTCCAGCCAGGTCCGGTCGGCGGCGGTCGGTTCGACCGGCTGCCCGTCGACCGTCCAGTCGACCCGGAGCTGGCGCGGGCCGGTCAGCGGGAGCGGGTGGACGGCCAGCCGGGGGCGGCCGTCGACCGCTCCGGCGGCCGGTTCGGGCGCGTCCACCGGGCGGACCCGGCGGTAGATCTGCTCCAGGATCGCCTCCCGCGAGGGCAGGTTGTACGTGCCGCCCAGGGTGCGCATCACCGAGTCCGGGGTGGGCCGGTACAGGCCGTTGGCGCTGCGGTACGCGCCGACCGGGCCGCCGCCGTCCGGCGAGGGGGCGTCCAGCCAGCGCCACCACTTGGTGTGGGTCCGGCGCATCTCGTCCGCGTCCGCGGTGGAGAGGTTGGGGTAGTCCGGGTCGGTCGGGGCGCTGTCGTACTCGTCGCCCAGGTCGCCGATGGTGTGGCCTATCTCGTGCTGGATGATCCGCCCGGCGTCCGGGCTGCCGCCGGCCAGCGTGGTCACCCCGGTGCCGCCGGCGCCGCCGTACTCGGTGGAGTTGGCCAGCGCGATCAGGTACTGCGGCCCGTCGCCCTCGCCGGCGTACCGGGCGGTGGCGTTCTCGTCGGCGCAGAGCAGCCGGGCGGTGCCCTCGCACCAGAAGTGCATGCCCAGCGGGGTGCTGGTGGAGCGGCCGGCGCTCTCGCTCTCGGCGATGCCGGAGACGGTGGAGACCACGTCCACCCGCCTTATGTTGAAGAACGACTGGTACGAGCGGAACGGCTCGATCTCCAGCAGCGCCCGCCAGGTCCGGTCGGCCTGGTCCCGGAAGAGCGACTGCTGGGCGTCGGTGTACCCGTCGCCCAGCAGCACCAGGGTGATCCGGTTCCCCGGGTCGCCGGAGAGCTTCAGGTCGACGGTGGGCGCCGCGCCGGGGGCGCGCAGGTCGACGGCGCGGGGCCGGTTCGGCGGGACGGCGCGGTCGGTCACCGGGCCGGCCGGGGGTCCTATCACCGCGGACGGGGCGGGCGACGCCAGCTCCAGCACCACGGGCAGCACCGCCGCGGCGGCCAGCACCAGGGCGGCGGCGGTGCGCATCACGGGGCCGGGATTGCCAGGCGTCATACGCGGGCGTCCTCCGTGCGACGGCCACCCGGCGGGTCGCACGGGTGGGTGGTCGCACAGACGTACCCATGGACGGCGCACACGGCCCGCCGCGCGCCCCCGGCTCCCCCACGCGGCCCAACCGGACGACCCGCCCGGCTCTTCCGGGAGGCGCCCGGGGGGCGCGGCCGCTAGCGGCGGCGCGCGGTCAGCACCAGGTGGGTGGCCACGCCCAGCAGGAGGCCCCAGAACGGCGCGCCGATGCCGAGGACGCTCATCCCCGAGGCGGTCGCCAGGAAGGTCACCACGGCGCCGTCGCGGCCGCCCTCGTCGGCCACCGCGGCGGCCAGGCTGCCCTGGAAGGCGGCCAGCAGGGCGACGCCGGCGATCACCGCGATCAGCGCGTGCGGCAGGCCGGTGAACAGGCTGACCAGCATCCCGCCGAAACTGCCCACCACCAGGTACAGCACGCCGGCCGACATCCCGGCGACGTACCGGCGGCGCGGGTCCGGGTGGCTCTCCGGGCTGGTGCAGATCGCGGCGGTGATCGCGGCCAGGTTGACGCCCGGCGAGCCGAACGGCGCCAGCAGTACCGAGACACCGCCGGTGGCCCCGATCAGCAGCCGGTCGTCCGGCCGGTAGCCGGAGGCCCGCATGATGGCCAGGCCCGGCGCGTTCTGCGAGGCCAGCGCCACGATGGTGAGCGGCAGCGCCAGGCCGACCAGCGAGGCCCAGGAGAACGCCGGCACGGTGAGCACCGGCCGGACCGGCCCGCCGTCGCCCAGGTGCACCGGCAGCCCCACCGTGGCCGCCGCCAGCCCCGCGCCGACCAGCAGCGCCACCGGCACCGCGTACCGGGGCAGCAGCCGCTTGGCGACCAGGAACGCGGCGAAACTGCCGAGCACCAGCACGGGGGCGGCCTTGAGCTCGGCGAAGATGCCCGCGCCGAAGGTGAACAGGATGCCCGCCAGCATCGCGTTGACGATCCCCACCGGTATCGCCCGGATCAGCCGTCCGAACAGCCCGGTCACCCCGAACACCGCCACCGCCACGCTGCTCACCAGGAAGGCGCCGACCGCCTCCCGGTACGGGAAGGCACCGAGGCTCGCCACCAGCAGCGCCGCCCCCGGGGTGGACCAGGCGGTGATCACCGGGGTGCGGGTCCACCAGCTGAGCAGCAGGCAGGTCAGGCCGCTGCCGATGGACACCGCCCAGATCCAGGACGCCGTGTGCGCCTGGTCCAGCCGCCCGGCGGCCGCTGCCGCCAGCACCACCACCAGCGGGCCGGAGAACGACACCGCGATGCACACCAGCCCCGCCAGCAGCGCCGGCAGCGACACGTCCCGCCGCAGCGAGGGCCGCGGCCCCTGCTCCCCGAGCGCCGCCCCGACCTGCGTCACCGTTCCCTGTTCCGTCACCCCGGCAGTATTCCGGAGGCCCCGGCGAGGGCTCGAAAAAATTTCTCGGAACCACCTGCAACCCCCTCGGGGGATGCACGTCTATCAGGGTGAAGGCGCGGGAAGCGCCCGGCTCCGAAAAACCACTCAGCTCACTGTCCCGGGGGACCTCTGCCATGCGTACGCCCGTTATCTCCCGCTTTGTCGCCACGTCCGCCGCCGCTCTCACCCTCGGCGTCGCCCTCCCGCTGCTGGCCTCCACCCCCGCCTTCGCCTGCGGCGACGCGCCGGGCGCCTCGGCCCCCGCCCAGCAGCCGGAGCACCACGCCAAGGACCCGGTCGCCTCGTTCCTCCCGGACTTCCCCACCTCGATCACCGCCGGCGGTGCCCCGGTGGAGATCGGCGTCGAGCAGGCCAACTTCACCGGTGAGCCGTACCAGCACCTCGCCCCCTACCTGGGGTTGTTCGCCTCCGAGCCGTCCGCGACCGTCCCGAACCGGCTGGCGAACCTGGAGCCCCAGCACCTCAAGGTCGAGGTGATGCGGGGCGGCGCGTGGCAGACCCTGAAGCTGCGGGTGGGCTGCGACCCGACCATCTCCGCCGACACCTCCTCGCTGGCCGAGCCGCTCGCGGACGGCCGCGCCCACCGCTTCCTGTTCCGGGTCACCCTGAAGGCGAGCGCCCCCGCCGAGCTGAAGCAGATCCAGGTCTCCGGCGGCCCCGACGCCCTGACCACCATCCCCGTCGCCCGCATGCCGAAGCCGACCACCGCCGCGCCGACCACCCCGGCGCCGAAGCCGACCACCGCCGCGCCGACCACCCCCGCCGCCGTCGTCCCGGCCGCCGACACCACCACCCCGGCTGCCTCCCCCACCACCGCCGCGCCGAGCACCTCCGCACCCGCCGGGCTGCAGGAGCTGGCCTCCACCGGGCCGTCAAAGGCCACCGGGTTCCTGTTCTGGTCCGCCGGCGCGATGCTCGTGCTCGGCGGGGCGGTGCTGTACGGCGTCAAGCGGATCGCCAAGCGCTGAGCACGCGGAAGGGCCCCGCTCCCTGGGGAGCGGGGCCCTTCGCCGTTCGCGGGGTGTCAGCCCCAGGTGATCAGGCGCTTCGGGTACTCCAGGATCGCCGCCACGTCGGCGAGGACCTTGGAGCCGAGCTCGCCGTCGACCAGGCGGTGGTCGAAGGAGAGCGCGAGGGTGGTGACCTGGCGCGGCACCACCTTGCCCTTGTGCACCCACGGCATGTCCCGGACCGCGCCGAAGGCGAGGATGGCCGCCTCGCCCGGGTTGAGGATCGGGGTGCCGGTGTCGACGCCGAAGACGCCGACGTTGGTGATGGTGATCGAACCACCGGCCATGTCGGCCGGCGAGGTCTTGCCCTGGCGGGCCGTCTCGACCAGCTCGCCCAGCGAGACCGCCAGCGCCGAGAGCGTCTTCGACCCGGCGTCCTTGATGTTCGGGACGATCAGGCCGCGCGGGGTGGCCGCGGCGATGCCGAGGTTGACCGCGCCCTTGAGGACGATCTCCTGGGCCGCCTCGTCCCAGCTGGCGTTGATCTCCGGGTGACGCTTGACCGCGGTCAGCAGCGCCTTGGCGACCAGCAGCAGCGGGCTGACCCGCACGCCCGCGCCCAGCTCGCCGCTCTCCTTGAGCTTGCGGACCAGCTTCATTGTGCGGGTCACGTCGACCTGGACGAACTCGGTGACGTGCGGCGCGGTGAAGGCCGAGGAGACCATGGCCGCGGCGGTCGCCTTGCGCACGCCCTTGACCGGGATCCGCACGTCCCCGGCGGCGGAGGCCACCGGGACCGGCTGCTCGGCGACCGGGGCCGCGACGGCCGCCGACTGCTCGACCGCGGCGACGGCGACCGGAGCCGGCGCC
Source organism: Kitasatospora sp. NPDC048365 (assembly GCF_043200835.1). Classification (NCBI taxonomy): domain Bacteria; kingdom Bacillati; phylum Actinomycetota; class Actinomycetes; order Kitasatosporales; family Streptomycetaceae; genus Kitasatospora; species Kitasatospora sp. NPDC048365. Next base: position 142,267 of record NZ_JBICYJ010000019.1, read on the forward strand.
GGAGCGGCGGCGGCGTGCACGTCCTCGCGGGTGATCACACCGCCCGGGCCGGTCGGGGTGACCGTCCGCAGATCGATGCCGAGGTCCTTGGCGAGCTTGCGCACCGGCGGCTTGGCCAGCGGGCGGTCGTCGCCCGCCGACTGGGCCGGCAGCACCGGGACGGGCGCCGGGACCGGAACCGCGGCCGGCGCGACCGGGGCGGCGACCGGCGGGGTGACGGGGGCGACCGGCGCGGCGGTGGTCCGGCGGGCCCGGCGCTGGGCGGTGCCGGTGCGCGGGCCGTAGCCGACCAGCACCTCGCGGCGCTCCGGCTCGGTCTCGGCGGCCGGGGCGGCAGCGGCGGGAGCCGCGGCCACGGGTGCGGCGGCCTCGGCCGGGGCGGCGCCCTCGACGGCGACCGCGATGATCGAGGTGCCGACGTCGACGGTGGCGCCCGCCGGGAAGTGCAGCGCCTCGACCACGCCGGTGAACGGGATCGGCAGCTCGACGGCGGCCTTGGCGGTCTCGACCTCGCAGACCACCTGCCCGTCGGTGACGGTGTCGCCCGGCTTGACGTACCAGGTGAGGATCTCGGCCTCGGTGAGGCCCTCGCCCACGTCGGGCATCTTGAACTCGCGGAGCGAGCGAACAGCGTTGGTCATTCTCGCTCTCCGGTTCAGAAGGCCAGCGCGCGGTCGACGGCGTCGAGCACGCGGTCCAGGTCGGGCAGGAAGGACTCCTCCACCCGGGACGGCGGATACGGGGCGAAGTAGCCGCCGACCCGCAGGATCGGCGCCTCCAGGTGGAAGAAGCACTTCTCGGTCAGGCGGGCGGCGAGCTCGGCACCGATGCCCATGAAGACCGGCGCCTCGTGCACCACGATGCCGCGGCCGGTCCGCTTGACCGACTCCTCCAGGGTCGCGAAGTCGATCGGCGACAGCGAGCGCAGGTCGACGACCTCCAGCCGGCGGCCGTCCTCCTCGGCGGCCGCGGCGGCCTCCTGGCAGACCTTGACCATCGGGCCGTACGCGATCAGCGTCGCGTCGGTGCCGGGGCGCACCACCCTGGCCGAGTGCAGCGGGATCATCGGGTCGTCGCCGACCTCGCCCTTGTCCCAGTAGCGGCGCTTGGGCTCCAGGAAGATCACCGGGTCGTCCGACTCGATGGACTGGCGGAGCATCCAGTGCGCGTCGTGCGCGTTGGACGGGGTGACCACCCGCAGACCGGCGGTGTGCGCGAAGTACGACTCGTGCGACTCGCTGTGGTGCTCGACCGCGCCGATGCCGCCGCCGTACGGGATGCGGACGGTGATCGGGAGCTTGACGTGGCCGAGCGCGCGGGCGTGCATCTTGGCCAGCTGGCAGACGATCTGGTCGAAGGCCGGGTAGACGAAGCCGTCGAACTGGATCTCCACCACCGGGCGGTAGCCGCGCAGCGCGAGGCCGATCGCGGTGCCCATGATGCCGGCCTCGGCGAGCGGGGTGTCGATCACCCGGTCGTCGCCGAAGTCCTTCTGCAGGCCGTCGGTGATCCGGAAGACGCCACCGAGCTTGCCGATGTCCTCGCCCATCAGGACGGTCTTCGGGTCGCTCTCGAGCGACTTGCGCAGCGCCTCGTTGAGCGCCTTGGCGATGCTGAGCTGACCGGTCATCAGTGGTGCTCCCCACCCTCGAAGGAGGCCGCGTACTCGACGAACTCCACGCGTTCCTCGTCCACCAGCGTGTGCGGCTCGCTGTACACGTGGTCGAAGATCAGGGTCGGGTCCGGGTCCGGCATCGAGCGCACGCCCTCGCGCACCCGCAGGCCCAGCTTCTCGCTCTCGGCCTCGACCTCGGCGAAGAACGCCTCGTCGGCCAGGCCCTCCTTGTCCAGGTAGGCCTTCAGGCGCAGGATCGGGTCCTTGGCCTTCCACGCCTCGGTCTCCTCGGAGAGCCGGTAGCGGGTCGGGTCGTCGGAGGTGGTGTGCGCGCCCATCCGGTAGGTGAAGGCCTCCACCAGCACCGGGCCCTGGCCGCTGCGGGCGTGGTCGAGCGCCCAGCGGGTGACCGCGAGGCAGGCGAGCACGTCGTTGCCGTCCACCCGGACGCCCGGGAAGCCGAAGCCGGAGGCGCGGCGGTAGAGCGGGACGCGGGTCTGCATGGTGGTGGGCTCGGAGATCGCCCACTGGTTGTTCTGGCAGAAGAAGACCACCGGGCTGTTGTAGACCGAGGCGAAGGTGAAGGCCTCGTTGACGTCGCCCTGGCTGGAGGCGCCGTCGCCGAAGTAGGCGATCACCGCGTCGTCCGCGCCGTCCTTGGTGATGCCCATCGCGTAGCCGGTCGCGTGCAGGGTCTGCGCGCCGATCACGATGGTGTACAGGTGGAAGTTCTTCTCGTTCGGGTCCCAGCCGCCGTGGTTCACACCGCGGAACATGCCGAGCAGGTTCAGCGGGTCGACGTCGCGGCACCAGGCCACACCGTGCTCGCGGTAGGTCGGGAAGGCGTAGTCGCCGGGACGCATCGCGCGGCCCGAACCGACCTGGGCCGCCTCCTGGCCGAGCAGCGAGGCCCACAGGCCCAGCTCGCCCTGGCGCTGCAGCGAGGTCGCCTCGGCGTCGAAGCGCCGGACCAGCACCAGGTCCCGGTAGAGCCCGCGGAGCTCCTCCGGGGTGGTCGTCAGCGGGAAGTCCGGGTGCTCGACGCGCTCGCCTTCCGGCGTGAGCAGCTGTACGAGCTCCGGCGCGGCGCCCGAGCCGGCCTGCTTGTCAGGGACGGAGGGGGCCGCCTTCTTGCGCGCCCTCGCCGTGCTTTTGACAGTCACGTTCACTCCTCGGTCTGTCCGGCCGCCCGGGGTCGCCGGTGACCGGTCCGGTCACCGCCCCGTACGAATGCGTGGGTGTACGCACCGACTGCGGGGCAGGTGGTGTTCCGATTCCGACGGCGTCCCTCACGAGAACGTTACCCAGCGCCGCCCTTAGGCGCGCTTGAGCTAGGACGTCCTAGTTGTTCTCTCTCGATCGCCGCAGGTGTGGTGCGACTCCCATTTCCGGTGCCGTCGGGACACCAGCGCACGGTATCCGGGCAGCGGCCCGAACGTAAGGGGGTAACAGGCATCGATTTGTGCGACGCTTTGCAAATGACTGATAACGGACAAATCCGGGTGTTTCTACTCGATGATCACGAGGTGGTGCGACGGGGCGTCCACGACCTTCTGTCCATGGAGGGCGACATCGTGGTGGTCGGCGAGGCCGGCACGGCGGCCGAGGCGCTGACCCGCATCCCGGCGGTCCACCCGGACGTGGCGGTGCTGGACGTCCGCCTGCCGGACGGCAACGGCGTCGAGGTCTGCCGCGAGGTCCGCTCCATGGACCCCTCGATCCGCTGCCTGATGCTCACCTCCTTCTCCGACGACGAGGCACTGTTCGACGCGATCATGGCCGGGGCTTCGGGATATGTCCTGAAAGCGATCCGCGGCACCGACCTGCTCTCGGCCGTGCGCGACGTCGCGGCGGGCAAGTCGCTGCTCGACCCGATCGCAACCAGCCGGGTGCTGGAGCGGCTGCGCGACGGCGGCGAGAAGGAGGACGAGCGGCTCGCCCAGTTGACGAAGCAGGAGCGCCGGATCCTCGACCTGATCGGCGAGGGCATGACCAACCGGCAGATCGGCAACGAGCTGCACCTGGCCGAGAAGACGGTGAAGAACTACGTCAGCAGCCTGCTCGCCAAGATGGGGATGGAGCGGCGGACCCAGGCGGCGGCCTATGTCGCCCGCCACCAGGCCGATCACCATCACTGATCATATCATTGACGTTCTGTCAAGTCGCCAACCGGCCGAGTATTACGCTCGACCCCGTGACGGACGGTCAGATCATCGCCCTCGCGCCCGCCCGCCCGGACGTGGCCGCACCCCCCGTCGGAACCCTCAGCCCCCCGGTCGCGCACGCCGCCGTGGCCGGGGTGCTGAGCGCCTATCCGACCCCACCACCGCTCTCGGTCGACCCGGTCGCCGAGGGCCTGCTCAACCGCGGGTACCGGGTCACCACCCGGTCCGGCGGCGCCTACTTCCTCAAGTGCTACGTCGACCGGGCCACCGCCGGTCGCGCCGCGATCACCGCGCAGCACCGGGCCAGTGCGGGCCTCGCCGCGCTCGGCCTGCCGGTGGTCCCGCCGCTACCCGCCCGGGACGGCCGGACGGTCACCGCGCGCGGCGGCCGGCTGTTCGCCCTGTACCCCTGGGTGGAGGGCGAACACCGGCACGGCACCGACCTCGACCAACCGGGGTGTGCCGGGCTCGGTGCGCTGCTCGGCCGACTGCACGGCGCGCTGGTCGAGGTCTGCGCCCCCGTCCGGCAGCCCGCCGGGGTGCTCTCCGCCGATCCCGAGGAGACCGCCCGGATCGTCGCGGAGCTGCGGGTGCACGCCCGCGAGCACCGCCCGTACGGGGAGCTCGACGCGTTGGTCGAGCGGCGGCTGGCGGAGCGGCTGGAGCTGCTCGACACCCACCGGCACCGTCGGCCGGGCCCGGCCGACGCCCCGCCGACCGGCTGGACGCACGGCGACTTCCACGGCCTCAACCTGCTCCACCGGGGCGGCCGAGTGACGGCCGTGCTGGACTGGGACAAGCTCGGGCTGCACCCGGTCGCCGAGGAGGCGGTGCGCGCCGCCACCCTGCTGTTCAACGACCGCGCCACCGGGGTGCTCGACCTGGTCCGGGTCCGGCACTACGCCCGCGCCTACCGCACCACCGGCGCCGCCGACGCGGCGCAGCTGGCCGCCGCCGCCCACCGGGTCTGGTGGGAGCGGCTGAACGACCTGTGGATGCTGCAGTGGCGCTACCAGCGCCGCGACCACCGCGCCGACCCGCTCTTCCCGGCCTCCGCGGGCCAGTTGACCTGGTGGTGCGAGGAGTACGAGCAGGTGCTGGACGCCTTCACCAACTGACCGCCGACCGGGCCGGCCGAGCGGGCCGGCCCGGGCCGACGGCCGGGACGCGCTACTGCCCGGGCCCGGCCGTGGGGGACTTCACCGGCGGCGGCGCGCTGCTGGCGGTGGTGGGCGTCCCCGCGCTGGCCGAGGGCGATGCCGAGTGGGAGGGCGAGGCGGAGGCGCTGCCGCTGGCCGAGCCGCTGGCCGAGGCCGACGGCGAGGCCGACTTCGACGGCGACGCGGAGGGGCTGTAGGTCGGACTCTCCGGCGCCCGGGTGGTGCTCTGCGGCTTGGTGGGCGCCTGGGTGGTCGGCTTCTCCTCGGTCGGCGTGCTCGGCGTGGAGGTGACCGTGGTGACGCTCGGCTGCGGCGCGGGGGTGTTGCCGTGGCCGCCGGACAGCGCGAAGCCGATCCCGGCCCCGGCGGCCGCCAGCAGTCCGAGCCCGGCGAGCACCCAGCCCCACTTGCGCGAGCCGTGCCCGTTGCCGCCGTTGCCGCCCCCGCCGTAGCCGTCCCCGCCGTTGCCTCCGGCGCCGCCGTACGGCTGGGCGGGCGTCTGGTACGGGGTGCCGGCCTGGTACGACATCGCCTCGGTCGGGCCGGTCGCGGCGGCCTTGCCGAACGGCTCGGTGAGCGCGGTGCCGCCGCTGGGCACGCCCTCGTAGCCCGGGTAGTTGCCGGTGTTCCCGGAGGCGGCCGCGGCCAGCCCGGCCGCGGCGGCGGCCGCGGCGGCGGCACCGGCCGCGTACCCGGCGCCGCCCGCGCCGTGCATCTCGCGCAGCGCGTGCTGGACGTGGGCGCGGAACTCGTCGGCGCTCTGGAAACGGTCCTCCGGGTTCTTCTCCAGCGCCCGCAGCACCAGCGCGTCCAGCTGCGGCGGCACCCGGTCGTTGGCCCGGGAGGGCGGCACCGGCACGTCCTGGACGTGCTGGTAGACCACCGAGAGCGGGGTGTCGCCGGTGAACGGCGGCCGCAGCGCGAGCAGCTCGTAGAGCATGCAGCCGGCCGCGTAGAGGTCGGAGCGGTGGTCGACCGACTTGCCGAGCGCCTGCTCCGGCGACAGGTACTGCGGGGTGCCCATCACCATGCCGGTCTGGGTCATGGTGGAGGCCGCGCCGGTCAGTGCCCGCGCGATGCCGAAGTCCATCACCTTCACGGCGCCGCTGACGGTGATGATGACGTTGGCGGGCTTGATGTCGCGGTGCACGATGCCGTGCCGGTGGCTGTACGACAGCGCCTCCAGCACCCCGGCGGTGATGATCAGCGCCTGGTCGACCGGCGGCGCCGCCTCGTCCACCAGCAGTTCGCGCACGGTCCGGCCCTCGACCAGCTCCATCACGATGTACGGGGTGGTGTCGCCCGCGTCGTCGTGCTCCTCGCCGGTGTCGTAGACCGCGACGATCGAGTGGTGGTTGAGCGAGGCGACCGATTGCGCCTCCCGGGTGAACCGCAGCCGCGCGGTCTCGTCCTGGGACAGCTCCGGGCGGAGCAGCTTGACCGCGACGGTGCGGCCCAGCCGGATGTCCTGGGCCGCGAAGACCTCCGCCATGCCGCCCCGGCCGAGCCGCTTGGTCAGCCGGTAGCGCCCCTCCCCGACGGTGCCGTACGGGGCCGCCGTGCCGCGCGCGGGCGTGGCCGCGCCGGCGGGCAGCACCGTGGTCTCCGCCGTCCCGTCGGCCTCGGCGGGATGCTCGGCCTCCGCCGTCCCGTCACCGGCCGCGGAAACGTCCTGCTCGTCCGCGCCGTCGCCCGGCTGCTCAGTCTGGCCCATCGCTCCTCGCCCCGGGCACTCGCTCGGCGCGCGGTCGCCCTGTCGGTTCGTCCTCAGGAACGCTACCGCCTTTGGCCGTCAGCCGTTGACGGCGGCGGGCGGAGCCCCGGTCAGATCCGGCCGTCCCCGGCGGGGGTGCCGCCGAGGTCGAGCACGGTGGTGGTGCGCGGCGCACTGTAGGTGCCGTTGTTGGAGTTGGCGGTCACCGCGATCATCACGATGACGACGGCCAGCACGATCACACCGACGATCACGCCGACCACGATCAGCGCGGTCGAGCAGCCGCTGTTGTTGTTCGCCGCCTGGTTGGGTGCGAACTGCGGGGCGGGCATCGGCCGCGGCGTGTTCATCTGCTGCTGCGGGAACGGCTGCGGCGTCGAGTACGGCTGCGGGAAGACCGGCTGGCCGAACGGCGGCGGGGTCTGCGCCGCCTGCGGGAACGGCTGCGGAGTCGGCGCCGCCTGCGGGAACGGCTGCGGGGTCTGCGCGTACGGCGGCGGGGTGTGCGGGCCGGGCGCGGGCTGGTACGGCTGCTGGATCTGCGGCGCCGGGGTCCGCAGATCGGCGTTCACCTGCGGGAAGTTGGTGAGCGACGGCGCGGCGTGCACGGAGCGCGGGCCCTCGCTGATCACCAGCGGCGTGGAGGCCTGCAGCGGGGTGCCGGCCTGCTCGCCGGACGAGACGCGCTCCACCTCCTCGCGCATCGCCGCCGCGGTCGGGAAGCGGTGCGCCGGGTCCTTGCGCAGGGCGCGGGCCACCAGCGCGTCCACCGCCGGGGTGACCGCCCGGTTCAGCGCGGACGGCGCCGAGGGCTCCTCCTGGACGTGCTTGTACGCGATCGAGAAGGCCGAGTCGCCGTCGAACGGCAGCTGCCCGCTGAGCAGTTCGAACAGCATGCAGCCCACCGAGTACAGGTCGGACCGGGCGTCCACGCTCTTGCCGAGCGCCTGCTCCGGCGACAGGTACTGCGGGGTGCCGACCACCATGCCGGTCTGGGTCATCGAGGTGACCCCGGACTGCAGCGCCCGCGCGATGCCGAAGTCCATGACCTTGACGATGCCCTTGGAACTGACCATCACGTTGCCGGGCTTGATGTCGCGGTGCACCAGGCCCTGGTCGTGCGAGGCCTCCAGCGCCGACAGCACCGCGGCGGTGATCTTCAGCGCCTGCTCGGTCGGCATCGCGCCGTACCGGGCGATCGCGTCGTCCAGCACGTCCTTGAGCGCCTGGCCCTCGACGTACTCCATGACGATGTACGGGGTGGTGGTGCCGTCGGCGGCGACGTCCTCGCCGGAGTCGAAGACCGAGACGATGTTGGTGTGCTGCAGCCGGGCCACCGCCTGCGCCTCGCGCCGGAACCGCTCCTTGAACGAGGCCTCGCGGCCCAGTTCGGTGTGGAGGGTCTTCACCGCGACCTGGCGGTCGAGCACGGAGTCGTACGCCAGGTGCACCGATGCCATGCCGCCCTGGCCGAGCAGCCGCTGGAGCACGTAGCGGCCGTTGCCCAGCGAGTGGCCCTCGGCCGTGGTGCCGTCACTCATCGTCGGTGTTCCCCCTCGGCGCGGTACGTCCGGACAGGGGGCCAGGGTATCGGCTCGGGGCCGCGCCGATACGCGGCCCCCGCCGATGGTTACGGGTCCGGAACTCCGCCTACGGAGCGGCCTACAGGTACGGGCCGGAGCGGATGCCGCGGCCGGGGGCCGGCTCCTCCGGGTCCTCCGGGCCGTGCAGTCCGGGCGGCAGCGCGCGGCGCATCTGCTCCAGCTGGGCGCGGGCCGCCATCTGCTGGGCGAACAGCGCGGTCTGGATGCCGTGGAACAGGCCCTCCAGCCAGCCGACCAGCTGGGCCTGGGCGATCCGCAGCTCGGCCTCGGTCGGCACCGAGTCGTCGGTGAAGGGCAGCGACAGCCGCTCCAACTCCTCGACCAGCTCGGGGGCCAGGCCCAGCTCCAGCTCCTTGATCGAGCTGGCGTGGATCTCCTTGAGCCGCACCCGGCTCGCCTCGTCCAGCGGCGCCTGGCGGACCTCCTCCAGCAGCTGCTTGATCATGCTGCCGATCCGCATCACCTTGGCCGGCTGCTCGACCATCTCGGTCACCGGCAGCTCGCGCGGCTCACCGGACTCGTCGCCGCCCCGGCCGAACCCGGTGCCCGGCACCATGCCGACGGGCATCCCGTCGGGCCCGACGATCAGCACCTTGGGGCTGTCCTCCGAGGGGTCCTGCTGCGACCGTTCGTTCATCGGGTTGGTCATAGCTCCTTCATATGCTTCGTCCACCGAGCTGGTCAACGAACCGGGCCCGGCGATCGTCCCACAGCCGTCCGCGGTTCTCCGCCAACACCCGCTGATCCCAGGGCAGATGCGCGGGGGGGGCGGAGGGCGCGGTTCAGCGGCGGCGCAGCCGGAAGCCGACCAGGGCCAGGCCGAAGCCGATCAGGGTCAGGCCGGCGCCCAGCGGGAGCTGCAGGGTGGAGGGATCGGTCCAGTGCAGCGGCAGCGCGGCGTCGGCCTGGGCCTGCGCGGCGGCCTGCGGCCGGGCCGCACCGGCGGCCGCGGTGACCGGGGCGGAGGGCGAGGGGTCGTCCGGGCCGGCCATCGGGGGCAGCGCGTCGCCGGCCTCCTCGTCCCAGCCGTCGGTCGGTTCGGCGGGGACGACGAGCTCGGGCTCCTCGGGCAGCGCGGCCGCCGGTGCGGGCTGGTGCCGGATCCCGCGCTCGCCGCCGTGCGCCGGCGGGGTCCGTCCGGCCGCGGCGGTCGGAGCCGGCGAGGCCGAGGGGGACGCGGTGGCCGCGGTGGACGTCGGGGCGGTGGGCGAGACGGAGGCGGAGGGGGACGCGGGGACGGAAGGGCTCGGCTCGGCCGCGTCGCTCGGATCGGCGGACGGCGACGGCGACGGCGACGGCGAGGGCAGCGGGGTGGCGCGGGTGGGCTCGCCGCTCGGCGGGCAGGTCTCGCCGGGATCGGTCGGCACCGGAGTCGAGGGCTGCGCCGTCACCGCGGACGGCACGGGGACCTGGGGCAGCTGCGGCAGCTCGGGCAGCACCGGCGTCACGGGGACGGCCGGCAGGTCCGCGGATATCCGGGCCGGCGCCTGCTGGACGGCCGGCTCCACCGTCCGCCCCTCCCCCGGCGGGGTGTCCGGGCCGGCCGCCGCCGCGGTGCCCGCGACCAGCAGCGGCAGGGCCAGTCCGGCACCGGTCACCGCCGCCCAGCGGCGGGCGGCGGTGAGGCGGGGCGAGAGGAACGCTGAGCGCGGGTACCGAGGCGCGGCCATGGGAACAGGTCCTTCCGACGGCCGACCGCGCCGGGGGGCGGTCGGAGGCGGAACAGCTCTGGACCAGCGTCACACATTCCGACATTCCGGGCATTTCGGGTGCGGAGCAGCCGCCCCGGGCCCGGCCGTCACAGCTCTCGGCGCAGGCCGTCACATGCCGTCACAGCTCCCGGTACATCAGGTGCAGCCCGACCCGACCGAGCCCGGGGTGGGCGAACGCGCCCGGCACCGTGCCGAGCACCTCGAAGCCGAGCCGCCGGTACAGCTCGACCGCCGGGGCGTTGCTCTCCACCACGGCGTTGAACTGCATGCCCGCGTACCCCTCGCGGCGCGCCCAGTCCAGCGCCGTCTCGCAGAGCGCGCGGCCCACACCCTTCCCCCGGGCGCCGGTGGCGACCATGAAGCTCGCGGTCGACACGTGGGCACCCGGCCCGGGCCGGTTCGGGCCCATCTTGGCGGTGCCGAGCACCCGGTCGCCGTCGACCGCCACCACGGTCCGGCCCGGCGCGGACTCGATCCAGGTGGCGCGGGCGTCCGCCTCGTCCAGCCCGGGGTCGTAGACGAAGGTCTCCTGCGCCCGGACGACCTCGCGGACGATCTCCCACACCTGCGGCCAGTCGGCCTCGGTGAACTCTCGAATCTGCATGGAACTCGAATACCACGACAGACGGCGGCGAACCGGACAGTGTGATCAACCTTTTCCGGATTCCCACACTCCACTCCGCCGCACCCGGGTTTCCGGCGCCACGGGACAGAATCCCGGCCCGCCGCCCCGCCATTCCATGGCATCCAGCGCTGCATGCCGCTGTTCCACGACGAGGCCCGCCGTTTCCCTGCGGCCTCCGCGCGCCACGGGGGCAATGAACGCGGCAATCCCGCGCACCGAGCGTTCCGCCGATCCCGTGCGGCGCTGCGCCGAAGAAGCCGAGGCGAAACTCGACCCGGCCTCCGTCGGGGAGATCGAGTGGAACGGCTCACGACCGACCGATCCGGACGAACAGTTCGAGCACATTCGATCCTTGGAAAGTGTCGACCGGCAACTCGTCCGGAAGTGGCTGATCGCCGAGGGAGAAGCACCCGCGCCATACGTTCCAGCACGTCGGCCCGATGCTGGTGCATATCGGCACCCGGCACTTCACCAACCTCGGCAGAACGGCCGATCCGGCCGGAAAGTCGCTCTCCGCCGAGGGCCGTCAGACCGTGAGGACGACCTTGCCGACCTGCTCGCCCGCCTCGACCACGCGGTGCGCCTCGGCGGCGTCCGCCATCGGCAGCACCCGGTCCACCACCGGACGCACCACACCCGCCTCGACCAGCGGCCAGACGTGCTCGCGGACGGCGGCGACGATCGCCGCCTTCTCCGCCAGCGGGCGGCCGCGCAGGTTGGTGGCGATCACCGCGGCCCGCTTGCGCAGCAGCGCGTTCAGGTCGAGCTCGCCCTTGACCCCGCCCTGCAGGCCGATGATCACCAGCCGGCCGTTGACCGCCAGCGCCTCCACGTTCCGCTGCAGGTACTTGGCGCCGATGATGTCCAGGACCACGTCCGCCCCGGCGCCGTCCGTCGCCTTCCGGACCTCCGCGACGAAGTCCTGCTCGCGGTAGTCGATCAGGACGTCCGCACCCAGCTCCGCACAGCGCTCCAGCTTCGCCGCGCTGCCGGCGGTGACCAGCACCCGCGCCCCGACCGCCTTCGCCAGCTGGATCGCCATCGTGCCGATCCCGCTCGCCCCGCCGTGGACGAGCACCGTCTCGGCGGGCCGCAGGTGTGCCGTCATGAAGAGGTTCGACCAGACCGTGCAGACCACCTCGGGCAGCGCCGCCGCCCGCTCCGCGTCCAGACCCGCCGGGACCGGCAGCAGCTGGCCGACCGGCACCGCCACCCGCTCCGCGTACCCGCCGCCGGTCAGCAGCGCGCACACCTCGTCTCCGACACCCCACCCCGCCACGCCCGGACCGAGCGCAACGATCCGCCCGGCGCACTCCAGCCCCGGGTACGGCGAGGTGCCGGGCGGCGGGTCGTAGAAGCCCTGACGCTGCAGCAGATCGGCCCGGTTGACCGCACCGGCCGCGACCTCGACCAGGACCTCGCCCGCACCGGGCACGGGATCGGGCACCTCGGTCCAGGTCAGCACCTCGGGTCCGCCCGGCCGGGAAATCGTGATGGCTCGCATGCGGCCCACGCTACAAGTGGGCCCGGCGTCAAGTGACGTGGCGTCCGGATGTCGGGGTGGCGACACTCCGCGAAAGGGTGCCCCGAAGGGCCGTACGCCCCCCATCCTTGACCGTGTGCCGTACTCGAACCCGCCGATCGTCTCCCTGCCGGCCCGGCCCACCACGCCGCCGATCCGGCAGGTCCTCAAACGACTGCTGCTGGCCCTGGGCGTCCTCGTCCTCACCGCGCTGATCGTCTGGGCCGACCACGCCGGGTACAACGACAACTCCGACGGCAGCGTCGACTTCCTGGACGCCGCGTACTACGCCACCGTCACCCTCTCGACCACCGGCTACGGCGACATCACCCCGGTCAGCGACAGCGCCCGGCTGATCAACATCCTGGTGATCACCCCGCTGCGCGTGGTCTTCCTGATCATCCTGGTCGGCACCACCCTCGAGGTGCTCACCGAACGCACCCGCCAGCAATGGCGCATCGGCCGCTGGAGGTCCACCGTGCGCGAGCACACCGTCGTGATCGGCTACGGCACCAAGGGCCGCAGCGCGGTGGACACCCTGATCGGCCAGGGCGTGCCCAAGACCTCCATCGTGGTCGTCGACCCGCACCCCCTGGCCATCGAACAGGCCGGCCACCACGGCCTCACCGGCGTGGTCGGCGACGCCACCCGCACCGAGACCCTGCTGCGCGCCGAACTCCCCCGCGCCGCGCAGGTGGTCGTCGCCCCCGAACGCGACGACACCGCCGCGCTGATCACCCTCACCGCCCGCCAGCTCAACAAGGCCGCCACCGTGGTCGCCGCCGTCCGCGAGGACGAGAACGCCCCGCTGCTGCGCCAGAGCGGCGCCGACGTCGTGGTCACCAGCTCCAGCTCGGCCGGCCGGCTGCTCGGCATGTCGATGCTCAGCCCGCACGCCGGCTCGGTGATGGAGGACCTGCTCACCTACGGCAACGGCCTGGACGTGGTCGAACGCCCGGTCAACCGGGCCGAGGCCGGGCGCAGCCCGCGCGAGGTCGAGGACCTGGTCGTCGCGGTGGTCCGCGGCCGACGGGTGCTCAACTACACCGAGCCGGAGGCCGCCACCCTCCAGCTCACCGACCGCCTGATCGTCATCAAGCCGGCCACCGCCCCGACCCCGCAGTAACCGGCCTACGGACAGCACCGACCCGCCGGCAGCGCAGCGAAACGGCGAAGCCGAACCGGCGTGGTCCTCCGGGCGGGTCGGGGGCGGGGGCCGGTCAGTGCAGCGGGAGGAGTTCGGCGCGGCCGCCGGACGGGACGCCGCCCGGGGGGACCACGGCCAGCGCCTCGGCCAGGGCCAGGCCTCGCAGCATCGCCGGGCCGTCGAACGGCAGCGGCACCGCGCCGTCGGTCCGGCGGACCACCGGGACCAGCCGGGTGTCCCGCGGGTGGCCCGGCAGCTCGGCGGCCACCCGTTCGGCCCGCTCACGCCCGTCCCCCGATGCCGGGCGGCCGCTGAGCGCGTGCAGCAGCGGCAGGGCGAGGGTCACCGTTCCGGCCACCGCCGCCAGCGGGTTGCCGGGCAGGCCGACCAGGTGCCGGCCGCCGGGCAGCCGGGCGAGCAGCATCGGGTGCCCGGGCCGGACGGCCACCCCGTCCACCAGCAGGTGCCCGCCGGTCGCTTCCAGCGCGGCGTGCAGGAAGTCCACCGGCCCGGCGGCGGTGCCGCCGGTGGTCAGCACCACGTCGGCGGGCGAGTGCCGGATCGCGTCGCGCAGCAGCCCGAAGTCGTCCCGGACGCAGCGCCGTCCGATCACCTCCGCACCGGCGGCGGCGAGCAGCGGTGGCAGCAGCGGTCCGAGCGCGTCCCGGACCCGGCCGGGCGCGGGCACCCCGCTCTCCTGCAGCTCGTCCCCGAGGACCAGCAGTTCCACCGTCGGCCGGCGCCGGACCGGCAGCGTGTCGTGCCCGGCGGCCGCGGCCAGCCCCAGCACCACCGCTGTCACCTCGGTCCCGGCCGGCAGCAGTTCCTCGCCCCGTCGGCACTCCTGCCCGCGCGGCCGTACGTCCTGCCCGGGCCCCACGGACCCGTACAGCAGCCCGGCGCCGCCGCCCGGCCGTACCGCGGCCGCAGGCTCGCCACCACTTGCCCCGGCCGCCCCCGCCGACCCGTCGGACCGGCGCTCCCGCCCCGCACCGGCCGTACCCCGTCCGGCGAAGCCCTGGGCCCCGGGCCCTGCCACCGCCCGGCCGCCGGTCTCCGCGGACCCGTACTCCGGCTCCGCCGGGAAGCCCGGAGGGGTACCCTCACCGGCCGCCCCGCCGCCGGGGCCACCTGGGCCACCGGGGCCGCTCGGGCCCGCCGGGGGTGCCACACGGCCGTGCTCACGGCGCAGGACGCCGGTCGCGCCGGACGGCAGTTGCGCCCCGGTGGCGATCTCCACCGCCTCGCCGTCGGCGAGCGGCCCGGCCGGCTGCCCGGCCAGCACCCGTCCGGCGAGCCGCCACGGCCCGGGTCCGGCCACCGCCCAGCCGTCCATCGCCGAGGTGTCGAACGCGGGCAGGTCGGTGAGCGCCGTGAGCGGCTCGGCCAGCGTCCGGCCGAGCGCCTCGGCGAGCGTTTCCTCCCGCGCCGTCAGCGGCCCGGCGGCGGCCCGCTCGGCCGCCTGCCGGGCCTGCGGCCAGGGGCAGTGCCGCAGGGTGGGCGGGACGTCCGGCAGGACCGGCCCGTCGAAGGGGTCCACCGGGTGCAGCGACTCCACCGGGTTCATGCCCCCGCCGGCCCCGCGTCGCCCGCGCCCTGCCCGGCCGACGGCTCGGCGGGCGACTGGGCCGCCGCGACCCACCGTTCGGCCAGCGCCTCGGCCTTCGCGCTCGCCTCCGCGACCGCCGCCGCCCCGCCGCCGCGCTGCGCGGCCGCGTACCCGACCAGGAAGACGGTCAGTGGCGCGGCGGGCCGGTCGATCCCGTGCGCGACCACCCGGGTGAGGTCGAGCAGCCCCCGGACGTCGACGTCCAGTTCGATGCCCAACTCGGTGCTGACCTCGGCGATCCAGTCGTCCAGCGTGCGCTCCATAGCCCCATGCTGCCCGATCCGGGGCCGCCGGGGCCGCTCGGCCGGTGAGCATCGCGGGTCGTTTCGCTCACGGCGTCGCCCGCACGGCGGTGAGACGGCGTTCCGGCAGGATCCCGGCGGCTGCGCGGCGGCGCCCCGCCGGTCAGCGACCGGCCCGCTGCGCCCGCTCCCGCTCGCGGGCCCGCTCCAGTTCCTCCCAGGTGTCGCAGTCGTACGCGGCGCCCTGCGGGTCGGCCAGCCGGACCAGTCGCAGCCCCCCGGTGAGCCGCCGCACCGGCTTCCCCGCCGGGTCGCCGAGCGCGTCGAGCGCGGCCCGCAGCGGCCCGGTCCGGTAGCCGGCCGCGAGCGGCTGGTCCCGCCCGTCCGCGTCGACCAGCAGCGCCCCGTCCGCGGCGTCCTCCGTGCCCGGGGCCGGTCCGTCGAGTGCGGCGAGCAGCCGCCGCACCGTCGCCGGGTCCAGGAACGGCAGGTCGGCGGCGAGCAGCAGCACCCGCCCGGCGGTGACCTCCGCCAGTCCGGCGGCGACCGCGGCGACCGGCCCGCCGCCGGGGGGCTGCTCGCGGGTCCAGCGCACCTCCGGGTGCCGGGTGGCGCGTTCCGGCCCGACCACCACGACGGTCCGCGCGTCCGCGCAGGCGTCCAGCACCCGGTCGAGCAGGGTGCGGCCCCCCACCGCGAGACCGGGCTTGTCGGCTCCGCCCAGCCGGCTGCCCGCGCCGCCCGCCAGCACCACCACGTCGTACACCGTCGCCGTCATGCGGCCAGTATCCGCCGGGCGCCGGGCCGGCTACGGCTCGTCGTCCTCGACGATCTCCGCGTCCACGATGCCGTTGTCCTCCGGCGCCGGCGGCTCGGTGACGTTGGCGGCGGCGCCCAGCTCCAGGATGGCCGGCAGGGTCAGCCCGCCGTAGCGCTCGTTGACCGCCGCGGCCAGCGCCTCCGCGTCGTGCGGGTGCTCGGCGAGGGCGTGGTCGAAGTCGCGCAGGTAGCCGTCGGTGAAGGTGAGCACCCGCATCGCGTCGTCGTCGGAGCCGGGCGCCCGGTGTCCGGCGATCACCCGCTCCACCCCGAGTTCGGCGATCCGGGCCAGGTTGGCTGCCCACTCGGAGCGCTCGCCCGGGCCGGTGTCGGCCGTCCACACGTGGGTGCCGTTGTAGACGAAGTCGCCGGCCACCACCGTGCGGATGCTCGGCAGGTGCGCCACCGTGGAGCCCCCGCAGTCGCCCTGGCCGAGCTCCAGCACCCGGATGAACTGGCGGTCGAGCACCAGCGGCTGCGGCAGCAGCGGACCGGGCACCAGCGGCTGGTCGGGGATGTCGTCGCCGTACACCGGCTTCCACTGCTCGACCTTGGCGGCGGCGGTCCGCATGATCCCGTCGACCACCGAGGGCGCGGCGAGCAGCTGCGCGGCGGGGAACAGCCGCAGCACCTCCTCGGCGCCGAAGTAGTGGTCGGGGTGCTGGTGGGTGACCAGGATGGCGAGCAGCTGCCGGTCCTTGCCGGCGATCCACTCGGCGAGCTCCCGGCCCGCGCTGCGGGTCAGCTGGGCGTCGACCAGGACCGCCGTGTGCTCACCCATGATCAGCGTGGACGTCGCGAAGAACGTGCTCTCGGGGCCGGTGAAGACGTCCACCTCCAGGGGTGGCGGCAACGGCTGCGGACCGGCACCGCCGGGGACCGCCCGGTCCACTCCGCCGGTCTCGTCGGGCGGGAACGCCGTCACGTCTGCTCCCTGGTCGAGGCGGTGGGCCGCACCGGCCCCGTCCCTACCAGCTTGGGAGGAAGCCCGGGCCGATGTCGGGTAGGCGCGCCCAGGAGGGTGATCATCCGTGGCCGAATCAGGCCGGTCACGGACGTCGGCTAGAGTCTGATCCTTCACGAGGCGGCCCACCGGTACAGAGAGCAGGGAGCACGCCATGGACAGGCTCCGCAACGCCGTCCGCCCCTACGCCTGGGGATCGGCCACGGCCATCCCGGCGCTGCTCGGGCAGGTCCCCACCGGCGAACCGCAGGCCGAACTGTGGATGGGCGCGCACCCCGGCGACCCCTCGCGGATCGACCGGGGCGACGGCCCCCGCTCGCTCGCCGACGTGATCGCCGCCGACCCGCGGGCCGAGCTCGGCGCCGCCGCGGTCGCCAAGTTCGGCACCGAACTGCCCTTCCTGTTCAAGGTGCTGGCCGCCGGACTCCCGCTCTCCATGCAGGCCCACCCCACCCTCGACCAGGCCAGGGCCGGCTTCGCCGACGAGGAGGCCCGCGGCGTCCCGCTGGACGCCCCGCACCGCAACTACCGGGACGCCAACCACAAGCCCGAGCTGATCTGCGCGCTGGACGAGTTCGAGGGCCTGTGCGGCTTCCGCGCACCCGCCGCCACCGCCGACCTGATGGCCTCGCTCGGCGTGCCCGCGCTCGACCCGCTGATCGACGTGCTGCGGGCCAAGCCCGAGTCCGAGGCACTGCGCGAGGTCCTCGCCACCGTCCTGTCGATGACCGGCCCCGAGGCCGAGCACACCGTCACCGAGGTCGCCCGCGCCCTGACCGCCGCCGCGCCCGGCGACCCGACCGGCGCCCTGGCCGGCTACGCCTTCGCCGCCGCCGAGCACCCCAGCGACACCGGGCTGCTCGCCGCACTGCTGCTCAACCACGTCGTACTGCAGCCCGGCGAGGCCCTCTACCTCGGCGCCGGCGTCCCGCACGCCTACCTGCGCGGCACCGGCGTGGAGATCATGGCCAACTCCGACAACGTGCTGCGCTGCGGGCTCACCCCCAAGCACGTGGACGTCCCGGAGCTGCTCCGGGTGGTCGACTTCGAGGCCGCCGCACCGCAGGTGCTCCGCCCGGAGGCGGACGCCACCGGTGAGCGGCTCTACCCGGTGCCGATCGACGAGTTCCGGATCAGCCGGTACGAGCCGGCCGACCGGCCCGTCGAGCTGGCCGGCGGTGCCCCGCAGATCCTGCTCTGCACCGAGGGCACGGCCTTCCTGGCCGCCGCCGACGGCACCGGGCTGACGCTGGCGCGCGGCGAGTCCGCCTTCCTGCCCGCCGAGGGCGGCCCCGTCGAGCTGCGTGGCGCCGGCGCCACGGTCTTCCGGGCCACCGTCACCCTCTGACACCCCCTCGGGCCGTACCTCCCGCACCGGGAGGTACGGCCTACCCGCGCGCGGTGCGGGCCGCGACCTGGCCCAGCAGCCGGTCCAGCAGGCCGACCAGGACGGTCCGCTCGTCCGCCGTCAGACCGGCCACCAGCTCCGCCTCCCGGCCGAGCACCGCGTCCACCGAACGCTCGATCACCGCGTGCCCCTCCTCGGTCAGCGACACCTCCACCGAACGGCGGCCGGCGGCGGACGGCGCCCTGCGCACCAGCCCCTCCCGCTCCGCCCGGGCCACCCGCTGCGAGATCGCCCCGGCCGTCACCAGCGTCCGCCGGGCCAGCTCCCGGGTGGTCAGCACGTACGGCGGCCCGGAGCGGCGCAGCGTGGAGAGCAGGTCGAGGGTGGCCGCGTCGATCTCCGCCTCGCGCAGCACGCGGCCGCGGTCGTCCGCGAACAGCTTGGCGAGCCGCCAGATCGGCGTGACCACCTCGATCGACCCGGTGGGGGTGCCGGGCCGCTCCCGGTGCCAGGCCGCCGCGATCTCGGCCGCCGAGTAGGGTGCCCGGTCTCCTGCGCCGTCCTCGACCATGTGCGCTCCTCTCGCTATGTTTAGGCCTAAACGTACCAGCCGGGAGGGAACCCATGACCGCAGCCACCGCAGCCACCGCAGCCACCGCGCGAACCGTTCTCGTCACGGGCGGGGGGAGCGGCATCGGCCGCGCCGTGGCCGCCCGGTTCGCCGCCGACGGCTCGCGCGTCGTCATCACCGGCCGCCGACCCGAGGCCCTCGCCGAGGCCGCCGCCGACCTCGGCGTCGAAGCCTTCCCCTGCGACGCCACCGACCCCGCCCGGACGGCCGCCCTCGCCGAGCGGATCGACCGGCTGGACGTCCTGGTGAACGCCGCCGGCGGTCTCACCGCCGCCCCCGACGGCCCCCCGCTGGACGCCCTGCTCGCCCACTGGCAGGCCGACCTCGCCCAGAACCTGCTCGGCGCGGTGCTCACCACCACCGCCCTGCGCGAGCGGCTGCGCCCCGGCTCGGCGGTGATCAGCATCGGCTCGATCGGCGCCGAACGGCGCGGCGGCTCGTACGGCGCCGCCAAGGCCGCGCTCGCCGCCTGGAACGCCTTCTTCTCCGCCGAGGCGGCCCCGCACGGCATCACCGCCAACGTGATCGCCGCCGGCTACGTCGACGACACCGCCTTCTTCGGCGGCGCACTGCCCGAGGCCCGTCTCGCCGCACTGCTCGCCGAGACCCACAACGGCCGGGCCGGTGCCCCCGAGGACATCGCCGCGACCGCGCACTTCCTCGCCTCCCCCGGCGCCCGCCACATCACCGGCCAGACCCTGCACGTCAACGGCGGCGCCCACACCACCCGCTGATCCCGGATCAGGCACGGCCGAGCCGTTCGTCGCGCACCGGCGGGTTTCCCGCGCCACGCTGGTCTGGACGCCGGAACACCCACGCACGAAAGGCCGGCCATGCGGAAACTGATCTACGGCATGAACCTGACCCTGGACGGCTACGTCGCCGCGGCCGGCGACGACATCGGCTGGGGCGGACCGCCGAGCCCCGAGCTGTTCCAGTACTGGCTCGACCACGAGCGGGCGAGCGGCCTGACCCTGTACGGGCGCAAGCTGTGGGAGACGATGAGCTCCTACTGGCCGACCGGCGACCAGCAGCCCGACGCCACCCCGGCGGAGATCGAGTTCGCCCGGAACTGGCGGGACACGCCGAAGGTGGTGTTCTCCTCGACGCTCGACGAGGTCGGCTGGAACGCCCGCCTGGTCAGCGGCGACGCGATCGCCGAGATCACCCGGCTCAGGGCCGGGGACGGCGGCCCGATGACCATCGGCGGCGCGACGCTCGCCGGGGCGGCCATGCGCGCCGGGCTGATCGACGAGTACGTGATCGCCACCCACCCGGTCCTGGTGGGCGGCGGCACGCCGTTCTTCGGCGCACTGGACGGCTGGGTGAGGCTGGACCTGCTGGAGACCCGGCCGCTTCCCGGCGGTGTGGTCGTGACCAGGTACGGGACGAGGCGCTGAGCGGCCGTCCCGGACGGATGCAGGTTCCGGTCGTACCTGACGTGCGGCAGAGCGCCGACCTGGGATTCGCGAGTCCGGATCCATGGCGGGGCGGGCCCACCCGAATCCGATGGCGGATTGCTCGGGGCAGGCGCGAAACTGTGGCGGTGCACCCCACGGGCCCGTACCAGGCGGGAACCTCTGCTCCGGCCCGGAACCTTCGAACCCGCACTCCCACAGTCGAACGGAAGCACCACCGATGAGCCGTCCCGCGGTACCCGACCTGGCCTGGTGGTGCGAGGACCCGGAACGGTGGGAGCTTCTGGAGTTCGACGGACAACACGATGACGACGGTCTGCCCGTCGACATCCGCTGGGAGGACCGGCAACAGGTCCTCGAAGCCCTGATCCTCACGCCCGAACCCGGCATCGGGGACTTCGCCAGGTACCTGCTGGTCCAGGAGACCGAGCGCCACCGGCATTCCTGGGGCTTCGGCCACAGCATCGAGCTCGCGGCCCTGATCGTCGCCGAGGAACGCCGGATCGAGGATGTCTGGCTCCTGTGGAACGCAATCTGCCGGAGCTTCGACACCTGGTGCGGACTGCCGCACCGCCTGCTGCTCGCGGCCGGTGCGGCCCGCACTGTCGAGTACGTCAGCAGCTCGAAGCACCCACAGCGGGACAACCTCCTGGGACATCTCGGGCAGATGAACGAGACCGATGACGACGAGGTCGCCCGGACGCTGACCGAGCGGCGTCGCCACTACAGCCGGATCCTCGGCGAGCCGGCCGGGGAGTGAGCCGCCTCCGGATTCCGTGGCAGATCCGCCGGGATCACGCCGTCAGAAACCGGAATCCGCCACGGGGAACCGGAACCCACCGGATCAGGTGACGTCCCGGGTCATGTCGACGAAGCGCGAGTAGTGGCCCTGGAAGGCGACCGTGATCGTCGCGGTGGGGCCGTTACGGTGCTTGGCGACGATCAGGTCGGCCTCGCCCGCTCGCGGGGACTCCTTCTCGTACGCGTCCTCGCGGTGCAGCAGGATGACCATGTCGGCGTCCTGCTCGATCGAGCCGGACTCGCGGAGGTCGGAGACCATCGGCCGCTTGTCGGTGCGCTGCTCGGGGCCACGGTTCAGCTGCGAGAGCGCGATGACCGGGAGCTCCAGCTCCTTGGCCAGCAGCTTGAGGTTACGGGACATGTCCGAGACCTCCTGCTGGCGGTTCTCGGCCCGTCGGGAGCCGCCGGACTGCATCAGCTGGAGGTAGTCGATGACGACCAGGCGGATGTCGTTGCGCTGCTTGAGCCGGCGGCACTTGGCCCGGATCTCCATCATCGACAGGTTGGGCGAGTCGTCGATGAACAGCGGCGCGTTGGTGACGTCCGGCATCCGCCGGGCGACCCGGGTCCAGTCGTCGTCCGTCATGTTGCCGGAGCGCATGTGGTGCAGGGCCACCCGGGCCTCGGCGGAGAGCAGGCGCATGGCGATCTCGTTGCGCCCCATTTCGAGCGAGAAGATCACGCTCGGCAGGTTGTTGTGGATCGAGCAGGCCCGCGCGAAGTCCAGCGCCAGCGTCGACTTGCCCATGGCGGGACGGGCCGCGATGACGATCATCTGGCCGGGGTGGAGGCCGTTGGTGAGCTGGTCGAAGTCGGCGAAGCCGGTCGGCACCCCGGACATCTCGCCGTTGCGGGAGCCGATCGCCTCGATCTCGTCGAGGGCGCCCTCCATGATGTCCGCGAGCGGGGCGTAGTCCTCGTTGGTGCGCTGCTCGGTGACCGCGTAGATCTCGGCCTGGGCGGCGTTGACGATCTCGTCCACGTCGCCCTCGGCGGCGTAGCCCATGCCGGCGATCCGGGTGCCGGCCTCGACCAGGCGGCGCAGCACGGCGCGCTCGTGGACGATCTGGGCGTAGTACTCGGCGTTGGCCGCGGTCGGGACGGAGTTGACCAGGGTGTGCAGGTAGGAGGCGCCGCCGACGCGGGCCAGCTCGCCGCGCTTGGTCAGCTCGCCGGCGACGGTGATCGGGTCGGCCGGCTCACCGCGCGCGTACAGGTCGAGGATCGCGCCGTGGACGAGTTCGTGGGCCGGCCGGTAGTAGTCGGCGGGCTTGAGCACCTCGACCACGTCGGCGATGGCGTCCTTGGAGAGCAGCATGCCGCCGAGCACCGACTGCTCGGCCGCGAGGTCCTGCGGGGGGACGCGCTCGAAGCCCTCGCCGGAGCCGCCGCGGTCCTGGTCGCGGTCGCCGTCCCGGTCGCGCCGGTCGCCCTTGCCGCCGTACCCGCCCTTGCCGCCCTGGCCCTGCCCGTCGCGCTTGGAGAAGCCGCCCTCGCGCCGTCGGACGGGCAGCCTGTCGCCGGGGCCGTCGGGGAAGCCGTCGGGGGAGAAGGCGTCGTCGGACGGCTGCCAGTCGTCCTCCGGCGGCGGGGGAACGTCGTGGTCGTCGAACTGGGGGCCGGTCACGCGAAATCCCCGATCAGCAGTGTGGTGCGGTTGTGGTGCGGGCCTGTCCTGGCGCACCCTCTTTCTTACGCCACCGGGCGGACAACTCCGGCCCCCGGTGGGCGGTGTCGCGCAGCCACCCCAGGTCTTGTCCCGGCCCACGCTACGGCCGTTGGGCGGGTTCCACCAAGATGGTTATCCACAGGCTGTGTGGATAAGTTAGCCGCCGCTGTGGAGAACCGGCCCAAAGCTGTGAACAACCCTGTGGACACCTCTGTGGATAACCACACCATCAGCCCAGCGTCAACCCGCTGACCAGCAATGACTTCCCCATTCGGCTGTGCATGAGAATTTCTTCACACGGGTGGGGAGGCGCTCGCCACACCGCCCGCCCGGGCGTTCGATCAAGATTTCGAGTAATGGACGAAGCTCCATTGCGCCACTTACCTGTGGATGAGTACGCTGGCCTCCATGACGACCGCCACCGGCCGCCGCCCCGAGCGCGCCCCACGCCAGGACCGCCGCCGGTACGACCGAGAAATCCTCGCCCTGGCGGTGCCGGCCTTCGGCGCGCTCGTCGCCGAGCCGCTCTTCCTGATGGCGGACGCCGCGATCGTCGGCCACCTCGGCACGGCCGAACTGGCCGGCTTCGGCATCGCCGCCACCGCGCTCGCCGCCGTGGCCGGGATCTTCGTGTTCCTGGCGTACGCCACCACCGGCGCGGTGGCCCGCCGGGTCGGCGCCGGCGACCGCCGGGCCGCCATCCAGCAGGGCGTCGACGGCATCTGGCTGGCCCTGGCCCTCGGCGCCGGCATGGTGGTGCTCACCCTGGCCCTCGCCCCGCAGGCCGCCGCCCTGCTCGGCGCCTCCCCCACCGCCGCCCCGTACGCGGTCACCTACTTGCGGATCAGCGCCCTGGGCGTGCCCGCGATGCTGATGGTGCTGGCCGCCACCGGCGTGCTCCGCGGCCTGCAGAACACCCGGACGCCGCTGGTCGTCGCAATCGCCGGCTTCACCGCCAACATCCTGCTCAACCTGACCCTGGTGTACGGCGCCGGGCTCGGCGTGGCCGGCTCCGCCTGGGGCACCGTGCTGGCCCAGACCGGCATGGCCGCCGCCTACCTGTGGGTGGTCGTCCGCGGCGCCCGCCGGGAGGGCGCGAGCCTGCGGCCGGACCGGGCCGGCATCCGGGCCTGCGCCAGGGCCGGCGGCCCGCTGATGCTGCGCACCCTCAGCCTGCGGGCGGTGCTGCTGCTGGCCACCGCCGTGGCCGCCGGGCTCGGCGACGCCGAGATGGCGGCCCACCAGATCACCATGACGGTGTGGAGCTTCGTGGCCTTCGCGCTGGACGCCATCGCGATCGCCGGGCAGGCCATCATCGGCCGCCACCTGGGCGCCGGTGACGTACCGGGCACCCGGGCGGCCACCCGGCGGATGGTCGAGTGGGGCGTCGGCTCCGGCGTGCTGCTCGGCCTGCTGATGGTGCTGGCCCGGCCGCTGTACGTGCCGCTCTTCACCTCGGACCCGGCGGTGCAGCACCAGCTGTCGGCGGTGCTGCTGCTGGCCGCGCTCACCCAGCCGCTGGGCGGCCTGGTGTTCGTGCTGGACGGGGTGCTGATGGGCGCCGGGGACGGCACCTACCTGGCCTGGGCGATGCTGGCCACCCTGCTGGTCTTCGCCCCGGCGGCGCTCGCCGTCCCGGCGCTGGGCGCCGGCGTGGTCGGCCTGTGGTGGGCGATGAACCTCTTCATGCTGGTCCGCGCGGCGCTGATGGCCTGGCGGGCGCGCAGCGGCAAGTGGCTGGTCACCGGCGCGGTCCGGGCCTGAGCCGTCCGGGCCCGAGCGCCCCGGCCCGACGGGCCGATCCGTCACCGCGAACGACCGAGGGCCGGACTCCCGAAGGAGTCCGGCCCTCAGCACTGGCTACCGGGTAGCTCAGGCGGCCACAACGTTGACGTTGAGGTCGGCCTTCACGTCGGCGTGCAGCTTGACCGAGACCTTGTGGCTGCCCACGGTCTTGATCGGCGAGGCGATCGCGACGGCGCGCTTGTCCACGGCCGGGCCGTCGGCGGCCTTGATGGCCTCGACGACGTCGGCCTGGGTCACCGAGCCGAACAGGCGGCCGGCGTCGCCGGAGCGAACGGCCAGCTTGACCTGGAGGGCCTCCAGCTTGGCCTTGACCTCGTTGGCGGCCTCGAGGGTCTGGATGGCGTGGATCTTCCGGGCGCGACGGATGGCGTCGACGTCCTTCTGACCGCCCTTGGTCCAGCGGATGGCGAAGCCACGCGGGACCAGGTAGTTGCGGGCGTAGCCGTCCTTGACCTCGACGACCTCGCCGGCGCTGCCGAGACCGGGGACCTCGTGAGTGAGGATGATCTTCATTCTTGGGTCACCCTCTCTTAGCGCGTGGTGGAGGTGTAGGGCAGGAGTGCCATCTCACGGCTGTTCTTCACGGCCGTGGCGACGTCACGCTGGTGCTGGGTGCAGTTGCCGGTCACCCGGCGGGCACGGATCTTGCCGCGGTCGGAGATGAACTTCCGCAGCAGGTTCGTGTCCTTGTAGTCAACGTAGTTGACCTTGTCCTTGCAGAAGACGCAAACCTTCTTCTTCGGCTTGCGAGCAGGCGGCTTCGCCATTGTGTGCTCCAGTGGGTACGAAATCTGTCAGCGATACCGGGCGTGGGCCCGGCCCGCACCGCTTAGAACGGGGGCTCTTCCGAGTAGCCGCCGCCGGACGGGGCACCCCAGCCGCCGCCACCCTGGTTGCCACCAGAGGGAGCGCTGGACGCCCAGGGGTCGTCGGAGGGGCCGGACTGGCCGCCGGAGTTTCCACCCCAGTTGCCGCCCTGCTGGCCGCCGCCGTAACCGCCGCCGCCCTGCTGACCGCCACCGAAGCCACCGCCGCCGCCGGGACCGCCGGAGCGGTTGGCGCGGGTGACCTTGGCGGTCGCCGAGCGCAGGCTCGGGCCGACCTCGTCGACCTCGACCTCGAAGACCGTCCGCTTCTCGCCTTCCTTGGTCTCGTAAGACCGCTGGCGCAGTCGGCCCTGCACGATGACGCGCATGCCGCGCTGCAGCGACTCGGCCACGTTCTCCGCCGGCTGACGCCAGACGTTGCACGTGAGGAAGAGGCTCTCGCCGTCCTTCCACTCGTTCGTCTGGCGGTCGAAGGTGCGCGGGGTCGAAGCGATACGGAACTTCGCCACCGCGGCACCCGACGGGGTGAAGCGCAGCTCGGGGTCGTCGACGAGGTTGCCGACGAGGGTGATGACGGTCTCGCCTGCCATGTGGTGATGACCTCTCGGAAAAAGGAGTTCTGCGGTGCTCGTCAGCGATGTTTCACGTGAAACATCGGACGTGAGCCACCTGGCGCCCTAGGGCGTCAGGAGAGGGCTCAGTGGGTGTCCGGGCGCAGGACCTTGGTCCGCAGAACCGACTCGCTCAGGCTGAGCTGGCGGTCGAGCTCCTTGACGACCTCAGGCGTGGCCTTCAGGTCGATGACCGAGTAGATGCCCTCGGACTGCTTGTTGATCTCGTACGCCAGACGGCGACGACCCCAGGTGTCGATCTTCTCGACCTTGCCGCCACCGGTGCGGACAACGTTGAGGAAGTTCTCGATCAGCGGGGCGACAGCGCGCTCCTCGACCGACGGGTCGAGGATGACCATCAGCTCGTAGTGACGCATGTGGAACCCACCTCCTTTGGACTCAGCGGCCACGGTCTCTCCGTGGCAGGAGGGTTGTGCAGCGTCGACACCGGCAAGAGGGCATGAGAAGCCACCTCTACACCAGTGCAGAGAACTCAGCCTACCGGGTGGCACCCACAGCGAACAAAACACTTCCGGGGTTGTGATCAGGGACATATCCGACGCAATCTGGACGGACCGGAAAGTGTCCTCCCTCAGGAGGTGGGTCCATGTCCCAGGTCATCCGCGGGATGCCCCCGCTCACCCTCAACACCGACGGCCACCCGCACCCGCGGGAGAACACCCTGGTGGTGCTGGCCGCCGTCCTCGGGCTGCTGTCCTTCGTCACCACGTTCTTCTACAGCCTGCACATCCTCAGCTCGTGGACCGGGCTGATCGGCATCGTCCTCGCGGTGGCCGCGCTGTGGAGTTCGGTCACCACCGCCGAGCGGTTCGTCACGGTGATCGCGCTCGGCGCAGCTTCGGTCGGTTTCTATCTCGGAATCGCCCACGGCGGCCTGATCTAGGCGCACGACGGCCCGCCGGTGCCGCATCCGGCGACCGAATCGCACGACACGTAACCTCGGACGCCCTCTCCGCGTAGTACCTAGGCGGAGAGGGCGTCGCCACGTGGCCAGGCCAGGCCGAAACGGACCATTCGGGCGATAGGGTCACCCCTGGATCGGCCGACCGAGGAGGAGCGAGGACAGCATGAGCCTGCGTCTGCGGACGATTTCCCGCAAGGAACACCTGGCGTTCATCGAGAGCCGGCCGTCGGCCAGCCACATGCAGGTCCCGTCCTGGGCGGATGTGAAGGCCGAGTGGCGCTCCGAGAGCCTGGGCTGGTTCGACCCGTCGGGCGAGCTCGTCGGCGCCGGGCTGGTGCTCTACCGCCAGCTGCCCAAGGTGAAGCGCTACCTCGCCTACCTGCCCGAGGGCCCGGTGATCGACTGGTTCGACCGCGACATCGAGCAGTGGCTGGAGCCGATGCTGGCGCACCTGAAGTCGCAGGGCGCCTTCTCGGTGAAGATGGGCCCGCCGGTGGTGGTCCGCCGCTGGGAGGCCTCCACCATCAAGGAGGCGATCGCCTCCAAGGAGGCCAAGCGGCTGCGCGACGTGGAGCCGGACTGGTACGAGCCGCGCGCCTTCGAGGTGGCCGACCGGCTGCGCAAGGCCGGCTGGCTGCAGGGCGAGGACGGCGGGGCCGGCTTCGGCGACGTGCAGCCCCGGTACGTCTTCCAGGTGCCGCTGGCCGGCCGCTCGCTGGACGACATCCAGAAGGGCTTCAACCAACTCTGGCGGCGCAACATCAAGAAGGCCGAGAAGAGCGGCGTCGAGGTGGTCCAGGGCGGCTACGACGACCTCGCGGTCTTCCACCAGCTGTACCTGGTCACCGCCGAGCGCGACCACTTCACCCCGCGTCCGCTGGCCTACTTCCAGCGGATGTGGAAGGCGCTGACCGACGAGGACCCCAACCGGATGCGGCTGTACATCGCGTACCACGAGGGCGAGCCGCTGGCCGCGACCACCATGCTCATCGTGGGCGAGCACGTCTGGTACTCCTACGGCGCCTCCGCCAACCACAAGCGCGAGGTCAAGCCGTCCAACGCGGTCCAGTGGCGGATGATCCGCGACTCGTACGCGCTCGGCGCCGGGCTGTACGACCTGCGCGGGATCAGCGACACGCTCGACGAGGACGACCACCTCTTCGGCCTGATCCAGTTCAAGGTCGGCACCGGCGGGCAGGCCGCCGAGTACCTCGGCGAGTGGGACTTCCCGCTGAACAAGCTGCTGCACAAGGCGCTCGACCTCTACATGTCGCGGCGCTGAGCCACCGTCGGATCCGAACTCCCGGGGAGAGTCACCGATGACCCTGTCGATGTACGTGGACGCCACCCGCTGGCGGGCCCACCAGCGGGCGATGCTCGCCGAGTTCCCCGGGCTGGTGCCGGTCGCCAAGGGCAACGGGTACGGGTTCGGCAACGTGCGGCTGGCCGCCGAAGCGGCCGGGCTGGGCAGCCCGGTGCTGGCGGTCGGCACCGTCCGGGAGGCCGTCGAGGTGGCCGGGGCCTTCCCCGGCGACCTGCTGGTGCTGACCCCGTACCGGGTCGGCGAGGAGGAGTCCGGGCTGCCGGCCGGCCGGGTGGTGCGGACGGTGGCGCACTCCGAGGCGCTGGCCTCGGTCGCGCCGGGCACCCGGGTGGTGGTGGAGTGCATGACCTCGATGCGCCGGCACGGCGTCTCCCGCGCCGACCTGGGCCGGCTGCCGGTCGGGCAGGCCGTGCTGGAGGGCTTCGCGCTGCACCTGCCGCTGGACCGACCGGACGGGTCCGACCCGGTGGCGGAGGTGTCCGAGTGGGTGCGGGCGATCGCCGCCGCCGGCCTGCCCACCGCCACGGTCTACCTCAGCCACCTCGGCGCCCGGGACGTCGCCCGGCTCGCCGGGCTCTTCCCGGCCACCGTCTTCCGGTCCCGGATCGGCACCCGGCTGTGGCTGGGCGACGTCGAGGCGCTGAGCTCCCGGGCGACCGTGCTGGACGTGACCCCGGTGGCGCGCGGCGACCGGTACGGCTACCGCCAGCACAAGGCGCCGTCCGACGGCCACCTGCTGGTGGTCACCGGCGGCACCGCGCACGGCGTCGGGCTGGAGGCGCCCAAGTACGTGCACGGGATGGTGCCCCGGGCCAAGGGACTGGCCCGGGCCGGCCTCGCCACCGTCAACCGGACGCTCTCGCCCTACTCCTGGCAGGGCCGCCAGCTGTGGTTCGCCGAGCCGCCGCACATGCAGGTGTCGATCCTCTTCCTGCCCGGCGACTCCAAGCCCCCGGCGGTGGGTGACGAACTGCCGCTGGCCGTCCGTCACACCACCACCCACTTCGACCGGGTCGAGGACCGCCCGGCGTGATCCCGGGGTGAGGGCCTAGCTGTTCTGACCCCAGAGGTTGGGAACGCGGCTGGCGGGTGGCTTTCCCCTGAGCGCAGTGTGTCCGCGGTGGTGATTGTAGGTGTGGAGCCAGTCG
>NZ_JBICYJ010000020.1:0-150596 GCF_043200835.1 Kitasatospora sp. NPDC048365
GCCCGGTTACATTCCGAACCCGGAAGCTAAGCCTCACAGCGCCGATGGTACTGCAGGGGGGACCCTGTGGGAGAGTAGGACGCCGCCGAACAATCATTCAGGGAAGGGCCCCGCCACTTGTGGCGGGGCCCTTTTCGCGTTGTGTACTCTTCGCCAATGCAGAACCTCACCCTGACCTGGCAGACCTCGGCGGTCGCCTCCGTTGCGCTGTACGGCTCGGCGTTCGCGGTCGCGCGGTTCGCCAAGCGGCCGGGGCCGGCGGCGGTGCTGCGGGAGGCGGGGACGCTGCTGGCGCTGTTCACGCTCTGGCAGGTGGTGGGCCACCTGTCGCTGATGAGCACCGACCACGCGCTGGACCGGGCGGAGTGGATCCACCGGACGGAGCTGGAGTTCGGGCTGCCGGACGAGGTGGCGTGGCAGCGGGTCGTGATGCCGCATCCGTGGCTCGTCCAGGCGGCGAACTACTACTACGCGACGATGCACTTCGGCGCGATGCTGGTGCTGCTGCTCTGGCTGTTCGTGAAGCACCGGGCGAAGTATGCGTGGGTGCGGACGACGGTGGTGGTGACCACGGCGGTCTGCCTGCTGGTGCAGTTCGTTCCGGTGGCACCGCCGCGGATGCTGCCGGGGAACGGGTTCGTCGACCTGGCGGTGCAGTACGGGCAGTCGGTGTACGGCGGCGCGGTGGCGGGGGTGGTGCCGGACCAGCTGTCGGCGATGCCGTCGGTGCACGTGGCGTGGTGCGTGATCGTCGCGGTGGCCGTGATCGCGGTTGCCCGCGGGCCGTGGCGGTGGCTGGTGGTGCTGCACCCGGTGCTGACGGTCGTGGTCGTGGTGGTGACGGCGAACCACTTCTGGGCGGACGGCCTGGTGGCGGTGGGCATCCTGCTGGTGGTGTACCTGGTGCAGAACGCGGTGTCCGGCTGGCGTCAGGGGACACCGGCCGTCCAGGCGGTCACGGAGGCAGCCGCACAGGAGCTGCCGGAGCGCAGGCCGGTGGGCCGGAGGCGCTGAGGGGCCCGACATACCCGGCACACTCGACGCAGAGCCACGTGAGGGGCCAGAAGCAGCCCCGAGCAGCAGCGAGGTCCCGCGGAGGGGTGGAACTCAGCTCCCGGAGTCCTTGCGGTAGCGCTTCGCGAGGACCGGGTCGGATTCCCACCACAGGCCGGTGCTGTTGCTCTCCCCGTCACCGGCGGAATCGGAGCCGGAGCCGGGGTCGGGGTCTGCCGAAGCAGTCGCGGTCTCGTCGTGGCGGAGGCGGAACAGCAGGCCGGGCACGGTCTGGAGCAGCACGGCGAACAGCAGGACGGTCAGCACGGTGAACAGCGGCGGGGTCACCAGGCCCGCCAGGGGCACCAGGAAGACAGTGTGACCGAGGCCGGTGCCGCGCGCTCTGAGCAGGCATTCCTGTTCGTCGGTGACGTTCGCGGTGATCACGTTCGACGAGGTGCGGTCCTTGGTGTGGACGCGTACCCGGTGGGTGCCGGCGGTGGCCGGGAAGCGGGCGGTGTGGCCTTGGCGGACGTCGCCGGCGGGGGTGCCGTCGATGGTGACGAGGAGGGTGCCGGCGCGGCCGATTCTCGGTGCTTCGGCGTGCACGACGATCGTTCCGGTCATCGTTCCGGTCATGGCTGCGCGGCCCCCCTGGCCCTGGATCGTTGATCGCCGGCCAAGGGTAGCGGGGTGGCGGTGACATGGCTGGGCCGGGCCCCCTGGAGGGTCCGGCCGTGGTGCCGTGCGTGTGGTGCGGGCTACTTGTTGAGCGGGAGCGACACCCCGAGCCACTTGCCCTCGGTGAGGGCGAGGGTGGCGGAGTACCAGGCGGCGAGGCCGGCGACGGCCGCGACCCAGGCGCCGGCCTTGGCGAGGCCGTCGGTGCTGCCGAGGGTCGCGATGGCGCTGAGCACCAGCGAGACCGTGAGCAGGCCGTAGGTGGCGCGGCTCCAGAGCCCGGCGCCCCAGCTCGCCGCGGTGAGGGTGAGCGCGAGGAGTGCCCAGAGGAGCAGGAACAGGCCCGCGGTGTTCTTGTTGGCCGCGCCCGCGCCGGACCATACGGCCCAGAACGCGCCGAGGCTGGTGAAGGCGGTGCCGCTGAAGCGGTCGCCGCCGCGGAACTGCCAGAGGCCGGCGATGAACAGCGTGATGCCGCCCACCAGATGGGCCAGGGAGGCGGCGCCGCCGGAGCTGGTGCCGCTGAGGACACCGGTGCCGAGCACGCCGTAGCCGAGAAGGGTCAGACCGAGAGCCAGATTGCCGAGCGGGGCCGCGGAGGCGTCATTGCTCACCGTGGGCTCCTTTCACTCTGCGCCAGGGCATGGCGCGTTCACTGGTGAAGGTGAGGTGATGGTGGTGCGTGGATGCCGGGCCGTGGGCGCACCGGCAGAAGGGTGCGGCGGCAGCGGCTGAGTGAAGAACCGGCTGGTCAGGTGCCGGTCGAGTGTCCCCTCCGGGGTGAATCCCCGGTGATGTCGGTGTACCCGGCACCAACGCCTTGTACCCTTGTGAATCTCACAATTTGGGTATCTGTCAGATAACCGAATCGGACAACTACGGTCGCCGTTGGGTCGGAATGCGCAACGTGAGGATCGCCATGTCGTCCGAGGGCGGCTCGGGCGCGAAGCGTTCGACGGCGCGGTGGACGCGGGCGGCGACGGCGCCGGCGGTCAGTCCGGTGCAGCCGGTGAGCACTTCGGCGAGGCCGTCGTCGCCGAGCATCCGGCGGCCTTCCCGGCGCTCGGTGACGCCGTCGGTGACGCAGAGCAGGACCTCGCCGGGGGCGAGGATCAACTCTTCTGCGGTGAGGTCGAGTTCGTCCATGACGCCGAGCAGCGGCTGGGGCGAGGCGGCCTGGTCGACCTGGCCGTCGGTGCGCAGTCGCAGCGGCAGCGGGTGGCCGGCGCAGACCAGGGAGAGGGCGGTGGAGCCGTCCTCGCGCGGGGTCAACTCGCCGTAGAGCAGGGTGAGGAAGCGGGCGCGGGTGCCCTCGTCGAGGATCGCGGCGTTGAGCCGGCTGAGCACCTGCGGGGCGCTGAGGCCCTCGCGGGCGAGCAGGCGCAGCGAGTGCCGGGCGAGCCCGGTGACGGAGGCGGCCTCGGGGCCGGTGCCGCAGACGTCGCCGATGGCGAAGCCGTAGGTGCCCTCGCGGATCGGGAAGAGGTCGTAGAAGTCGCCGCCGACCTCGTTGCCCTCCCCGGCGGCCTGGTAGAAGACCTCCACCTCGACGCCCGGGATCTTGGGCAACTCGGGCGGCAGCAGGGCGCGTTGGAAGGCCTGGCTGGTGGCGGTGCGCTCGCTGTAGAGCCGGGAGTTGTCGAGTGCGAGGGCGGCCCGGCGGGAGAGGTCCTCGGCGAGTTCGAGGATCTCCTGGCGGAAGCGCCCGGTGCCGCCGCCGCCGAGGACGAGCAGGCCGATGACCCGGTTGCGGGCGGAGAGCGGCAGCACCACGGTCTCGCCGGGCAGGCCGGCGAGGTCGGGGCTGTCGGCGAGGCCGAGGCTGCGGGCGGTGTCGCCCGGAGCGTGCCAGGGGCGGGCGCCGGGGCCGCGGTCGGCCTCCGGGGGCGGGGTCTTGTCGAGCAGGGCGCGCAGCGGGTCGATCCGGTCCTCGTCCTCGTGGAGGAGGAAGGCGAGTTCGGTGCCGGCGGTGCCCGTGCCGGTGTCGCCGGTGGTGTAGACGGCGCACCAGGAGGCGAGGGTGGGGACGGCCATCTGGGCCATCAGGGCCAGGGTCTGCTCGTGCTCCAGGGTGCCGGCGAGCAGGTCGGAGGCCTCGACGAGGAAGGAGAGGGAACCGCGGCGGAGCCGTTCGAGTTCGGCGAGGCGGGCGCTCTCCAGGGCGAGGGCGATCCGGTCGGCACCGAACTGGAGGCGCAGCGCGTCCTCGTTGTCGTAGCGGCCGGGGGTGGCGGCGGCGACGCCGAGGGTGCCGGTGAGGCGGCCCTCGACCTTGAGCGGGACGGTGATCAGCGAGCGCATGCCGGTGTCGGTGAGCAGCGCGGGCTGGTGCGGTCGGACGGCGAGGTCCTCGTGGACGGCGGGCAGTCGGGCGGAGTCGAAGCGGCCGACGCCGCCGTCGACGGGCAGCCGGCCGAGCCGGCGGCCGGCCGGGGCGAGGCCGGTGGACGCGCGGACCTCGAACTCGGTCTCGTCCTCGCTGGTGAGCAGCAGGTAGGCGGCGTCGCCGTCGAGGAGGTCGCGGGCGCGTTCGACGATCCGCTGGAGCAGGCCGGACAGGTCGTCGGGGGTGACCGGGCCGGTGAGCAGGTCGAGCGGTTCGAGGGCGGCCGGGGTGTCGGCGGCGGTGGCGGGGGAGCGGAGCACGGCGCGGTCCTGGCCGCGGACCAGGAGGCAGAGCACGGTGGGGGTGCCGTGGCTGTCGCGCATCCGGATGTGGAGGCCGTAGACGTCGGTGGTGGTGCCGTCGGTGCCGCGGACCGCGTAGCCGCCCTCCCAGCGGGCGAGGCGGAGGGTGTCGGTGAGGCCGAGGCCGGGGTTCTGCGGCCACTGGGCGTACTCGCTCCACGGCCGGCCGAGGGTCTCGGCGGCGGAGTGGCGGAAAAGCGCCTCGGCGTCGTCGTTCCAGGAGCGGACCAGGCCGTGCTCGTCGAGCTGGACGACGGCGACGCGGACCTGGCCGTCGGTGCCGGGGAGTTCGCCGCCGGGCAGGCTGGGCAGGGCGTACCGGGTTCCGGGGGTGTGCTCGGGCAGGTCGAGGCGGAACCAGACGGTCTTGCGGCCGGCGCTGTACTCGACGCCCCAGCGGCTGGCGAGGGCGGAGCACATCAGCAGGCCGCGGCCGCCCTCGCCGTCGGGGTCGGCGAAGTGGTCGCTGGTGGCGGCGGGGACGTTGGCGAAGGAGGGGATGCCGCGTTCGGGGTGGCGGTCGGTGACCTCGATCCGGACGGCGTCGTCCTCGCGCAGGCAGCAGACGTCGGCGGCGGTGCCGGCGTGCACCACGGCGTTGGTGACGAGTTCGCTGGTGAGCACGACCGCGTCGTCGACGACCTCGGTCAGGCCCCAGCCGAGCAGGGCGTCGCGTACGAAGCCGCGGGCTGCGGCGGCCGAGCGGCCGACCGGTTCGAAAGTGGCGGCTGCGCGCGCGGTGACCACGGCGACGTCTCCTCTCCTCTGCTCGTGCTGTCGGGGTCGGCGTGCGGTGCCGCTGCGCCCGGTGCAGCGGTCCACCCTACTTTCCGCGCGGTGCCCGGTGGGGGCGTGCGGCGGAATCGGGCCCCTGAGGGTGATTCTCTTCACCGTTTTCGTGTCTCGGGACGAGAACCCTCTGCAAGCGGCCGGACACCCGGCGCGGCGCCTGCCAGACTGGGGGGTCCGCGGTCGTCGGCCGGAGCAGTACGGTCGAGGGCGGCGGTCCAAGGCTCCGGGGGCCGCCCGCCCGCTCCCGAGCGGTAGTGAACACCATGACGTGGGAGGGCCCCGTTGAGTTCGGCCACCAAGGACGTAACCGGTACGATCCCGGCCGCCGCGCGCGGCAGCCGGTCGGCGCCGCCGTCGCGCGGCGGCGCCGGGCGTCGGCCGGGCCCCAACCGGGGTGCCGAGCCGGCGGAGCTGCGCAAGCTGCTGGCGGCGCTGACCGCGATGCGCGACGGCAACTTCCGCCGCCGGTTGACCTTTCCCGGGGACGGGATGCTGGCGGAGATCGCCGCGGTGTTCAACGAGGTGGCGGAGCGCAACCAGCACCTGACCGGTGAGCTGGCCCGGGTGCGCCGGGCGGTGGGCCGGGAGGGCCGGCTGTCGGAGCGTCTGGAGACGGGTGTCGGCGAGGGCGCCTGGATGGCGGCGGTCGACAACTGCAACGCGCTGATCGACGACCTGGCCCGGCCGATGGCCGAGGTGGGGCGGGTGCTGTCCTCGATCGCGGAGGGCGACCTGGACCAGCGGATGGAGCTGCGTTCGGTGCACACCACCGGCGCGAGCTACCCGTTGCGCGGTGAGTTCCTGAAGGTCGGGCGGACGGTCAACGGCCTGGTGGAGCAGCTGTCGGAGTTCACCGACGAGGTGACCCGGGTGGCGATCGAGGTGGGCACCGAGGGCAAGCTCGGTGGTCAGGCCAGGGTCCGCAGCGTGTCCGGCAGTTGGAAGGACCTGGCGGACTCGGTCAACACGATGGCGGGCCGGCTGACCGCGCAGGTGCGCAACATCGCGGAGGTGACCACCGCGGTCGCCAAGGGCGACCTGTCGCGCAAGGTCACGGTCGACGTCGCGGGCGAGATGGCGGAGTTGAAGAACACCGTCAACACGATGGTGGACCAGCTGAACGGGTTCGCCGCGCAGGTGACCCGGGTGGCCCGTGACGTGGGTACCGAGGGCCGGCTGGGCGGTCAAGCGCAGGTGCCGGGCGTGGCCGGCGTGTGGCGCGACCTCACCGACTCGGTGAACTTCATGGCGAACAACCTGACCGCGCAGGTGCGCAACATCGCGGAGGTGACCACCGCGGTCGCCAAGGGCGACCTGTCGCGCAAGATCGAGGTCGACGCGCGGGGCGAGATCCTGGAGCTGAAGAACACCATCAACACGATGGTCGACCAGCTGTCGGGCTTCGCCGAGCAGGTGACCCGGGTGGCGCGTGCGGTGGGCACCGAGGGCATCCTGGGCGGTCAGGCGCAGGTGCCGGGCGTGGCCGGGGTCTGGAAGGACCTGACCGAGAACGTCAACTCGATGGCGAACAACCTGACGTCCCAGGTGCGCAACATCGCGCAGGTGACCACCGCGGTCGCCAAGGGCGACCTGTCGCAGACGATCCAGGTCGACGCGCGGGGCGAGATCCTGGAGCTGAAGAACACCATCAACACGATGGTCGACCAGCTCTCGGCGTTCGCGGACGAGGTGACCCGGGTGGCCCGGGACGTGGGCACCGAGGGCATCCTGGGCGGTCAGGCGAGCGTGCCGGGGGTCTCCGGCACCTGGAAGGACCTGACCAACTCGGTCAACCTGATGGCCAACAACCTGACCAGCCAGGTGCGCAACATCGCCGAGGTGACCACGGCGGTGGCCCGCGGCGACGTGTCGAAGAAGATCACCGTCGACGCGAAGGGCGAGATCCGCGAGCTGGTGACGACCGTGAACACCATGGTCGACCAACTCTCCGCGTTCGCGGACGAGGTGACCCGGGTGGCCCGCGAGGTGGGCACCGAGGGCATCCTGGGCGGCCAGGCGCGGGTGTCGGGCGTCTCCGGCATCTGGCGGGACCTGACCGACAACGTGAACTTCATGGCGTCCAACCTGACCAGCCAGGTGCGGACGATCGCCGAGGTGGCGTCCGCGGTGGCCCGCGGCGACCTCTCCAAGAAGATCACCATCGAGGCGCAGGGCGAGGTCAAGGCGCTCGCCTCCACCCTGAACACCATGGTCGACCAGCTGTCGGCGTTCGCCGTCGAGGTGACCAGGGTGGCGCGCGAGGTGGGCACCGACGGCACGCTGGGCGGTCAGGCGAGCGTGTCGGGCGTGGCCGGCATCTGGAAGGACCTGACCGACAACGTCAACCTGATGGCCAACAACCTGACCGGCCAGGTCCGCAACATCGCCCTGGTGATCACCGCGGTGGCGCGTGGCGACCTGTCGCAGAAGATCGACGTGGACGCCCGCGGCGAGATCCTGGAGCTGAAGACCAGCATCAACATCATGGTGGACCAGCTCGGCGCGTTCGGTGACGAGGTCACCCGCGTCGCCCGCGAGGTGGGCACCGACGGGCGGCTCGGCGGCCAGGCCCGGGTGGCGGGCGTGGCCGGCACCTGGCAGGACCTCACCGAGTCGGTGAACGAGCTGGCCAACAACCTGACCCGGCAGGTGCGCGCGATGGCCCAGGTGGCCACCGCGGTGACCCGCGGCGACCTGTCGCCCCGGGTCAACGTGGAGGCGTCCGGCGAGCTCGCCGAGCTCAAGGACAACATCAACCAGATGGTCGCCAACCTGCGCGAGACCACCCGGGCCAACAAGGAACAGGACTGGCTGAAGACCAACCTGGCCCGGATGTCCGGTCTGCTGCAGGGCCGCCGGGACCTGTCGGCGGTCGCCTCGCTGATCATGAGCGAGCTGACCCCGGTGGTCTCCGCGCAGCACGGCGCCTTCTTCCTCGCCCAGCCGGCCGGCCGCACCGCCGAGGCGGTCAACGAGGACGACGACGAGAACGACGTGGTGCTGCGCCTGATCGGCTCCTACGGCTACAACCGGCGCACCATGCCGACCACCTTCCGGCTCGGTGAGGGGCTGATCGGTCAGGCGGCGGTGGAGAAGCGGCCGATCGTGCTGAAGGAGACCCCGCCCGGGTACCTGAAGATCGCCTCCGGGCTCGGCGAGTCGGCGCCCGCGCACGTGGTGGTGCTGCCGGTGCTGTTCGAGGACCGGCTGCTCGGCGTGATCGAGCTGGCCACCTTCTCCTCGTTCACCGCGGTCGCGCTGGACTTCCTCAACCAGATCGCCGACCAGATCGGTGTCACCGTCAACACCATCTCGGTCAACACCAAGACCGAGGGCCTGCTGCTGGAGTCGCAGCGGCTCACCGCCGAACTGTCGATGCGCTCCGCGGAGCTGGAGGCCCGGCAGGAGGAGCTGGAGCGCACCAACGAGGAGTTGCAGGAGAAGGCCGAGCAACTCGCCCAGCAGAACCGGGACATCGAGATCAAGAACAGCGAGATCGAGGAGGCCCGGCAGATCCTGGAGGAGCGCGCCGAGCAGCTCGCGCTCGCCTCGCGGTACAAGAGCGAGTTCCTCGCCAACATGTCGCACGAGCTGCGCACCCCGCTCAACTCGCTGCTGATCCTGGCCAAGCTGCTGTCCGACAACAACGAGGGCAACCTGTCGGCCAAGCAGGTCGAGTTCGCCGAGACGATCCACGGCGCGGGCAGCGACCTGCTCCAGCTGATCAACGACATCCTCGACCTGTCCAAGGTCGAGGCGGGCAAGATGGACGTCCGTCCGGCCCGGATCGCCCTGGTCCAGCTGGTCGACTACGTGGAGGCGGCGTTCCGGCCGTTCACCGTGGAGAAGAACCTGGACTTCGCGGTCCGGGTCTCCGCGGACCTGCCGGTCACCCTGCACACCGACGAGCAGCGGCTGCAGCAGGTGCTGCGCAACCTGCTCTCCAACGCGGTGAAGTTCACCGACTCCGGCGCGGTCGAGCTGCTGATCCGCCGCGCCGCCAACGGCGACGTGCCGCAGCACGTGCGCGAGCAGCTGCTGGAGGCGGAGGCGATCTCCGGCCCGGACGAGGCGCTGATCGCGTTCTCGGTCTCCGACACCGGCATCGGCATCCCCGGCAACAAGCTCCGGGAGATCTTCGAGGCCTTCAAGCAGGCCGACGGCGGCACCAGCCGCAAGTACGGCGGCACGGGCCTGGGCCTGTCGATCAGCCGGGAGATCGCCCGGCTGCTCGGCGGTGAGATCCACGTGGAGAGCGAGCTCGGCCGGGGTTCCACCTTCACCCTGTACCTGCCGTTGCGCACCGACGCGGCGGACGCCCCGGCCGGGGAGCGCGCGCCCCTGCGTGCCTCCATCGCGGTGACGCCCGCCGGGACGCCGGTGCCGATCGGCGAGAGTCCGGCGGACCACTGGGCGCAGGAGGTCCGCGAGCTCGCCCAGGAGCGCCGCCGCGGGCTGGCCGAGCGCCGCCGGGCCGCCGAGCTGGAGCGTCCGGCGCCGCGTCCGGCGGAGGAGCCGATCCCGCGCCAGGGGCCCGACCAGGTCCAGGCGCCGGCCCCGGCCCGGCCGGCGCCGGTGCCGCAGTTCCACGGCCGGTTCGACGGCGAGCGGGTGCTGATCGTGGACGACGACATCCGCAACGTCTTCGCGCTGACCAGCGTGCTGGAGCAGTACGGCCTGACGGTGCTGTACGCGGAGAACGGCCGCGAGGGCATCGAGGTGCTGGAGCAGCACGAGGACGTGGCCCTGGTGCTGATGGACATCATGATGCCGGAGATGGACGGGTACGCGACCACCGAGGCGATCCGCCGGATGCCGCAGTTCGCGGGCCTGCCGATCATCGCGCTGACCGCGAAGGCGATGAAGGGCGACCGGGAGAAGAGCCTCCAGGCGGGGGCGACCGACCACGTCACCAAGCCGGTCGACCCGGACCACCTGCTGGCGGTCATGCGCCAGTGGCTGGCCGTCCAGTAGCCGCCACGCTCCGGGCCCGCCGTCACTGGCGGGCCCGGCC
Organism: Kitasatospora sp. NPDC048365; assembly: GCF_043200835.1. NCBI lineage: Bacteria > Bacillati > Actinomycetota > Actinomycetes > Kitasatosporales > Streptomycetaceae > Kitasatospora > Kitasatospora sp. NPDC048365. The sequence continues at coordinate 10,169 of NZ_JBICYJ010000020.1, forward strand.
GGGAACCCGGTAGGGTCACCCATCGTTGCGAACAGTGACCGAACGGTGACGGGTCGCACGGAGCCTGTGGTGGGCAAGGGGGTACGGCTAGCATGACCGGGGCAGTGATGGGTGGCACGCGGGTGCCGGCCCTCGGGAAACAACCGGCAGGAGGGCGGGTCCTGGTGCAGAAGGCGAAGATCCTTCTGGTCGACGACCGGCCGGAGAACCTCCTCGCGCTGGAGGCCATCCTCTCCGCACTCGACCAGACCCTGGTCCGCGCCTCGTCCGGCGAGGAGGCGCTGAAGGCGCTGCTCACCGACGACTTCGCGGTCATCCTGCTGGACGTGCAGATGCCCGGCATGGACGGCTTCGAGACGGCCGCGCACATCAAGCGCCGCGAGCGCACCCGGGACATCCCGATCATCTTCCTGACCGCGATCAACCACGGTCCGCACCACACCTTCCGCGGCTACGCGGCCGGCGCGGTCGACTACATCTCCAAGCCCTTCGACCCGTGGGTGCTGCGCGCCAAGGTGTCGGTCTTCGTCGACCTCTACATGAAGAACTGCCAGCTCAAGGAGCAGGCGGCGCTGCTGCGCCTGCAGCTGGAGGCGGGCGAGCAGCCGCTGCCCGGCGGCGCGCTGCTGGGCGAGCTGTCGGCCCGGCTGGCGGCGGTGGAGGAGCAGGCGGAGGCGCTCACCAAGCAGTTGGAGGGCTCGGCGGACACCGGCTCGGCGGCCACCGCGGCCCACCTGGAGCGCAAGCTCGCCGGCCTGCGCCGGGCGCTGGACGCGCTCCGTCCGGGTTCGAACTGATCGGGTGTCACCGTCCCCCGTCCGGGTGAGCCGCGGCGGGGGTGACGGGCCGTCGCGACACGTGCCCTTTCGTACGGTTGAGCGCATGGGATCGGCTGGACCGCCCCGGTAGGCTGCTGCCCATGGCCACTCGAACGCCCGGTGCCGCGGCGCGCAAGCCCGGGCCGGCCAAGAAGGCGCCGGCCAAGAAGGCCGCCGCGCCCAAGCCCGCCGCGAAGGCGCCCGCGAAGGCTCCGGCCAAGCGCGCCGCCGCGAAGAAGACCGCGGCCGCGCCGCCGCCGCCCCCGCCGCGGCCGATACTCTTCCGCGCCGTGCGCGCGGTCTGGTTGGGCATCGCGCACTCGATCGGCGCGGTGTTCCGCGGCTTCGGCCACGGTGCGAAGAACCTCGACCCGGCGCACCGCAAGGACGGCGTCGCGCTGCTGCTGCTCGCCCTCGGCCTGGTCACCGCGGCGGGCACCTGGTTCTCCCCGCAGGGCTGGCTCGGCGAGGCGGCCACCAACGTGGTCTCCGGCCTCTTCGGCCGGCTCGACGTGCTGGTGCCGTTCCTGCTGCTCGGCGTGGCGGTGCGGCTGATGCGCCACCCGGAGGTGCCGGAGGCCAACGGCCGGATCGCGATCGGCCTGTCCACCCTGGTCGTCGGGGTGCTCGGCCTGGTGCACATCGGCTGCGGCGCCCCGGCGATGGGCACCGGCGCGACCCGGATACGGCAGGCTGGCGGCATCCTCGGCTGGGCCGCCTCCACCCCGATGATGGCCGCGGCGGGCCCGCCGCTGGCCGTTCCGCTGCTGCTGCTGGTCGCCTTCTTCGGTCTGCTGGTGGTCACCGCCACCCCGGTCAACAAGATCGGCGAGCGGCTGCGGCAGCTCGGCGTCCGGCTCGGTGTGGCCGAGCCGCTGCCCGGCGACCTCGCGGCCGACGGCCTGCCGGCCGGCGAGCGCGAGTACTCCACCGCCCCGCCGGAGGACGCCGACCCGGACGCGCTGCCGATCACCATCGACGACGACGAACTGTCGGCCCGCCGCCGGCGCCGCCGGAGGAAGGGCGAGGACGAGGAGACTCCCGAGCCGGTCTCCTTCGACAAGGACCCGTACGAGACCCGCGACCTGGCCGCCGGTGTCGCCGCCGACCTGGACGGCGCCCTGACCTGGGGCGTCCCCGGCTCCCCGGCGGTCGCCTCGATGCTGCACCAGGTCAAGGACAACACCGCCCCGCCGGAGGAGCCGGCCGTCCCGGCCGCCCGCGCCTCCGAGGCCCCGGACGGCCACGGCCCCGCGCCGCAGCGGATGGAACAGCTCCAGCTGTCCGGCGACATCAGCTACGCGCTGCCGCCGCTCGACCTGCTGGAGCGCGGCGCGCCCGCCAAGGCCCGCTCGCAGCTCAACGACGACGTGGTCGCCCAGCTGACCGGGGTGTTCGCCGAGTTCAAGGTGGACGCCCGGGTCACCGGCTTCACCCGCGGCCCGACGGTCACCCGCTACGAGGTCGAGCTCGGCCCCGCGGTGAAGGTCGAGCGGATCACCGCGCTGGCGAAGAACATCGCCTACGCGGTGGCCACCCCCGACGTGCGGATCATCTCGCCGATCCCCGGCAAGTCCGCGGTCGGCGTGGAGATCCCCAACCGGGACCGGGAGATGGTCACCCTCGGAGACCTGCTGCGCTCGCGCGCTGCCGCCGAGGACAGCCACCCGATGGTGGTCGGCATGGGCAAGGACGTCGAGGGCCACACCGTGATGGCCAACCTCGCGAAGATGCCGCACGTGCTGGTCGCCGGTGCCACCGGCGCCGGCAAGTCGTCCTGCATCAACTGCCTGATCACCTCGGTGCTGATCCGGGCCACCCCGGACGAGGTGCGGATGGTGCTGGTCGACCCCAAGCGGGTCGAGCTGACCGCGTACGAGGGCATCCCGCACCTGATCACGCCGATCATCACCAACCCGAAGAAGGCCGCCGAGGCCCTCCAGTGGGTGGTGCGCGAGATGGACATGCGCTACGACGACCTGGCGGCCTTCGGCTTCCGGCACGTCGACGACTTCAACGCGGCGGTCCGCGCGGGCACCGTGCAGCCGCCGCTGGGCAGCGAGCGCGAGCTGGCGCCGTACCCGTACCTGCTGGTGATCGTGGACGAGCTGGCCGACCTGATGATGGTCGCCCCGCGCGACGTCGAGGACTCGGTGGTGCGCATCACCCAGCTGGCCCGTGCGGCCGGCATCCACCTGGTGCTGGCCACCCAGCGGCCCTCGGTCGACGTGGTCACCGGCCTGATCAAGGCCAACGTGCCGTCCCGCCTCGCCTTCGCCACCTCGGCGATGGCCGACTCCCGGGTCATCCTGGACCAGCCCGGCGCGGAGAAGCTGATCGGCAAGGGCGACGCGCTGTTCCTGCCGATGGGCGCCTCCAAGCCGGTCCGGATGCAGGGCGCCTTCGTCACCGAGGCGGAGATCGCCAAGGTGGTGCAGCACTGCAAGGACCAGCTGACGGCCCGCTACCGCGAGGACGTGGTGGTCGGCGGCGGCCCGAAGAAGGAGATCGACGAGGAGATCGGCGACGACCTGGACCTGCTGATCCAGGCGGCGGAGCTGGTGGTCTCCACCCAGTTCGGCTCCACCTCGATGCTCCAGCGCAAGCTGAGGGTCGGCTTCGCGAAAGCCGGCCGTCTCATGGACCTGATGGAATCGCGGGGGATCGTCGGCCCGAGCGAGGGTTCGAAGGCCCGCGACGTGCTGCTCAAACCGGACGAACTGGACGCCGTACTGATCACGCTCCGGGGGTGACCCGGGGCCGGTCTCACTCGTTCGGAGGAATGTGATGACCGTCCGTCAGATCTCCCCGAGCGGACCCGCCCGTTCGGGCCCCCTCCGGTTGAGAAACGTTCCGCCTCCACCCCTAGACTGTGTGATCAGCAGGTGGCCAACGCTCGAAAGGCGCGCCCAGTGACCATCGGCAAGTCCCCCCGCAGCGACGCCCGTGGGTCCGCCGTGCCTTCCTCCGGCGCCCCGCAGCCGCCCGTCGACCCCGGCACCGCGGTGCCGGCCGAGGACGTGCCGAGCATCGGCCGGGTGCTGTCGAGGGCCCGGATCGACGCCGGCCTGACCGTCGATCAGGTCAGCTCCACCACCCGGGTCCGGGTGCCGATCGTGCACGCCATCGAGGCGGACGACTTCGAACGCTGCGGCGGCGACTTCTACGCCCGCGGCAACATCCGGCTGATCGCCCGGGCCGTCGGCGAGGACGGCGACGCCCTGGTCGCCCGGTACGACGCCGCGCACGGCGGGGCGCCCGGCCCCAAGCACGCCACCCAGCTGCTCGACACCGGCCCGATCAAGGTCACCGACCACCGCCGGCCGAACTGGAACATCGCCATGGTCGCGGCGATCGTCGCGGTGGTCGCGCTGATCGGCTTCAACCTGTTCAGCGGCTCCTCGGCCACCGACGGCACCCCCGGCGAGGCCAGCGCCCCGCTGCCCTCCACCGCCGCGGCGCCGTCCACCGCCTCCGCCCAGCCGCCCGCCCCGGCGCCCAGCCTCGCCCCGATCGCCGCCGCCCCGGCCGACAAGGTGACCGTGAAGCTGGTCGCCGAGAAGGACAAGAGCTGGGTCACCGCCAAGGACAGCGCCGGCAAGTCGCTCTTCTCGAACAACCTCGAAGAGGGCCAGGCGCAGACCTTCACCGACCCGAAGAAGATCAATCTGGTGATCGGCAACGCCGGCGCCGTGCACGTCTTCGTCAACGGCAAGGACCTCGGTCCGGCAGGTCAGGACGGACAGGTCGTGCACCTCACCTACACGCCGGGTGACCCGCAGGCGGGCTGAACCGACGGATGTGACCAGGCGCGCGGGCTCCGGGGGGAACGGCACCGGGGCCCGCGCGTTAATCTTGGCGTCATGCCTGAACCCCGCACTGTCGCCCTGGTCACGCTCGGATGCGCCCGCAACGAGGTCGACTCCGAGGAACTCGCCGGGCGACTGGAGGCCGACGGCTGGCGGCTGGTCGACGACGCCAGCGACGCCGACGTCGCCGTCGTCAACACCTGCGGGTTCGTCGAGGCCGCCAAGAAGGACTCCGTCGACGCCCTGCTGGAGGCCAACGACCTCAAGGGCCACGGCCGCACCCAGGCCGTGGTCGCGGTCGGCTGCATGGCCGAGCGCTACGGCAAGGAGCTGGCCGACGCCCTCCCGGAGGCCGACGGCGTGCTCGGCTTCGACGACTACTCCGACATCTCCACCCGCCTGCAGACCATCCTGGCCGGCGGCCACGTCGAGGCGCACACCCCGCGCGACCGCCGTGCCCTGCTCCCGCTCACCCCGGTGGCCCGGCAGGCCGCGGCCGCCGAGGTCGCCCTGCCCGGCCACGGTGCCCCCGAGGACCTTCCCGACGGCCTGGCCCCCGCCTCCGGCCCGCGCACCCTGCGCAAGCGCCTGGACGACGCCCCGGTCGCCTCGATCAAGCTCGCCTCCGGCTGCGACCGGCGCTGCTCCTTCTGCGCCATCCCCGCCTTCCGCGGCTCCTTCATCTCCCGCCGCCCCTCCGACGTGCTGAACGAGGCGGTCTGGCTGGCCGGCCAGGGCGTCCGCGAGGTCGTCCTGGTCAGCGAGAACAACACCTCGTACGGCAAGGACCTGGGCGACATCCGCCTGCTGGAGACCCTGCTGAGCGAGATCGCCGCGGTCGAGGGGATCGAGCGGGTCCGGGTCAGCTACCTGCAGCCCGCCGAGATGCGCCCCGGCCTGATCGACGTGATGTGCGGCACCGACAAGGTCGTCCCGTACTTCGACCTGTCCTTCCAGCACTCCGCGCCGGCCGTGCTGCGCCGGATGCGGCGCTTCGGCGGCACCGAGCAGTTCCTGGAGCTGCTCGGGACCATCCGCGCCAAGGCCCCGCAGGCCGGCGCCCGGTCCAACTTCATCGTCGGCTTCCCCGGCGAGACCGAGCAGGACTTCGCCGAGCTGGAACGGTTCATCACCGGGGCCGGCCTCGACGCGATCGGCGTCTTCGGCTACTCCGACGAGGACGGCACCGAGGCCGCGACCTACGACGGCAAGCTCGACCAGGACGTGATCGACCAGCGCGTCGCGCAGCTCTCGAAGCTCGCCGAGGAGCTCACCGCGCAGCGCGCCGAGGCCCGGATCGGCACCGAGGTGCTGGTGCTGGTCGAGTCCGTGGAGGACGGCGTGGTCGAGGGCCGCGCCGCCCACCAGGCGCCGGAGACCGACGGCCTGACCACGCTGCTGGGCCTGGACGACGCCGAGATCGGCCGGTTCTACCGGGCCACCGTGGTCGGCACCGAGGGCGTCGACCTGGTCGCCGAGGTTCTGGAGGACGGCGAATGACCAAGGGGCCAGGGGCCCCCACGGCGACGCGGCCCGTGGCGGCCGCGCCGCCGCCGCAACCGGGGGTCTGGAACATCGCCAACGTGCTGACCATGGTCCGGCTGCTGCTGGTCCCGGTCTTCGTGGCGCTGCTGTTCGCCGACGGCGGGCACAACCCCAAGTGGCGCGCGGTCGCCTGGGCGGCCTTCGCCATCGCGATGATCACCGACCTGTTCGACGGCGAGCTGGCCCGGCGCAAGGGCCTGATCACCGACTTCGGCAAGATCGCCGACCCGATCGCGGACAAGGCGATCATGGGTGCGGCGCTGGTCGGCCTGTCCGTCCTCGGCGACCTGCCGTGGTGGATCACGGTGGTCATCCTGGCGCGCGAACTCGGCATCACCCTGATGCGCTTCTGGGTGATCCGCTTCGCCGTCATCCCGGCCAGCCGGGGCGGCAAGCTCAAGACCCTCACCCAGGGCATCGCGGTCGGCATGTACGTCCTGCCGCTCACCGGCTGGCTCGCCACCGCGCGCGCCGTGCTGATGGGCGTGGCCGTGCTGCTCACCGTCGGCACCGGGCTGGACTACGTGGGCCAGGCGATCCGGCTGCGCCGGGAGGGCCTGGCGAAGCAGCGGGCGGGACGATGACCGACGCGGGTGCGGTCGCGCTGGCGGAGAAGGTGCTGGCCGCGCTGAAGGGGGAGGGGGCGACGCTGGCCGTCGCCGAGTCGCTCACCGGCGGCCTGCTCGCCGCCACCCTGGTCGACGTCCCCGGTGCCTCCGCGGTCTTCCGCGGCTCGGTCACCGCGTACGCCACCGAGGTGAAGGCCTCCGTGCTCGGCGTGGACGAGGGCCTGCTGGCCGTCCACGGACCCGTGCACCCGGTGGTCGCCCGCCAGATGGCCGACGGCGTCCGGCGGCTGCTCGGCGCCACCTACGGCCTCGCCACCACCGGTGTGGCGGGCCCCGAGCCGCAGGACGGCCGGCCCGTCGGCACCGTCCACGTGGCCCTCGCCGGACCCGCGGGAACACGCGCCGTTTCGCCACTGTTGTCAGGGGGACGTGCCACAATCCGGCTGAACACCGTCACCGTCGCACTGGAACTGCTGCTCGAACGGGCGGCGAACGCGTAGCGAACCGGCCACGCGGCCCGCAGCCCTTTGCTGAAATCGCTGAACTCGCCCCCCAGGTCCGAGGATCGTGTTAGACCGGATGGCCTGACCGGGCAGATATCAGCCATCGGCGGGGAACACACAGGGGAGGGGGCAGCCTTGCAGCCCAGAGTGAACACGACCACGGTCCCCGCACGGGATGCGGCCAAGGCGGTACGGTGGGGTCGTGACATCTCGATTCGCAGTCCGAGGAGGGAGGCACCGATGATTCTGCTCCGTCGCCTGCTGGGCGATGTGCTGCGTCGGCAGCGCCAGCGCCAGGGCCGCACACTCCGCGAGGTGTCGGCAGCTGCCAGGGTTTCGCTCGGCTACCTCTCCGAGGTTGAGCGAGGGCAGAAGGAGGCCTCCTCCGAGTTGCTCTCCGCCATCTGCGACGCGCTCGACGTCCGGATGTCCGAGGTGATGCGCGAGGTCAGCGACGAGCTGTCGCTCGCCGAACTTGCGGCGATGGCCACCCTCTCGGAGGGTGATCTGCTGAGGCCGGTGCTCGAACCGGTTCCGCTGCCGGCTCCCGGGGTCGACCGGGCCGGGTCCATGTCGCCGAAGACGGCGGCGATGGACGTGGTGGCGGCCTGACCGGACCTCGTTCGTCCCGCCGACCGGCGCGGGACGCGAGTGAGGGAGGCCGTCGATGCGGAGTGCCTGGGCGCTGCGTGGGGTTCTGCTCGCACTGACCGCTGTACTGGGTTGGATCTTGTTCGAGGGCGGCACCGTCGGAACCGGCGGTGCCGCCCTCGGCATACTCGCGGCCGGCGGCTGGGGGCTGGGGCTGATCCCCGTCCACGCGAAGGCCGTCGACGGGGACGAGCGGCCCGGACGGGCGCGTCAGCGGGCCCGGAGGCGGTAGCCGCGGGGGGTCGGGTGGAAGCCCGCCTCCTCCAGGACCCGGCCGAGCGGCGACTCCAGGGCCGGGGTGCCGTTGGCCCGCTCGACGGTGACGGTGCCGAGGGCCCCCTGCTGGACGGCGGCGGCGAGGGCCTGGACGGCCGGGCCCGGGTCCTCCGTCCAGTGCAGCAGCGACTTGCCGCCGCGCTCCACGTAGAGGGTGAGCTCGCCGTCGGTGAGCACGACCAGGGCGCCGGCCTTGCGGCCCGGGCGGTGGGCGCCGGCCTTGGCGCCGGTGTCCTTGGCGTCGGCGGTCGGGGGCTCGGGCCAGGGGAGGGCGGAGCCGTACGCGTTGGCGGGGTCGGCGGCGGCGAGGACCAGCACCTGCGGGGGCTCGGCCGCGGGGCCGGCCGACCAGTCGGTGGCCGAGCGCTCCAGCCGGCCGTTGACCGAGCGCAGGCGGTCGGCGGCGCCGTCCATCGCGAACTGGGCGCCGCCGAGCCCCTCGACGAAGTAGCCGCGGCGGGTCTTCCCCCGCTCCTCCAGCGCGGAGAGCACCCGGTACACCCCGGCGAAGCCGCCGGGGACCCGCTCGGTGGCGACGGTGCCGCGGGTGAGGATGCCGTGCCGGTCCAGCAGGTTCTGTGCCTGCGCGGTGGCGCGGACGGTCGGGTCGCCGCCGTACGCCGGCAGCAGGGACCAGCGGCCGGCGGCGGTGGGAGGGCCGGACCGCAGGGCACCCGCGGGGCGGCCGAGGCCTCGACCGGCGCCGCCGTAGCGGCCGCGCGGGGTGGCCCGCGGCGCCCGGTGCGCGGTGGACCCGGCGGTGCGGCCGGAGCCGAGCAGGGCGCGCAGCGGGGCGAGGGTGTCGTTGGTGACGTACCCGGCCCAGACCAGGTCCCACAGGGCGTCGGCGAGCTCGGCCGGCGGGACGTCGGGCTGGCGGTCCGCGAGCTGGCGGAAGAACAGGCCGTACCCGCCGGCCAGGGTCTCCAGCAGCACGGTGTGCACGGGGGTCAGGGCGGGCGGGACGGGCTCGGGGCGCAGCAGATGGGCGTTCTCCGGGAGGTGGAGGCTGATCCAGCCGTCCTTGCCGGGCAGCGCGCCGGCGCCGGACCAGCCGACCTCGCCGGCCGCCATCAGCTCGTCGAGCATCCCCGGGGCGTAGTCGGAGAGCCGGGCGGGCAGGACCAGCTTCTCCACGGCGGAGGCGGGCAGTGCGGTGCCCTGGAGCTGCTCGACCACCCGGTACAGGCCGTCCAGGCCGCGCAGCCGGTGGCCGGCCAGGTGCTGCCACTGCGGGAGGAACGCGGCCAGGGCGCGCGGCGGGACGGCCTCCACCTCCTGGCGCAGCGCGGCGAGCGAGCGGCGGCGGAGCCGGCGCAGCACCTCGGCGTCGCACCACTCCTGGGTGGCGGTGTGGCCCTCGATCGGCCGGAACTCGCCCTGGACCAGGCGGCCGGCGGCGGTCAGCCGGTGCAGGGTGCCGGTGACCACGGCGGTGCCCAGGCCGAAGCGGCCGGCCGCCTCGGCGGCGGTGAACGGGCCGTGGGTGCGGGCGTAGCGGGCCAGCAGGTCGCCGAGCGGGTCCTTGACCGGCTCGGTGAAGGCCTCCGGGACGCCGACCGGCAGCGGGGTGCCGAGGGCGTCGCGCAGCCGCCCGGCGTCCTCGATCGCGGACCAGCGCAGCTCGCCGCCGATCCGGACCTGGATCACCCGGCGGGCGGACTCCAGCTCCAGCGGCCACAGCGGCTCGGCGCCGCGCAGGGCGAGCTCGGCCTCGGAGAGCGGGCCGAGCAGGCGCAGCGCGTCGGCGACGCCCTCGGCGTCCTTGATCCGGCGCTCGGGGGTGAGCCGCTGGAGCTCGGCCTCCAGCTCGGCCAGGACCTGCGGGTCGAGCAGCTCGCGCAGCTCGGCCTGGCCGAGCAGCTCGGACAGCAGCCGGGAGTCGAGCGAGAGCGCGGCGGCGCGGCGCTCGGCGAGCGGGGAGTCGCCCTCGTACAGGTACTGGGCGACGTACCCGAAGAGCAGGGAGCGGGCGAACGGGGACGGCTCGGCGGTGGTGACCTCGACCAGGCGGACCGCGCGGGACTCCAGGTCGCCCATCAGCTCGACCAGGCCGGGGACGTCGAAGACGTCCTGCAGGCATTCGCGGACGGCCTCCAGCACGATCGGGAAGGAGCCGTACTCGGCGGCCACCTCCAGCAGCTGGGAGGCGCGCTGGCGCTGCTGCCAGAGCGGGGTGCGCTTGCCGGGGCTGCGGCGCGGCAGCAGCAGGGCGCGGCCGGCGCACTCGCGGAAGCGGGAGGCGAACAGCGCGGAGCCGCCGACCTGGTCGGTGACGATCTGCTCGATCTCGGCGGACTCGAAGAGGGCGGCGTCGGCGCCGACCGGGGCGTCCTCGGTGACCGGCTTCGCCGGGTCGGGGAAGTCGAGGAGGTCGGCGTCGGGCAGACGCAGCACGATGCCGTCGTCGGCGTGCATCACCTGCGGGTCCAGGCCGTGCTTCTCGCGCAGCCGGGCGCCGAGGGCAAGCGCCCAGGGGGCGTGCACCTGGGCGCCGAACGGGGAGTGGATGACGATCCGCCAGTCGCCCAGCTCGTCGCGGAAGCGCTCGACCACGATGGTGCGGTCGTCCGGCAGGTGGCCGCAGGCCGCGCGCTGCTCCGCCAGGTAGGCGAGCAGGTTGCCGGAGGCCCAGTCGTCCAGGCCGGCGGCCCGGAGCCGCTCGGCGGCGGCCTCGGGGGCGAGCGCGCCGAGCTCGCGGACGAAGGCGCCGACCGCCCGGCCGAGCTCCAGCGGGCGGCCCAGGGTGTCGCCCTTCCAGAACGGCAGCCGGCCGGGCACCCCGGGCGCGGGGGTGACCAGCACCTTGTCGTGGGTGATCTCCTCGATCCGCCAGGAGGTGGTGCCCAGGGTGAAGACGTCACCCACCCGGGACTCGTACACCATCTCCTCGTCCAGCTCGCCGACCCGGCCGCCGCCCTTCTTGGGGTCGGCGCCGGCGATGAAGACGCCGAACAGGCCGCGGTCGGGGATGGTGCCGCCGGAGGTGACGGCGAGCCGCTGGGCGCCGGGGCGGCCGGTGACCGTGCCGGCCACCCGGTCCCAGACCACGCGGGGCCGCAGCTCGGCGAAGGCGTCGGACGGGTACCGGCCGGCCAGCATGTCGAGCACGCCGTCGAAGGCGGACTGCGGGAGGGTCGCGAACGGCGCGGCGCGGCGGACCAGGGCGAGCAGCTCGTCCACGTCCCAGGTGTCCAGGGCGGTCATCGCGACCAGCTGCTGGGCCAGCACGTCCAGCGGATTGCGGGGGACGCGCAGGGCCTCGATCCGGCCGGAGCGCATCCGCTCGGTGACCACGGCGGACTGCACCAGGTCGCCGCGGTACTTGGGGAAGACCACGCCGGTGGAGACCGCGCCGACCTGGTGGCCCGCCCGGCCGACCCGCTGCAGGCCGGAGGCGACCGAGGGCGGCGACTCGACCTGCACCACCAGCTCGACGGCGCCCATGTCGATGCCCAGCTCCAGGCTGGAGGTGGCGACCACGGCGGGCAGCCGGCCGGCCTTCAGCTCCTCCTCGACCAGCGCCCGTTGCTCCTTGGAGACCGAGCCGTGGTGCGCCCGGGCGATCACCGCCGGGGCGCCGGCGGCCGCGCCGGAGCCGCCCATCAGCTCGGCCGGGTTGTGCGCCCGGGGCAGCGGCTCGCCGGTGGCGCGCTCGTGGGCGATCTCGTTCAGCCGGTTGCACAGGCGCTCGGCGAGGCGGCGGGAGTTGGCGAAGACGATGGTCGAGCGGTGCGCCTGCACCAGGTCGACGATCCGCTCCTCCACGTGCGGCCAGATCGAGCTCTGGCGTGACGGGTCGTCGGCGTTGGCCGGCAGGTCGTCCAGGTCGGGGACGGGGACGACCACCGAGAGGTCGAAGCGCTTGGCCGAGCCGGGCTGGACGATCGCCGCGCCGCGCTGCGGGCTGAGGTAACGGGCCACCTCCTCGACCGGGCGGACCGTCGCCGACAGGCCGATCCGGCGGGCCGGCCGCTCCAGCAGCTGGTCGAGCCGCTCCAGGGTGAGCGCCAGGTGGGCGCCGCGCTTGGTGCCGGCCACCGCGTGCACCTCGTCGAGGATCACCGTGTCCACCCCGCGCAGCGCATCCCGGGCGGCGGAGGTGAGCAGCAGGAACAGCGACTCGGGGGTGGTGATCAGGATGTCCGGCGGGTGGGTGGTGAAGCGGCGGCGGTCGGCAGCCGGGGTGTCGCCGGAGCGGATCGCGACCTGGACCTCCGGCTCGGGCAGGCCGAGCCGGACGGCCGCCTGGCGCAGACCGGCCAGCGGGGCCCGCAGGTTGCGCTCGACGTCCACCGCGAGGGCCTTCAGCGGGGAGACGTAGAGCACCCGGCAGCGCTTCTTCGGCTCGGCGGGCGGCGGGGCGGAACTGAGCCCGTCCAGCGCGGAGAGGAAGGCGGCGAGCGTCTTGCCGGAGCCGGTCGGCGCCACCACCAGCACGTCGGTGCCCTGCTGGATCGCCGTCCACGCCTGGGCCTGCGCCTCGGTGGGCGCGGCGAACGCCCCGGTGAACCACGCCCGGGTCGCCGGGGCGAAGCCGTCGAGGGCGTCCGGAGGGCCGGGAGCGTCGGAGGTACGGGGCGCCATGCCCCCATGGTGCCCGGTGGTACTGACAACGCGGCGCGCGGCGGGCCGGGGCGCGGGCACCGTCTGCCGCAGTCCAGAAGGGCAAATCGGATAAAACGCTCATATGGTGATGATTCGGGCTTGATTTTTCGGGCCCCCACCGAGCGGAGGCCGTGCGATGGAGCAGGTGAGCCACACCGGCAGCCGGCCTGCCGCACACCACCACCGGAGCATCCGCGTCCTCGGCGCCATGCTGCTCACCGCCCTGCTGCTCGGCGGAGCCGTCCCGTACGTCGCCGGACCCGGCCGCTCCTACCTCAGCTACCTGGTGCTCGCCGAACAGCAGGACGGCCAGGGCGCCCGGCTCGCCGCCGCCGAGGCGCGGGCCGCCGGCGGACAGGTCGTCCAGGACTACCCGCAGATCGGCGCGGTGCTCGCGTACGCCACCGGATCCTTCGCCGAGAAACTCCGCGGCCGCCCCGGAATAGCCGCCGTCGGCGCCACCCGCACCGCCGCCGTCCCCGGACCGCCCCGGCCGCTCACCGGGGCCGGCGCCTTCGGCAGCAGCGCCGAACAGGCCGACCGCGGCGACGACTCGACCGCGACCATCCCCGACCCGGCCGAGCAGAGCGACTGGAACCTCGCCATGATCGGCGCCACCGAGGCGCCCGTCGGGGTCTCCGCGCTGCTCCAGGCCCCCGCGATGGACCTGGCGGCCGGGCACGGCGCCGTCCCCTCCGCGGACCAGCTGCGCCAGGTCACCGTCGCCGTGCTCGACTCCGGCGTCGACGACACCCACCCCGACCTGCGCGCCGCCGTCGACCCGAACGCCTCCGCCTCCTGCGCCGACGGCCGACCCGACGCCCGGTACGGCGCCTGGCGGCCCGACTCCGGCGTCGCCGAGAGCGGCCACGGCACCCACGTCGCCGGCATCGTCGGTGCCGCCCGCGACGGCCACGGCGTCACCGGCGTCGCCCCCGGCGTGCGGATCGCCGCCGTCCGGCTGCTCGGACCGCTCGGCCAGTACTACGCCGAGAACATCGTCTGCGGCATGCTCTGGGCCGCCGACCACGGCGCCAAGGCCGTCAACGACAGCTACTTCGCCGACCCGTGGAAGTACAACTGCCCCGAGGACGCCGACCAGGCCGCGCTGATCGCCGCGGTCGGACGCGCCGTCGGCTACGCCCAGAAGAAGGGCGCCGTGGTCGTCGCCTCCGCCGGCAACGACGGGCAGGACCTCGGCGCCGTCCGGCCCGACCGGCGCAGCCCCAACGACCGGATCTCCGGACCCGGCCAGGACCGGCAGCTCGGCACCGAGTGCATCCGGCTGCCCGGCGAACTGCCCGGCGTGGTCACGGTGGGCGCCGTCGACCGGCGCGGGCTGCCCGCCGGGTACAGCAACTACGGGCGCGGGCGGGTGTCCATCACCGCGCCCGGCGGCGACCCGGACGGCGGGCCGCAGGGCGCGGTCGTCTCCGACTGGCCCGGCGGGCAGTACGCGGCGCTCGCCGGGACGTCGATGTCCGCCGCCCACGTCACCGGCGCGGTCGCCGTCGTCGCCGCCCAGCACCCCGACTGGGGGCCCGACCGGCTGGCCGCCGCCCTCGCCGAAGCGGCGGCGGCCGGCTGCCCCGGGCTGATCACGGCCGCCTGCCAGGACCGGGAGTACTACGGCGCGGGCGTGCTGGCGCTGCCGAAGTAGCGGAGCGGTGCGGGGTTCCGGCCGGTGGCCGCTCCGCGGGAGGAGTCCCGGCTTCGCCGAACGTCGGTGGCGGCTTCGCGGGGTGGGGCGGGGGAGTGGCCCGGCGTCCCGGCTTTGCCGAACCGGGGGTGCGGGCGGGTCGGGCGGTCGCCGTGGACGGCATGGGTGGGGGCCGGGGTGTCGGGGTGGTGGCGGATACTGGGGGCATGAGGCTGACGGAGTTCTGGCGGCGGATGTACGCGCATTTCGGCGAGGGCTACGCGGAGTCGTTCGCGCAGGACCACGTGATGACGGAGCTGGGGCACCGGACGGTGCGTCAGGCGCTGGACGCCGGGTGGGAGGCCAAGGACGTGTGGCGCGCGGTGTGCCAGACGCAAGGGGTGTCGGCGCAGCTGCGTTGACCCGATTCACCCCGTTGTGGGTGAGACTGTCCCGGTGGTCAGCAACGACGAGAAAACCCCGCACCCGGAACGGCTTCCCGACGACCGTCCGCCCCGCCGAGCGGCGTTGACCGGAGGGGCGATGCCGCGCTGGCTGCCCAAGGCGATGGTGCTGGCGCTGGTGCTGGTCGGGCTGTTCCAGCTGGCGAACTGGGCGTTCCACCAGCTGATCGACCTGTTCGTGATGCTGCTGGTCGCCTTCTTCCTGTCGCTGGCGATGGAGCCGGCGGTGGACCGGATGGCGGCCCGGGGCGTGCGGCGCGGGCTCGGGACGTTCCTGGTGTTCATCGGCCTGGCGGTGGCGGTGGCCGGGTTCTTGACCGCGCTCGGCACGCTGCTGGTCGACCAGGTGACCCAGATCTCCACCAGGCTGCCGCACTTGCTGGAGGACCTGATCAACTGGGTCAACCGGACCTTCCACCAGGACTTCTCGCTCAGCGAGCTGCAGCACCGGGTGCTCCAGGACTCCGGGACCATCGAGCGCTACGCCCAGCAGGCGGCGGACAACATCTGGGGGGTCTCCTCCACGGTGATCGGCGGCCTGTTCCGAGCGTTCACGGTCGGCCTGTTCACCTTCTACTTCACCGCCGAGGGCCCGCGGGTGCGGCGGACGGTCTGCTCGTTGCTGCCGCCGGCGAAGCAGGCCGAGGTGCTGCGGGCGTGGGAGATCGCACTGGCCAAGACCGGCGGGTACCTGTACTCGCGGGCGCTGCTCGCGGTGATCTCGGCGGCGGCGCACTGGATCGCGTTCGAGGTCATCGGGCTGCCGTACGCGGCGGCGCTCGGCATCTGGGTCGGTGTGATGTCGCAGTTCGTGCCGACCATCGGCACGTACATCGCGGGTGCGCTGCCGGTGCTGGTGGCGCTGACGGTCCGGCCGGTGGACGCGCTGTGGGTGCTGGCGTTCGTGGTGGTCTACCAGCAGATCGAGAACTACCTGCTGCACCCGCGGATCACCGCGAAGACGGTGGACGTGCACCCGGCGGTGGCGTTCGGCTCGGTGATCGCCGGGGCGGCGCTGCTGGGCGCGGTCGGCGCGCTGATCGCGATCCCGGCGGCGGCGACGCTGCAGGGGTTCGTCGGGACGTACGTGCGGCGGTACGAGGTGACCGAGGACCCGCGGATCGACCGGGGCGAGGAGCGCAGGGAGCGCAGGCGGCAGACCGTGCGCCGGTTGCGGCGCATGGTGAGCGGCGGATCGTCCGAGGAAAGCGCGGGTCAGGGGCAGGACGAGAGGCACGGGGGTGGATCGGACGGCCCGTCGGGGTCATAATCGAACTAATGTTCCCTATGCTCTTCGGCGGCGAGTTTTCCACAGGCGCGGGCCGATCCCGGCCGATTGTCAGTGGGACGCGCTAGCGTCGATGACGATGAAGCGCACAGCACAGAACCCGAGGGTGGAAGCCATGGCAGGTACGGACCGCGAGAAGGCGCTCGAGACCGCGCTCGCCCAGATCGAGCGGCAGTTCGGCAAGGGCTCGGTGATGCGCCTGGGCGAGAAGGCCAACGAGCCGATCGAGGTGATCCCCACCGGGTCCACCGCGCTGGACGTCGCGCTGGGCGTCGGCGGCATCCCGCGCGGCCGCGTGATCGAGATCTACGGCCCCGAGTCCTCCGGCAAGACCACGCTGACCCTGCACCTGGCGGCCAACGCCCAGCGGGCCGGCGGCACGGTCGCGTTCGTCGACGCGGAGCACGCGCTCGACCCGGAGTACGCCAAGAAGCTCGGCGTCGACACCGACGCCCTGCTGGTCAGCCAGCCGGACACCGGCGAGCAGGCGCTGGAGATCACCGACATGCTGATCCGCTCCGGCGCGATCGACCTGGTGATCATCGACTCGGTGGCGGCGCTCGTCCCGCGCGCCGAGATCGAGGGCGAGATGGGCGACTCGCACGTCGGTCTGCAGGCGCGTCTGATGAGCCAGGCGCTGCGCAAGATCGCCGGTGCGCTGAACCAGTCCAACACCACCGCGATCTTCATCAACCAGCTGCGCGAGAAGATCGGCGTGATGTTCGGCTCGCCGGAGACCACGACCGGTGGCCGCGCGCTGAAGTTCTACGCCTCGGTGCGCCTGGACATCCGCCGCATCGAGACGCTGAAGGACGGCACCGAGGCGGTCGGCAACCGCACCCGCGTCAAGGTGGTCAAGAACAAGGTGGCCGCGCCGTTCAAGCAGGCCGAGTTCGACATCCTCTACGGCGTGGGCATCAGCCGCGAGGGCGGCCTGATCGACATGGGTGTGGAGCACGGCTTCATCCGCAAGTCCGGCGCCTGGTACACCTACGAGGGCGACCAGCTCGGCCAGGGCAAGGAGAACGCCCGCAACTTCCTGCGGGACAACCCGCAGCTGGCCGACGAGATCGAGGCCAAGATCAAGGGCAAGCTCGGCATCGGCCCCAAGGTCGAGACCGAGGGCGGCGAGGCCGCTCCGGCCGCCGCCGAGGTCCCGGCTCCGGCCAAGACCGCCGCGGCGAAGAAGGCGGCGGCCGCTGCCAAGGCCTGATCCCTTGAGGTACGCAGATCCCGCCGATCGGTCACCGGGCTCCCGAGGGGGGCCCGGTGGCTTTGGCGACCCCGCGGACGAGGGCCCGCCGGACTGGTTCGCGGCCTGCGCGGAGCCCGAGCCCGAGCCCGAGCCAGGGCCGGAGGCGTACCGCGGACCGGACCCGGACCGCGGAGCGGCCGGGGAGCCGGGGACCGCGGAGGTGCCCGGCCTGCTCCGGGCCTCCGACCTGGCCGGTGGGCGGCGCCGCCGACGCACCGCGGTCGCCGAGGAGCGGCCGGAGCCCGCCGGCCGGCCTGGGCAGCCGGACGACGACGGCGAGCCCCGGCGGCCCGCGCGGAAGCGGCGCCGGGCCGAGGCGGGGGAGCGGGACCAGGAACGGGAGCGGGAGAAGAAGGCCGAGGAGCCGGTCGACCCGGAGGCCCGGGCCCGGGACATCTGCCTGCGGCTGCTGACCGGCGCCGCGAAGACCCGGCGGCAGCTCGCGGACGCGCTGCGCAAGCGCGAGATCCCGGACGAGGTCGCCGAGGGCGTGCTCGCCCGCTTCGAGGAGGTCGGGCTGATCGACGACGCGGCGTTCGCCGCGGCGTGGGTGGAGTTCCGGCACACCAACCGGGGCCTGTCCCGGCGGGCGCTGGCGCAGGAGCTGCGGACCAAGGGCGTCGCCGGCGACCTGGTCGAGCAGGCCGTCGCGCAGGTCGAGCCGGAGGACGAGACGGACGCCGCGCGGGCCCTGGTCGAGCGCAGGCTGCGCACCACCCGCGGCCTGGAGCGGGACACCCGGATCCGCCGGCTGGTCGGGATGCTGGCCCGGCGCGGCTACTCCGAGGGCCTGGCCTTCCGGGTGGTCCGGGAGGCGATCGAGGCCGAGGGCGGCGACGGACCTGACGGACCGTGGTGATGCGGAGTCAGATCGTGCAGGTCAACTCCGGATCACATCTTGACCGTTTCGTGACCTGCGCCTAGCCTCGCTGGCAAGGGGATCACTTTCGATCGCGCTTCGGCCACGCCTGCGCTGGATCGGTCGCAGGGGACGGGGAGTGGGCCGTGATGAGCATCGCCGCAGGCACCGGGTCGGGCTCGCCGATGCTGCTCGCCGCCCTGGTCCTGGCCGGGGCGCTCGGTCTGGTGGTGGCCGCGGCCTGGCTGATGGTCCGCCAGCGCCGGGCCGAGCTGGACCGCCGCGAGGAGCGGCTGATGGCCGAGCTGCACCGCCTGCACAGCCAGGAGGACGAGCTCGCCGCCCGGACCGTCGAGGCCGAGCAGCTGCGCACCGAACTCGGTGAGCTGGCCGCCGAGCGCCGCCGCTCGCTGGAGCGCACGGCCGGGCTGACGGCCGACCAGGCCCGGGCCGAACTGGTCCGGGCCGAGCAGTCGGCGGCGCGGCGGGAGGCGGCGGTCTCCGTCCGCGAGATCGAGCGGCAGGCCAAGGCCGACGGCGAGCAGCGGGCCCGGGAGATTATCGCCTCGTCGATCCAGCGGCTGGCCTCGGAGCAGACCGCGGACACCGTGGTGACCGCGTTCCCGCTGCCGAACGAGGAGATGAAGGGCCGGATCATCGGCAAGGAGGGCCGGAACATCCGGGCCTTCGAGGCGGTGACCGGGGTCAACCTGATCGTCGACGACACCCCGGGGCTGGTGCAGCTGTCCTGCTTCGACCCGGTCCGGCGGGAGGCGGCCCGGCTGACCCTGGAGGCCCTGGTCGCCGACGGGCGGATCCATCCGCTGCGGATCGAGGAGGCGCACGGGCGCAGCAGCGAGGAGGTCGAGCGGCTCTGCGTGCGCGCCGGTGAGGACGCGCTGCTGGCGATCGGCGCGGCGACCGGGGAGACCGCCCCGGAGCTGGTGCGGACGCTCGGCACGCTGCGCTACCGCAGCTCGTACGGGCAGAACGTGCTCGGGCACCTGGTGGAGTCCGCGCACATCGCCGGGATGATGGCGGCCGAACTGGGCGTCGACCCGGAGCTGGTGAAGCGGGCCGCGCTGCTGCACGACATCGGCAAGGCGCTCAGCCACCGGGTGCCGGGCGGGCACGCGGCGATCGGGGCGGAGTTCGCCCGACGGCACGGCGAGTCGGCCGAGGTGGTGCACGCGATCGAGGCGCACCACGGCGAGGTCGAGCCGCGGACGGTGGAGGCGGTGCTGACCCAGGCCGCCGACGCCTGCTCGGGCGGCCGGCCCGGTGCCCGGCGGGAGTCGGTGGAGGCGTACGTGCGGCGGCTGGAGCGCCTGGAGGAGATCGCCCGGTCCCACGACGGGGTGTCGAAGGTGTTCGCGATGCAGGCCGGGCGGGAGGTGCGGGTGATGGTGCAGCCGGACGTCGTGGACGACGTGCGGGCGCAGGTGATCGCCCGGGAGGTCGCCAAGCAGGTCCGGGAGGAGCTGACCTACCCGGGGCAGATCCGGATCACCGTGGTGCGGGAGAGCCGGGCCACCGAGTTCGCCCGGTAGGGCGCTCGGCGCTACCGGCGGGCGGGGGGTTCCGCGTCGGTCGGGGGCTGCTCGCGCAGGGCGTGCCCCTGGCGGACCGCGCCGGCCTCCACGGTCAGCGGCGCGGTCAGGTCGTGCAGCGAGTCCGCCTTGAGGCCCTGGGTGGTGCCGATGAGGTGGCCGTCCGGGCGGATCAGCAGGACGGTGTGCGGTTCGGCGCCGGGGTAGGCGTCGGTGACCAGGACCTCGACGGGGACCGGGAGGGCGGCGGCGACCTCGGCGAGCCGGGGCATCAGGCCGGTGCCGAGCCAGTGCTCGGACGACCAGACCGAGGTGCCGGGCGCGACCAGGAGCAGCAGGAAGCCGCTGCCCAGGCGTGCCCGCAGGTGGTCGGCGGCGCCGTCGGTGGTGACCACGGGCAGGTCGGGGACGAGCACGCCGGGGGCGGTGGCGGGCAGGTTCTCGGTGAGGGCGGTGGCGCGGCCGGCGCCGCCGCGCTGCGGCGGGACGCGGCCGGGCACGCCGGAGGGCGCGGCCGGGTAGGCGGGGGCGCCGCCGAAGCGCCCGGTGCCGAGCTGGCCGTCGGCGAGCAGCGGGGCGTGCTTGCGGAAGGAGCCGGTGAGCAGCGAGCGCCGGGTCTGCTGCCAGCCGCGCAGCGGGCGGAGCAGCGGCATGGTCTGGTCGACGGCGCGCAGCCGGGCGCCGACGGCGGCGCGGCGTTCGGTCTCGTAGCCGTCGAGCAGCGAGCCGCCCGGTTCGGGGCCGCCGGCGTGGAGGTGCCAGGCGAGGGCGAGCCGCCAGGCGAGGTTGTCGGCGTCGCGCAGGCCGTCGGCGAGGTTCTGCATGCCGAGGGCGCCGTGCAGGTGGGCGGCGTCGCCGGCGAGGAAGCACCGGCCGGACCGGAAGCGGGCGGCGAGCCGCTGCTGGGCGGTGTGGTCGGCGGCGGCGAGCAGGTCGTAGGCGGGGAGGTCGCCGCACCAGGCGGTGAGGGTGGACTTGACCCGGGTGAGCAGGGTGTCGCCGGTGACGATGCCGGGCCAGGTGGCGTGCGGGTCGACGGGTTCGGTGGGGGCGGGGCGGCCGGGAGGCAGCCGCCAGTCGAGCCGCCACAGGCCGTCGGGCAGGGGCCGGGCGGAGGCTTCGCGGTCGCCGCGCCACGGGGGTTCGCGGTGCAGCCGGGCCTCGCCGGGGAACGGCAGGTCGACCCGGACGGTGGCGACGGCGTGCCGGTCGACCGCGGGCCGGCCCGGGAAGCGGATCTTGAGCAGCTTGCGGACGGTGGAGCGGGCGCCGTCGCAGCCGACCAGGTGGCTGCCGCGCCACCAGGTGTCGCGGCCGTCCTGGGCGGAGGTGGTGCGGACGGAGACGCCGTCCCGGTCCTGCTCCAGTTCGACCACCCGGCTGAGCGGGCTGAGCTGGATCAGCGGGGTGGCGGTGACGGCGTCCCGCAGGCCGCGCTGGAGGCGGTGCTGGGCGAGGTGGAGGACCGGGTGGTCGTCCAGCGGGATGCGCAGCACCTCGGAGCGGCGGCGCCAGATGGAGAGGGTCTCCCAGCGGGCGGCGTCGGAGGCGGCCCGCGGGTAGCCGATCCGGGTCAGGAAGGCGGTGGACTCCTCGCCGAGGACGACGCTGCGCGGGCCCTCCGAGCAGACCCCGGCGCCCTCGTCGAGGACGATGCTGGGAACGTCGTTGCGGGCCAGCGCGAGGGCCAGGGCGAGGCCGACCGGCCCGGCCCCGACCACGATCACCGGGTCCACGTCGGCTCCTCCGGGCGCTCAGCGGGGGCAGCCGGGGCGGAGAGGGGGGTCCCAGGTGGTGTCACGAAGAGCAATGCAACAGATCACCTGGGTGTCCGTCAAGCAGCGTCCGGTGTGCGCCGGTTCGCGCCGCGGCGGCCACGCGCCTCCAGCCACCTGGCGAGGGAGGAGAGGGCCAGGCACATGCCGATGTAGATCGGGGCGACGATCAGCACCATCGGGATGAAGGGGTAGCCGTCCGGGGTGGAGGTGGTGGAGGCGATCAGCTTGCCCTGGTAGAGCAGCTCCGGGTAGGTGATGACGAAGCCGAGCGAGGTGTCCTTGAGGGTGACCACCAGCTGGCCGATCATCGCCGGCAGCATCGAGCGGACGGCCTGCGGGACCAGGATCAGCAGCATGACCTGGCTCTTGCGCATGCCCAGCGCGTACGCGGCCTCGCCCTGGCCACGCGGCAGGGCGTTGATGCCGCTGCGGATGATCTCGGCCTGCACCGAGCCGTTGTAGAGGGTCAGGCCGAGTACCAGCGCCCACATCGGCTGGTCCGGGAAGACCGCCTGGTAGAGCGCGAAGATCATGATCAGCAGCGGCATCGCGCGGAAGAACTCCACCACGGCGGTGGTGGGGGCGCTGAGCCAGCGGTGGTCGGAGAGCCGGCCGGCGGCCAGTGCGGTGCCGAGCACCAGGGAGCCGAGGGCGGCCAGGCCGAAGGCCTCCAGGGTGGCGACGGCGCCGTCCGCGAGGCGCTGCTGCACGGTGGTGTACTCGAACACCGACCACAGGTCACCGCTGAACTGGCCGGCGTCGGCCAGCGAGGCGAAGGCGTACCAGAACAGTCCGGCGATGCCGAGCACGCCGAGCACGCCGAAGGTGGCGTAGCGGACCTTGGCCCGCGGGCCGGGGAGGTCGTAGAGGACGGACGCGTTCTGGGTGCTCATCGGGCCACCGCCAGCTGCTTCTCGAGGACACGGAAGATCCCGCTGACGGTGAAGCTGATCACCAGGTAGGCCAGCGCGATCCAGAAGAAGGTCGCGAAGATCGGGTAGCCCTTCTCGTCGAACACCTTCTGCACGCCGAACGTCTCGGGGACGCTGAACGCACCGGCGACGGCCGAGTTGCGGGGCAGGGCGATGAAGATCGAGCTCATCGGCTGCAGCACGGTGCGGGCGGCCTGCGGCAGCACGATCAGGCGGAGCGTCTGGCCGAAGCCCATGCCCAGGCTGCGGGCGGCCTCGGCCTGGCCGAGCGGCACCGTGTTGATGCCCGAGCGCAGCACCTCGCAGACGAACGCCGAGGTGTAGACCGAGAGCGCCAGGACGGCGAAGGCGAAGGACGAGAAATGCACGTCCAGCCGGGGCAGGGCGAAGACCGCGATGATGAACAGCAGGGTCAGCGGGGTGTTGCGGAAGACCGTCACCCAGGCGGTGCCGAAGGCCCGCAGGATCGGCACCGGGGAGACCCGGAAGGCCGCCAGCACAACTCCCAGCAGCAGGGCGAACAGAGCACTGACAGCGCTGAGTTCGATCGTCTGCAGGAAGCCGTGGTAGAAGGTCGAGAAATTGCCGTCCTCGAACAATATGCCCACGCCGGCGGCCCTCCTCTCGTACTAAGGGATCGTCAGGGAAGCGGATCAGTAGCGCTCGAGCGGCGGGACGGCCGGGGCGGCCGCGCCGGAGAGGCCCAGGGTGGCGTCGTACGCCTTCTTCCAGTCGCCGTTGTCCTCGTGCGCCTTCAGGGCGTCGTTGACGGCGTCGCGCAGCGCCTTGTCGTCGAGCTTGAGGCCGACGCCGTACTTCTCGGTGGAGAAGGTCTTGCCGACCACCTTGAGCTTGCCGGCGTTCTTGGCGGCGTAGCCCTTGAGGATGGCGTCGTCGGTGGTGACCGCGTCGACCTCCTTGGTGAGCAGCTTGTCGACGCAGAGCGAGTAGTTCTCGTACGCGGTGACCTTGGCGCCGTAGGTCTTGATCTTGTCGATCGAGGTGGAGCCGGTGACCGTGCAGACCTGCTTGTCCTTGGTGGCCTCGGGGCCGGTGATGTCGGCGTTGTCCTTGTTCACCAGCAGGTCCTGGCCGGCGATGTAGTACGGGCCGGCGAAGGAGACCTGGGCCTTGCGCTTGTCGTTGATCGAGTAGGTGCCGACGTAGAGGTCGATCTGGCCGCCGGAGAGCGCGGTCTCGCGGTTGGCGGAGGCGACGGTCTTGAAGTCGATCTGGTCGGCGGAGAAGCCGAGGTCGGCGGCGACCATCTTGGCGATCTCGATGTCGAAGCCGTTGCGGGTGTTGTTGGTGACGTCCTCGAAGCCGAGGAAGGGCTGGTCGGCCTTGGCGCCGATGGTGATCTTGCCCTTCTTCTTGGCGGCCGCCCACACCGGCGAGGCGTCCAGCTTGAAGTCGGCCTTCGCGGTGTAGCCCGGGGCCTTCGGGGCGGCGGAGTCGCCGGAGGCGGCGTTCGGGGAGCCGTCCTTGCCGCAGGCGGCGACGGCGGTCAGGGCGAGAACGGACAGAGCGGCGGCGGCGGTACGACGAGCCTTCATGAGGGCGTGATCTCCTCGGAAATTGTCATGGTTCAGTCGGATGTTCGAAGCTGACGCTAGATCACCGGGGCACTCAGTGGTGCAGGATCTTCGAAAGGAAGTCCTTGGCGCGGTCGGACCGCGGCGCGGTGAAGAAGGCGTCCGGGGTGTTCTCCTCGACGATCCGGCCGTCCGCCATGAAGAGCACGCGGTTGGCGGCGGAGCGGGCGAAGCCCATCTCGTGGGTCACCACGACCATCGTCATGCCCTCGGCGGCGAGCGAGCGCATCACCTCGAGCACCTCGTTGACCATCTCGGGGTCGAGGGCGGAGGTGGGCTCGTCGAACAGCATCACCTTGGGCTTCATGGCCAGCGCCCGGGCGATCGCCACGCGCTGCTGCTGGCCGCCGGAGAGCTGGGCCGGGTACTTGTCCGCCTGGGCGCCGACGCCGACCCGCTCCAGCAGCTCGCGGGCGGTCGCCTCGGCCTCGGCCTTGGCCACCTTGCGCACCTTGACCTGGGCGAGGACCACGTTCTCCAGCACGGTCTTGTGGGCGAACAGGTTGAAGCTCTGGAACACCATGCCGACCTCGGCGCGCAGCCGGGCCAGCTCCTTGCCCTCGGCGGGCAGCGGGCGGCCGTCGATGGTGATGGTGCCGGAGTCGATCGTCTCCAGCCGGTTGATCGTCCGGCACAGGGTGGACTTGCCGGAGCCGGACGGCCCGATCAGCACCACGACCTCGCCGCGGGCGATCTCCAGATCGACGTCCTGCAGCACGTGCAGCGCGCCGAAGTGCTTGTTCACCCCGCTCAGCGCCACCAGCGGGGCGGCGTCGGAGACGGTCTTCTCGGTCATCGCGCCTTGCTCCCTCGTATCCGATCCCAGGGTGAACTCCCTTGGGCCGCAGTGCCACTGACGGTTCGATTGGTGCCGGGGGCCGGAGCCGGCGGAGCCCGCAGCCCCCGGTGGGGCGACCATAGACAACCTGGCGATGCTCCGTCAGCCGATCTGAGGGGAACTTGAGGATCACGAATCGGCTACGCCAGGTGACTGCCGGGTTGCATATCGGGTCAGTAACGGTCCGCCGGGGACGGTCGACGGACATTGACCCGGCGGGCTCCGATGGGAGTGGATGCCAGGATGCCCTGGAGTTGTTCCGGAGCTAGCCATGACAATGGCTGGAGAACACCGAGAACCGGAACCAGGAAAGGAGCGCGGATGCGCCTGCTTCTCGTCGAGGACGACGACCGCGTCGCCGCCGCGCTGGTCGCGGTGCTGGGCCGGCACGGCTTCCAGGTCCGGCACGCCCGCAGCGGCCACGAGGCGCTGGACGCCCTCGTCCCGGACGGCAACGAGCCGTTCCGGGTGGTGCTGCTCGACCTCGGGCTGCCCGACCGCGACGGCTTCGAGGTGTGCAGCCGGATCCGGGCCGGCAGCGGCGTCCCGGTGATCATGGTCACCGCGCGGGCCGACATCCGCTCCCGGATCCACGGCCTCAACCTCGGCGCCGACGACTACGTGGTCAAGCCGTACGACATGGGCGAGCTGCTCGCCCGGATCCACGCCGTCGCCCGGCGCGGCTCCGGCGCGCCCGCCGAGGCCGCCGCCGAGCGGCCCTCCGGCCCGCTGGAGTCCCGCGGCGTGGTGATCGACCGCGAGCGCCGCCGGGTCAGCGTCGAGGGCCGCGACGTGCCGCTCACCCGCAAGGAGTTCGACCTGCTGGCGCTGCTCGCGCAGAGCCCCGGCGTGGTCTACCGGCGCGAGCAGATCTTCAGCGAGGTCTGGCGCAGCGGCTGGGAGGGCAACGGCCGGACGCTGGAGGTGCACATCGGTTCGCTGCGCACCAAGCTCGGCCTGCCCGGGCTGGTCGAGGCGGTCCGTGGCGTCGGCTACCGGCTGATCCCGGACGAGCCCGGCGACCCGGCGCCGCTCGGGGACCCCTCCGGCAGCGGCGAAGCGGGGCGCTGACCCGCTGTGCGCAACCGCCTGCTCGGCATCCTGCTCGCCCTGATGGCGGCCGTCCTGGCCGCCCTGGGCGTGCCGCTGGCGTACCTGATCGCCTCCGTCGAGCAGGGCCGGGTGGTCGTCGACCGGATCGACGACGCCGCTCGCTTCGCCCAGGACCTGCCCACCCAGGGCCGGGCCACCTCCGCCATGAAGGGCGATCCGCAGCCCGCCACCGGCGATGCCAGCCGGCTGCACATGCTCGGCGTCGAGGCCGCCCGCTACCACGAGCTCTACGGGGCCCGGATCGGCGTCTTCCGCCGCGACGGCAGCGCCGTGGCCGTCGCCCCCGACGACTGGCGGCTGCCCGAGACCGGGATCGGCGCCCAGGCCTTCCAAGAGGCGCTGGACGGCCGCCGCAGCCACAACTCGCCGCAGGTCTGGCCGTGGACCGACGACCGCACCCTGACCGTCGCGCTGCCCGTGGTCCGCGACGGCGACGTGGTCGCGGTGATCCTCACCGAGTCGCCCACCGGGCCGCTGCGCGCCCGGATCCTGCACCGCTGGATGGTGATCGGCGCGGGCGAGGCGCTCGCCATGATCGTCGCCGTCCTGCTGGCCGTCCGGCTCACCGGATGGGTGCTGCGCCCGGTCCGCACCCTGGACCGCGCCACCCACGACATCGCCACCGGCCGGATGAACGCCCGGGTCGCGCCCAGCGGCGGACCGCCCGAGCTGCGCCGCCTGGCCCGCTCCTTCAACGACATGGCCGACCACGTGGTGCTCGCCATGGACCAGCAGCGGGCCTTCGTCGCCGATGCCTCCCACCAGCTGCGCAACCCGCTCGCCGCGCTGCTGCTGCGGGTCGAGCTGCTCGGCCTGGAGCTGCCCGAGGGCCACGAGGAGGAGCTCGGCGCGGTCCGCGAGGAGGGCTCCCGGCTCGCCCGGGTGCTGGACGACCTGCTCGGCCTCGCCACCGCCGAGCACGCCCGTCCCGAACCCGAACCGGTCGACCTCACCGCGCTGGTCCTCGCCCGGATCGACGCCTGGCGGCCGCTGGCCGCCCAGCGCGGCGTCGAACTCGTCTGGGACGGGCCCCCGCTCGCGCACGGCTGGGTCGACCCGATCGGCTTCGGCAGCGCGCTGGACGCGGTGATCGACAACGCGCTGAAGTTCACCCCCGCCGGTTCCGAGGTGCGGGTCGCCGTCGAGCTCGGCAAGCGCGAGGTCGCCGTCGCCGTCGTCGACGCGGGCCCCGGCCTCACCGAGGAGGAGCTGGACCGGATCGGCGACCGCTTCTGGCGCTCCTCCCGCCACCAGAACGTGGACGGCTCGGGCCTCGGCCTCTCCATCGCCCGCACCCTGCTGCTGGCCGGCGGCGGCGGGCTCTCCTTCGCGCCCGCCGCGCCCGCCGGCCTGGTGGTCACGCTGACCGTGCCGCGCAAGCGCGACAAGCACTGAGCCGGTCAGGCCCTCAGGGCTTGATCGAGATGTAGTAGCGGCGGGCGCCCTCGTGCAGCGGGAGCGGGTCGGTGTAGACCGCGGTGCGCAGGTCCACCAGCTGGGCGGCGTGCACCTGGTTGCCGATGTTGTCCCGGCTGTCGATCACCGCCCGGGTGATGCCCTGCACCAGCGCCGGGTCCACGTCCGCCCGGGTGACCAGCAGGTTCGGCACCGCCACGGTGGCCACCGCGGTGTTCGCCGGCTCCGAGTGCGGGTACGCGTCCGCCGGGATGGTCGCCGCCCGGTACGCGTCCACCCCGCCGCCCTCGATCAGGTGCAGCGACTCGGCCAGCTCGCCCAGCGGCACGATCCTGATCCGCATCTTGTCCGACAGGTTGGTCAGCGCCGCCGTCGGCAGGCCGCCGGACCAGAAGAACGCGTCCAGCTTCCCCTGGCGCAGCTGCTCGGCGGAGTCGCCGATGCCCAGCATCGCCGGCCGCACGTCCTTGTCCGGGTCCAGGCCGGCCGCGCCCAGCAGCCGCCGGGTCACCAGGTTCACCCCGGACTTCGCCTGCCCCACGCCGACCCGCTTGCCGCGCAGGTCCGCGGTGCGCTTCACCTGCGAGTCCGCCGGGACCACCAGCTGCAGGTAGTCGTCGTACAGCCGGGCCATCGCCCGCAGCTGCGGCTTCCCCGCGCCGTTGAAGCTCGCCACCGCGTCGGCCGTGGCGATCGCGAAGTCGTCCTGCCCGGTGGTCACCCGCTCCAGGTTGTCCAGCGAGCCCTGCGAGTTGTCCAGCTTCAGCTGCACCCCCGGCATCACCCGCGCCACCTGGCCGCGCAGCAGCTGCCCGTACCGGTCGTACACCCCGCCCGGCACCCCCGTCGCGAAGCCCACCTCGCCGCGCGGGTACGCCGCGCCCCGGTCCGAGGAGAGCCACCAGCCCGCCGTGCCCCCCACCACCAGCAGCAGCACCGCCGCCGCCCGGCACAGCCGGCTGCGCGCGGCCGCGCGCAGAGCGGAGCTCAGGCGGGTCTCAGTCGTGGTGTCGGCCATACGAGGGATAGTGCCAGGCCCGGCCGCTCGGCGGGAGGCCCGACCCGGTGCCCTTACCCTTGCTGTCGTGGGTATGGAGGAGAGCTTGCGAACTTACAAGGTCGTCACGTACGGCTGCCAGATGAACGTCCACGACTCCGAGCGCCTGTCCGGGCTGCTGGAGGAGGCGGGCTACGCCAAGGCCGAGCAGGACGGCGAGCCCGACCTGGTGGTCTTCAACACCTGCGCCGTCCGCGAGAACGCCGACAACAAGCTGTACGGCAACCTCGGCCGGCTCGCCCCGGCCAAGCAGGCTCACCAGGGCATGCAGATCGCCGTCGGCGGCTGCCTCGCGCAGAAGGACCGCGACACCATCGTGCGCAAGGCGCCGTGGGTCGACGTCGTCTTCGGCACCCACAACATCGGCCACCTGCCCGCGCTGCTGGAGCGGGCCGCCGTCGAGAAGAAGGCCCAGGTCGAGATCCTGGAGTCGCTGGAGACCTTCCCCTCCACGCTGCCCACCCGACGCGAGTCCGCGTACGCGGCCTGGGTCGCCATCTCGGTCGGCTGCAACAACACCTGCACCTTCTGCATCGTCCCCGCGCTGCGCGGCAAGGAGGAGGACCGCCGGCCCGGCGACATCCTCGCCGAGGTCGAGGCGCTGGTCGCCGAGGGCGTGGTCGAGGTGACCCTGCTCGGCCAGAACGTCAACGCCTACGGCTCCGACCTGGGCGACCGGCAGGCCTTCTCCAAGCTGCTGCGGGCCTGCGGGGAGATCGAGGGGCTGGAGCGGGTCCGCTTCACCTCGCCGCACCCCAAGGACTTCACCGACGACGTCATCGCCGCGATGGCCGAGACGCCGAACGTGATGCACCAGCTGCACATGCCGCTGCAGTCCGGCTCCGACACCGTGCTGCGCGCGATGCGGCGCTCGTACCGGCAGGAGCGGTTCCTCGGGATCATCGAGAAGGTGCGGGCCGCGATGCCCGACGCCGCCATCTCGACCGACATCATCGTCGGCTTCCCCGGCGAGACCGACGAGGACTTCGAGCAGACCCTGCACGTGGTGCGGGAGGCGCGGTTCGCCAACGCCTTCACCTTCCAGTACTCCAAGCGCCCCGGGACGCCGGCGGCCGAGATGGAGAACCAGATCCCCAAGGCCGTGGTCCAGGAGCGCTACGAGCGGCTCGTGGCCCTGCAGGAGGAGATCTCCTGGGAGGAGAACAAGAAGCAGGTCGGCCGGAAGCTGGAGATCCTCGTCGCCGAGGGCGAGGGCAAGAAGGACGACCGGACCGACCGGCTCTCCGGGCGGGCGCCCGACAACCGGCTCGTGCACTTCAGTCGGCCCGAGGGCGGCGTACGACCCGGCGACATGGTGACCGTCGAGATCACGTACGCGGCGCCGCACCACCTGCTCGCGGAGGGGCCGGTGCTCGACGTCCGGCGGACGCGGGCCGGCGATGCGTGGGAGAAGCGGCAGGCCGCGCCGGAGACGGCGAAGCCGGCGGGCGTGCTGCTCGGGCTGCCGAAGATCGGCGCGCCCGCGCCGCTGCCGCCTGCGGCGGACGGCTGCTGCTGACCCGTGAGCGTCGAAGCCGCCCGCGTAGCGAGACTGCTGCGGGGGCGGCTTTCGCGTTGGGGGGTGGCCGGCCGCGCAGTTCCCCGCGCCCCTGTCGGGGCGCGCTATAGGGTGATCGGCATGCTCATTGGTGCTGCCGTGTGTCCTTGTCCGCCCTTGCTCGTGCCGGAGGTCGCGGCCGGGGCCGCGTCCGAGGTGGACGGGTTGCGGGAGGCGTGTCTGGCGGCGGTGGGGGAGCTGCTGGGTGCGGAGCTGCTGGTCGTGGTGGGGACCGGGGCGAAGGCCGGGGTGTGGACCGAGGGCGGGGTCGGGTCGTTCCACCGGTACGGGGTGAAGCGGGCGGTGCGGCTGCCGTCGGGCGGGGTGGACGGGCCGGAGCTGTCGCCGTCGCTGACGGTGGGGGCGTGGCTGCTGGAGCAGGCGGGCGCGCAGCTGCCGACGCACGCGGTGGCGGTGCCCGCGGACACCGCGCCGGAGCGGCTGCTGGGCCTGGGCGAGGGCCTGGCGGAGCTGGCGGACCGGGTGGCGCTGCTGGTGCTGGGCGACGGCAGTGCGCGGCGTTCGGTGAAGGCGCCGGGCTACCTGGACGAGCGGGCGGAGGGCTACGACGCCGCGGTCGCGGCGGCGCTGGCGGCGGCGGACACCAAGGCGCTGGCCGCGCTGGACCCGGTGCTCGCCGCCGAGTTGCAGGTGGACGGCCGGGCTCCGTGGCAGGTGCTGGCGGGTGCGGCGGAGGGCGCCGGTCTCGGCGGTGAGCTGCGGTACGAGGCGGCGCCCTACGGTGTCGGCTACTTCGTCGCGTCCTGGCGCTGACGGCCGGCCGGGGGGTCAGCTCGCCGGGGGCTCGTCCTTCGGCTTGGAAGCGAAGTCGTCGACCGCGTGCTTGGCCTTGCTGGTGCCGCTCTCGATCTTCTCGCTGTACTTGTGCTTGGTGACCTTGTCGACCGCCGCGCCGGTCTTCTCGACCATGTTGTCGATCTTCTCGTTGTGCTTGCCGGCCAGTTCGCTGGCCTTGCCCTTCAGCTCGCCGGCCTTGCCCTTGAGGTTGTCCATCAGGCTGCTCATGACTCCCCTCCTCCTCTCGAAAATCGGACATTTCCACACGTAGGCAATCAGATCCTCCCCCGGGTCGGACTCCCCGACACGGGTAGTGCGCGGGTTTTGCGAGACTTGGACGCGTGAGCAGCTCCCCCGCCCCCCAGCCCCGTGTCGTCTCCGTGGTCGGCGCCACCGCCGCCGGCAAGTCGGACCTGGCGGTGGCCATCGCCCGGACCCTCGGCGGCGAGGTGATCAACACCGACTCGATGCAGCTCTACCGCGGCATGGACATCGGTACGGCGAAGCTCACCATGGACGAGCGCGGCGGGATCCCGCACCACCTGCTGGACATCTGGGACGTCACCGAGGCGGCCAGCGTCGCCGAGTACCAGCGGCTGGCCCGGGCGGAGATCGACCGGCTGCTGGCGGCGGGCCGCACGCCGGTGCTGGTGGGCGGTTCGGGCCTGTACGTGCGGGCGGCGATCGACGAGATGGAGTTCCCGGGGACGGACCCGGCGGTCCGGGCGCGGCTGGAGGCGGAGCTGGAGCAGGTCGGCTCGGGCGTGCTGCACCGGCGGTTGGCCGAATCCGACCCGGCGGCGGCGGAGGCGATCCTGCCCAGCAACGGGCGGCGGATCGTCCGGGCGCTGGAGGTCATCGAGATCACCGGCCTGCCGTTCACCGCCAACCTGCCGAGCCGGACGGCGGTGTACGAGGCGGTGCAGATCGGCGTCCAGGTGCCCCGGCCGGAGCTGGACGCGCGGATCGGGCTGCGGGTCGACCGGATGTGGGAGGCGGGCCTGCTGGACGAGGTCCGGGAGTTGGAGAAGCTGGGCCTGCGGGAGGGGAGGACGGCGAGCCGGGCGCTCGGCTACCAGCAGGTGCTGGCGTACTTCGCCGGGGACTGCACCGAGGACGAGGCGCGCGAGGAGACGGTGCGGGCGACCCGGCGGTTCGCCCGGCGGCAGGAGTCCTGGTTCCGCGGGGACGACCGGATCCACTGGCTGGCCCGTCCGGAGGGCGCCGACCCGGTCGAGCTGCTGGAACGCTCGCTGGAACTGATCGCCGCGGGCTGAGCCGGCGCCCGGGGGCGGCTTCCGGCCACGGTGCCCGGGCAGCTGCACGGGAAGCCGCAGGTGCACGGGGAACCGAGGGTTACAGGCGGATCACGTCCTGGCATCGGATCACCCGACCACCCCTGCGGACGCCTGTCCGACTGTCTGGACATGCCATCATCGGTACCACCAGAGGCCGGTCACGCGGGGTCGGCCTCACCGCCCGCGAGCCGAAGCGCTCGTGTCGAGCCGTCAGGGGAGGCCGTGTGTCAACGGGTACCGGCCCCGAAACCGATGAGCTGACCGGCCTGGCCGACGGCTCGGAGACCCTGCCCGAGCTCATCGTCCCCACCACCTCGTACGCGGTGGCGCTGCCCGTCATCGACGACCTGGCCGCCCCCGGCGTGGTGCACGAGCGGGACATCCGTCCGCGTCGCCGGCTGCGCTGGTGGCAGATCCTGCCGTTCGCGGTCACCGGCACCTTCGGCTCGCTGATGTTCGCCTTCCCACTGGCCTTCGGCAGCGACGCCGCCTCCGCGATGATCGGCATGCTCGGCCTGCTGATGACGGCCGCCTCGGTCGGCTGGGGCGCGATGGTCGTGCGGCGGGCCGGGTACAAGTGGCCGGGTGTGCCGCGGCGGGGCAGCGGCGAGCGGGCCGGCTGGCGGGCGATCGTGGTCTACACCCTGGTGGTGTGCGTCGCGGTGGCGCTGGCGCTGTGGCGGGTCGTGCAGCTCCGGGGCTGAGACGCTCCCGGGTCCGCGTGCCGCGCGACAGTACTATCGGCGGTGTGAGCGAGCTGAGCGGACTGCCCTTCCTCAAGGGCCACGGCACCGAGAACGACTTCGTCATCCTGCCCGACCACGACGGGCGGCTGGAGCTGGGTGCCGCGCAGGTCGCCGCGGTGTGCGACCGGCGGGCCGGGATCGGCGGCGACGGGGTGCTGCGGGTGGTGCGCTCGGCGGCGGACCCCGCGGCCGTCGCGATGGCCGAGGCGGCCGAGTGGTTCATGGACTACCGCAATTCCGACGGCTCGATCGCCGAGATGTGCGGCAACGGCGTGCGGGTGTTCGCCCGCTACCTGGTGCACGCGGGCCTGGCGAAGCCGGGCGCGTTCGCGGTGGCCACCCGGGCCGGGGTCCGGCAGGTGCGGATCGCCGAGGACGCGGCGGACGGCACGCCGGGCGAGGTCACCGTGGACATGGGCGTGGCGAGGCTGCCCGGCCCGGACGGGATCGAGGTCGCGGTCGGCGACCGCCGCTGGCCGGCCACCAATGTGAACATGGGCAACCCGCACGCGGTCGCGTTCGTCGCCGACCTCGCGCACGCGGGCAACCTCTTCGACGCGCCCGCGGTCAGCCCGGCCGGGGCCTACCCCGAGGGCGTCAACGTGGAGTTCGTGGTGGACCGCGGGCCGCGGCACGTCGCGATGCGGGTGCACGAGCGCGGCTCGGGCGAGACCCGCTCGTGCGGCACCGGCACCTGCGCGGTCGCGGTCGCGACGGCCCGCCGGGACGGGATCGACCCGGCGGTGACGGGCGAGGCGGTGTCGTACACGGTCGACGTGCCGGGCGGCCGGATCGTGCTGGAGGAGTTCCCGGACGGCCGGGTGGAGATGACCGGACCTGCGGTGATCGTCGCCGAGGGCACCATCGCCTGAGTCCCGGTCGGGAGGGCAAACCTCGGACGGCGTTCTCGTTCGGGTGACACGCGAGGCGATCGCGCGGTCGCGGGGCGTGGTGTGCTCGGTAGCATGGACCACCGGGTCGGGAGGCGCTCCGGTGTTCACTGCCGGAGGTGCAGATGACCGTCCGCCCCGAGATGAGCGTGGGTCTGCCGTCGAGGCCGCAGGTCGGCCGGTTCAGCCGGGCGGCGTTGGGCCGGGCCGGGCGGGCGGCGCTGCTGGCCACCGGACGGGCGCCGGTGCCGGACGCGATCGAGCCGATCGTGCAGGCGCACCGGCAGCACCACCCCCAGGCCGACCTCGCGCTGCTCAGCCGCGCCTACCGGCTGGCCCAGGAGAGCCATCGCGGGCAGATGCGCAAGAGCGGCGAGCCGTTCATCACCCACCCGCTCGCGGTGACGATGATCCTCGCGCAGCTGGGTGCCGACTCCACCACCCTGGTCGCCTCACTGCTCCACGACACCGTGGAGGACACCGATGTGACGCTCGCTCAGGTCGCCGAGGACTTCGGCCCCGAGGTGGCGTACCTGGTCGACGGCGTGACCAAGCTGGAGAAGGTGGACTTCGGCGCGGCGGCGGAGCCGGAGACCTTCCGCAAGATGCTGGTGGCCACCGGCGACGACGTCCGGGTCATGGTGATCAAGCTGGCGGACCGGCTGCACAACATGCGGACGATCCGTCACATGAAGCCCGCCAGCCAGGTCCGGATCGCCAAGGTCACCCGGGACGTGCTGATCCCGCTGGCCGAGCGCCTGGGCATCCAGGTGGTGAAGGCGGAGCTGGAGGACATCGTCTTCGCCACCCTGCACCCCGAGGAGTACGCCCGCACCGGCGCGGTCGCCGCCGCGCACGAGGCGGCGCCGGACGAGCTGCTGCGCCCGTTCGCCGTCGAGCTGGGGCGGCAACTGGCCGAGGCGGGCGTGGCGGCGGAGGTGACCGTGCGGCCGCGGCACTGCGTGTCGCTGCACCGGGTGCTGCTGAAGCGCTCGGCGGCGCTCCGCGAGGACGGGACGGAGCAGGGCCTGCTGCCGGCGGACTTCGGCCGGCTGCTGGTGGTGGTGGAGGAGAATGCGGACTGCTACGCGGTCCTCGGCGAGCTGCACACCTGTTGGACGCCGCTGCCGGGGGAGTTCAAGGACTTCGTGGCGGCGCCCAAGTTCAACCTGTACCAGTCGCTGCACACGGCGGTCGCACTGCCCGGCGGCGAGGTGGTGGAGGTGCTGGTGCGCACCCGGCGGATGCACCGGGTGGCGGAGACCGGGGTGGTCGCGCTGGGCGACCCGCACCAGCACGCGGCCGCGCCCGAGGCCGACCCCGAGGACCGCACCGACCCGGCCCGGCCCGGCTGGCTGAGCCGCTTCCTGGAGTGGCAGCAGGAGACCCCGGACCCGGACGCGTTCTGGTCGACGCTGACCGCCGACCTCTCGGACGACCGGGAGATCACCGCGGTGACCGAGGGCGGCGGGACGCTGCAACTGCCCGCCGGGGCGAGCTGCGTGGACGCCGCTTACCTGCTCGGCGAGGAGACCGGCCACCGCTGCATCGGGGCCCGGGTGAACGGCCGGCTGGTCGCGCTGTCCACCTCGCTCAAGGACGGCGACATGCTGGCGGTGCTCACCGAGTCGACCGGCGAGCCGACCGGTCCGGCCCCGGAGTGGCTGGAGTACGTGCGCACGCCCGGTGCCCGGCTGGCGATCGAGCGGTGGCTGGCCGCGCACCCGGCGGGCGCCCCGGCGGTGGCCACCGGGCCGTCCGGCGGGCAGCCGGCGCCGGCCGCCCCGCCGCCGGCCGGGCGCGGCACGCTGCCGGTGGAGGTGGTCGGCCGGCCGGGCGCGGCGGTGCGGCTCGCCCGCTGCTGCACCCCGGTGCCGCCGGACGCGGTGACCGGCTTCGCGATCCGCGGCGGCGCGGTGGCGGTGCACCGCAGCGACTGCGCGGCCGGCCGGGAGATGCTGGCGGCCGGCCGCGGCCCGGTGGAGGTGGCGTGGATCCCCGGCGCGGGCCCGGCCGACGGCTTCCGGGCGACCCTGGTCGCGGAGGCGCTGAACCGGCCCCGGCTGCTGGCCGACCTGACCGCGGCGATCTCCGGCGAGGGCGTGTCGATCTTCTCGGCGGAGGTGGAGCCGCCCCGCCAGCTGCGGGTGCGCCACTCGTACACCGTGGAGCTGCCCGCCGCCGAGGCGTTGCCCGCGGTGATGCGGGCGGTACTGCGGGTGTCCGGGGTGTACGACGTGTACCGGCCGGGGGAGCAGCCGCCCGGGGATACCGCGACAAATGGGGATGACGCGTCCACGGAGGGCGTGGGACCATCGTGGGGAATTCACGGGCGTTCCGCCGTGTTTTCGGAGAGCAGTAGCCGATCAATCTAAGGATGAGATGACCTCCACGTTCGACAGCCGCACCCAGCCGAGCGAGTCCGCCCGCCGACTCGCCGACCTCAAGGCGGAAGCCCTGATGGACGAGGACCTCGCGGCGATCGACGAGGACCTCGACCAGAACTACGACGGCGAGCAGTACGACAGGTCCGAGCGTGCGGCCCTGCGCCGCGTCGTCGGCCTCTCCACCGAGCTCCAGGACGTCACCGAGGTCGAGTACCGCCAGCTCCGTCTGGAGCGCGTGGTGCTCGTCGGCGTGTGGACCGACGGGACGCTCGAGGAGGCCGAGAACTCCATGGCGGAGCTGGCCGCACTCGCCGAGACCGCGGGTTCCGAGGTGCTGGACGGTGTGATCCAGCGTCGCGACAAGCCCGACGCCGCGACCTACATCGGGTCCGGCAAGGCCAAGGAGCTGCGCGACATCGTGGCCTCCACCGGCGCCGACACCGTCGTCTGCGACGGTGAGCTCACCCCCGGCCAGCTGATCCAGCTGGAGGACGTCGTCAAGGTCAAGGTCGTCGACCGGACGGCCCTGATCCTGGACATCTTCGCCCAGCACGCCAAGTCCCGGGAGGGCAAGGCGCAGGTCTCGCTCGCGCAGATGCAGTACATGCTGCCGCGCCTGCGAGGCTGGGGTCAGTCGCTGTCCCGGCAGATGGGTGGTGGTGGCTCCGGCTCGTCCGGCGGCGGCATGGCCACCCGTGGCCCCGGTGAGACCAAGATCGAGACCGACCGCCGTCGGATCCGCGAGAAGATGGCGAAGCTCCGCAAGGAGATCGCCGAGATGAAGAAGGGCCGCGACACCAAGCGCCAGGAGCGCAAGCGCCACCAGGTGCCGTCCGTGGCCATCGCCGGGTACACCAACGCCGGCAAGTCCTCCCTGCTCAACCGGCTCACCGGCGCCGGCGTCCTGGTGGAGAACGCGCTGTTCGCCACCCTGGACCCGACGGTCCGGCGGGCCCAGACCCCCAGCGGCCGGGTCTACACCCTGGCCGACACGGTCGGGTTCGTCCGGCACCTGCCGCACCACCTGGTCGAGGCGTTCCGCTCGACCATGGAGGAGGTCGCCGACGCCGACCTGATCCTGCACGTGGTGGACGGCTCGCACCCCGAGCCGGAGACCCAGCTCGCCGCGGTCCGCGAGGTGATCGTCTCGGTCGAGGCACAGAACGTGCCCGAGATCGTGGTGATCAACAAGGCGGATGCAGCGGACCCGCACGTGCTGCAGCGCCTGCTGCGCCGCGAGCCGCACGCCATCGTGGTGTCGGCCCGCAGCGGCATGGGCATCGAGGAGCTGCTGAAGCTCATCGACGACGAGCTGCCGCGCCCCGCGATCGAGCTGCAGGTCCTGGTGCCGTACACCCGCGGCGACCTGGTCAACCGGGTGCACAAGGAGGGCGAGCTGCTCTCCACCGAGCACACCGCCGAGGGCACCCTGCTGCACGCCAAGGTGGCCGCGGAACTGGCCGCCGAGCTGGAGCGCTACACGGTGGTCGCGACCGGCTGAGCCGCCGCGACCCGGAAGGGCCCGGCCCCCCTCGCACGAGGGGGGCCGGGCCCTTCCGCGTGTCACTTGGGGAGCTTGTCGGCGAACGCCTCGTACATCTTGCGGGCCGTGTCGGTGAGGGTCGGCGAGGCCAGCATGGTGGAGGTCGAGTTGCCGACCGAGGTGTTGCCGATCAGCGCGGGCTTGCCGCCGCGCTGGGCGAACCAGCCGCCGCCGCTGGAACCGCCGGTCATGGTGCAGCCGATCGACTGCATCGGCGGGCGGCTCAGGTCGTAGGCGTACACGGTGGCCTTCACGGCCGAGTCGCAGTGCTCCAGCTCGGCGCCGTCGAACGGGGCGTCCGCCGGGTAGCCGTAGGCGGCGAGCGAGGGCACGGTGTCCGGCTGGGCGTTGAACCAGACCGGCACGGCGCCGCCGACGGTCTCCTCCAGCGACTTGCCGCCGCCGTCCTCGTTGTGGACGTGCAGCAGCGCGAAGTCGTACTGGCTGGCCGGGCCGCCGGTCTCGCCGCCCTCGGTGGTCCAGGTCGGCGTCACCCGGATCGCGTCGGCGGCGAACATGCCGTACGGCGCGACCTGCTCGAAGGTGGCCTTCTTGCCGCCGCTGGCGGCGCCGGTCCGGTTGTACGAGGGCACGAAGCTGATCTTCTTGAAGAAGTTGCCGCCCTTGCCCTCGTGGACGCAGTGCGCGGCCGTCCACACCAGGTTGGACTTGCCCGGGTGCTTCGGGTCGGCGACCACCGTGCCGGAACACTCCGACCACTGCTTCTCCGAGACCTGCATGAAGATCTTGCCGACCACCGCGGTGCCCGCGCTGTACGGGTGCTTCTCCGGCTTGGCCGGGATCGCCGCCGGGAACCGCACCTCGGCCCGGGTCGGGGTCTTCGCCTGCGCGGCGTTGGCCTCCTTGGGCTTGACGCCCTGGGCGGTCTGCAGCTTGCCGAGGTCCCAGTAGTCCTTGACCGACTTGAAGGTCTCCGGGCTGAAGCCGTGCTGGGAGGCGAACTTCTCCCAGTCGTCGGCCGACCAGTCCTGCATCTTGGCGATCTGCGCCTGGAGGTCCTTGAGGTCGATGCCGGGCTTGGCGGCGCCGGACGACGCGGACGACGCGGCCGGCGGGGCCGCGTTCGGCTTCGGGTCGTCGTCGTTGCAGGCGGTCGCGGTCAGGCTCAGCACGGTGAGCACCGCGGCGGCCGCGGCCGCGCGGGACCGGTTGTTCAGGGTACGCATGGTCGAATTCCCCGTGGTAGGTCGGTTGTTCACTTCTTGGCGAGGTAGTCGAGGGCCTGCCGGGCGACGGTCTCCAGGTACGGGCCGTTCAGGGTGGTGCGCGCGGCGGTGCCGATCGAGGTGTTGCTCACCAGTGCCTGCCGGCCGTCCGGCATGGTGGCGAACCAGCCGCCGCCGCTCGCCCCGGCGGTCATGGTGCAGCCGATGGTCAGCATCGCCGGACGGGCCGCGTCGAAGGACCGGCTGCCCGGGCGGCCGCCCTCGCAGTGCTCCAGCTCCTTGCCGTCGAACGGCGCCACCGAGGGGTAGCCCCAGACCGAGACGGCGAGCTGCTCGCGCGGCGCGTCGAACCAGACCGGCACGGCCGTGCCGATGGTCTCCTCCAGCGACTTCCCGCCGCCCTTCGGGTCGCGGACCCGGATCACGGCGAAGTCGTACTGGTTGGCGGCGTCGCCGGCCCGGGTGCCCTCGGTGGTCCACAGCGGCGAGGTGATCACCTTGTCGGCCCACCACTGGCCGTACGGCGCGGTCTCGTCGAGGCCCGCCTTGTGGCCGCCGCTGGCGGCGCCCGAGCTGTTGTAGGCCGGCACGAAGATCAGGTTCTGGTACCAGTCGCCGCCCTTGCCCTCGTGGACGCAGTGCGCGGCCGTCCACACCAGGTCGGACTTGCCCGGGTGCGCCGGGTCGGCGACCACGGTGGCCGAGCACTGGCCGACCCCGCCCTTGGGCGCGGTCATGAAGATCTTCCCGGTGGCCGGGAAGCGCGTGTACGGCCGCTCGGCGGGCAGCGCCCGCACCACCGGCACCGGCTCGGCGGTGGCCGACGGCGAGGGCGGCGGCGGGGCCGGCTCGGGCTGCCGCGGCTCCGCCCGGTCGAGCGTGTCGGCGGTCCAGAAGTTCTGCGCCACCGGATTGGAGAAGGCGTGCCGCTTCGCCCAGTCGTCCCAGTCCTGGAAGTGCCAGCCGCGCAGCGCCTCCCAGCTCGGCGGGGAGTCACCGCCCCCCGACGTGCACGCCGCAGCACCGAGCAGCACCGCCGCGGCGAGCGCGGCACAGCGCGCTCTTCCCCCGAACGTCGCCATCGTCCCCCCTGCTGTTCGAAAATCCCCCGGGGAAGTCTCCCACCCGGGCGGGTGCCGACCCCACCCGGCGTCCGCGCTGTTGACGTCCGGTCACCGAACCGTGACCGTGACGGTCCGTCAGGGTCGCACTCTTCACTCGACCGGGTGAGTGATCCACCGTCTTTCACCACAAAGAGTGAGCTGATCTTGTGATCACCCGCCGGGGATAGGTAGCCCTTACCTCTAGACGATCGCACGACCCGAGGAGGGGCTTTGGTCACCACTCTCACCGGAGTGCCTCCGGCCGCCCTGGCCCGGTCGGGCGCCGAACACCCCACCGACCCGCTGCTGCACCCCGATCCGGCCGCCGCAGCCGAACACGCCGCCACCGAGAGCCTGTTGCGCTGCTGGGCCCGGGAGACCGGCGCCCGCCCGGACGGCGACCGGCTGCGGGTGGCCGTGCTCGGCGGCGCCGCCGAGATCACCGCCCCGGTGCTGCACTGGTCCGCCTGCGGCTGGCACCGCTTCGGCCCGGCCACCGTCACCACCGCCGCCCTGCAGCACGGCCGGCCGGTGGACGCCGTCACCGTCGCCGCGCTGATCGCCGGCGCCGCCACCGACAACCCCGACCCCGGCCAGATCGCCGACCTGACCGCCCGGGTCGCCGACTCGGTCGGCCGCACCGCGGAGATCCTCGGCCACCGGCGCGCCCTGTCCGCCACCCCGCCGAGCCCCTTCCTGCGCGCCGAGCAGGCCCTGCTGCTGGGCCACCCGCTGCACCCCACCCCGAAGAGCCGCGACGGCCTCGGCCCCGCCCAGTCCGCCGCGTACTCCCCGGAACTGCACGGCACCTTCCGGCTGCACTGGTACGCCGTCGACCGCACGCTGCTCGCCGCCGACTCCGCCACCGGCCGCCCCGCCGAGGAGCTCACCGCCGAGCTGTACGGCCGCCCGCTGCCGCCCGGCACCGCCGCCCTCCCGCTGCACCCCTGGCAGGCCCGCGAACTCGCGCTGCGCCCCGCCGTCGCCGAACTCCTCGACAGCGGCCTGCTGCACGACCTCGGCCAGCACGGCGAGCCCTGGCACCCCACCAGCTCGGTGCGCACCGTCAGCCGCCCCGGCACCCCGTGGATGCTCAAGCTCTCGCTCGCCCTGCGGATCACCAACTCCCGCCGGGAGAACCTGCGCAAGGAGCTCCACCGCGGCGTCGAGGTGCACCGGCTGCTGGAGGCCGGGCTCGGCGCCCGCTGGAGGGCCGCCCACCCCGGCTTCGACATCGTCCGCGACCCGGCCTGGATCGGCGTCGACCACCCGTCCCTCGGCGACCCCGGCGGCCTCGACACCGTGCTCCGCCGGCAGCCCTTCGGCCCCGCCGACCGGGCGCTGTGCGTCGCCGGACTGGTCGCCGAGCAGCCGATCGGCCGGCTCACCTCGCAGCTGTCCGACGTGCTCGGCGAGCTCGCCGCCCGCACCGGCCGACCGGTCGCCACCGTCGCCACCGAATGGTTCCTGCGCTACCTGGACGCCGTCGTGCTGCCCATCCTCTGGCTGGACGGCCGGGCCGGCATCGCGCTGGAGGCCCACCAGCAGAACAGCCTGGTCGTGCTGGACGCCGAGGGCTGGCCGGCCGGCGGCCGCTACCGCGACAACCAGGGCTACTACTTCCGGGAATCCGCCGCCGACCGGCTCCGGCAGCAGCTGCCCGCCCTCGGCGCGCACAGCGACACCTTCGTGCCCGACGCGGTCGCCGACGAGCGCTTCACCTACTACCTCGGCATCAACCACGTCCTCGGCCTGATCGGCGCCTTCGGCTCCCAGCGGCTCGCCGACGAGCAGCTGCTGCTCGCCGCGCTGCGCCGGTTCCTGGCCGGCCCCCGGGCCACCGCCACCGGCTCCACGCTGCCCGCCCACCTGCTGCAGGCACCCACCCTGCGCTGCAAGGCCAACCTGCTCACCCGGCTGCACGGCCTGGACGAACTGGTCGGCCCGGTGGAGACGCAGTCGGTCTACGTGGCCCTCGACAACCCGGTGGCCGGGGCGTGACCCCCGGCGGCGCGGCGGTGACCGTCCCCACCGCCGCCGGGGAGTTCCGGCTCCGCCCGGTCACCCTGCCCGGCGACCTCGACCTGCTCACCGGCTGGATGAACGACCCGGCCGTGGACGCCTGGTGGGAGCTGGCCGGGCCGCCCGAGGCCACCGAGCGCCACCTGCGCGCCCAGCTCGACGGCGACGGCCGCAGCATCCCGTACCTGGGCCTGCTCGACGGCGTCCCCACCGGCTACTTCGAGCTCTACCGGGCCGACCTCGACCCGCTCGCCGCGCACTACCCGGCCCGCCCGCACGACATCGGCGTCCACCTGCTGCTCGGCCCGCCCGCCGCCCGCGGCCGGGGCCTGGGCAGCCTGCTGCTCGGCGCGCTGGCCGGCCTGGTCCTCGACCAGCGCCCCGAATGCACCCGGGTGGTCGCCGAACCGGACCTGCGCAACACGCCCTCGGTACGGGCCTTCCGCAACGCCGGGTTCACCCAGACCGCCGAGCTCGACCTGCCCGCCAAGCGCGCCGCCCTGATGGTCCGGCCGCGCGCACCGCACGAGTCCTAGGACGAGATGGATCTCCCGCAGCCCGAACCGTACGACCTGATCGGCGTCGGCATCGGCCCCTTCAACCTGTCCCTGGCCGCCCTCGCCGACCGCGCCGACGGCGTCGACGCCCTCTTCCTCGACGCCAGACCGGAGTTCCGCTGGCACCCCGGCATGCTGGTGGACGGCGCCCGGATGCAGGTGCCCTTCCTCGCCGACCTGGTCTCGCTGGTCGACCCGACCAACCCGTGGTCCTTCCTCAACTACCTGCGCCACCAGGAACGGCTGCTC
Organism: Kitasatospora sp. NPDC048365; assembly: GCF_043200835.1. Lineage (NCBI taxonomy): Bacteria > Bacillati > Actinomycetota > Actinomycetes > Kitasatosporales > Streptomycetaceae > Kitasatospora > Kitasatospora sp. NPDC048365. Next base: position 53,070 of record NZ_JBICYJ010000020.1, read on the forward strand.
CCGTTCTACTTCGCCGAGCGCTTCCAGCTGCCCCGCCGCGAGTACGAGCACTACTGCCGCTGGGCCGCTGACCGGCTGCCCAACTGCCGTTTCGGCCGACCGGTGACCGCGCTGCACTGGGACGCCGAGGAGGAGCTGTTCCGGGTGGTGACCGGCGGCCCGGCGGCCGAGGAGCACCGGGCCCGCAACGTGGTGCTCGGCGTCGGCACCGAACCCGTCCACCCCGAGGCCTTCGCCCCGCTGCGCGCCCACCCCGCCGTCTGGCACTCCGCCGAGTACCTGCACCGCCGCGACACCCTGGCCGGCGCCCGGGACATCACCGTGGTCGGGTCCGGACAGTCCGGCGCCGAGGCCTTCCTCGACCTGCTGCGGCTGCGCGCCGGCGACGGCACCCGGCTGCGCTGGCTCACCCGCACCCGGGCGCTCGCCCCGATGGAGTACTCCAAGCTCGGCCTGGAGCAGTTCACCCCCGACTACACCCGGTACTTCCACGGCCTGCCCGCCGACACCCGGGACGCCCTGGTCCCCGCCCAGTGGCAGCTGCACAAGGCCGCCAGCGCCGAGACCCTCGCCGAGATCCACGACCACCTGTACGAACGGACCGTCGGCCGCCCGCTCGACGCCGACCCGGTCGAGATCCTGCCCGGCACCGCCGTCACCGAGGCCGCCGCCGGACCCTGCGGCGGCCTCGAACTGCACTGCCGGCACGTCGACTCCGGGCGGCGGCACCTGGTGCGCACCGACGCCGTCGTCCTCGCCACCGGCTACCGGGCCGTCCGCCCGGCCCTGCTCGACCCGGTCGCCGACCTGGTCGACTGGGACGAGCACGGCCGCTACCGGGTCGACCTGGACCACCGGGTCGCCCTGCGGCCCGGTGTCACCGGCGGTCTGTACGTGCAGAACGCCGAGCTGCACACTCACGGTGTCGGCACCCCGGACCTCGGCCTCGGCGCCCACCGCGCCGCCGTGATCCTCAACGCCGTCGCCGGCAAGCCGCTCCACCCGCTGCCCCACCGCACCGCCTGGACCACCTTCGCCCCGCCCGCGTCCGTTCCGCCGGTGCTCCCCAGACCCCAGGAAGGCCACGTCCGTGCCGCAGCAGCACCCCGCTGAACCCGCGCTCCACCTGCCCGCCCAGCTGACCGCGGAGCACTGGGGCAGGGCCCGGCGGGCGCTGCTCGCCAAGATGCTCGGCGAGTTCGCCTACGAGGAGCTGATCGAACCGGTCCCGGACGGGGACGGCTGGCTGGTCGAACTCCCCGGCGCCGCCTACCGGTTCCGGGCCGACCGCGGCGCGTACGGCAGCTGGCGGGTCGACCCCGGGTCGCTGGACGGCGAGGCGGACCCGCTGCGCTTCCCGCAGCACGCCGCGCAGCCGCTCGGCCTCGGCGGCGACACCGTCGGCCACCTGGTCCGCGAGCTGACCGCCACCCTGATCGCCGACGCCCACCACGACGCCACCGCGCTGACCGCCGCGGAACTCGCCGACCTCGACCACGTCGCCCTGGAGGGCCGGCAGACCGGCCATCCGTGGATCGTCCCCAACAAGGGCCGGCTCGGCTTCTCCGCCCGCGACTGGGCCGCCTGGGCCCCCGAGGCCCGCGTCCCGCAGCAGCTGCCCTGGCTCGCCGTGCACCGCCGGCTCGCCGAGTTCCGCGGCGACCCCGGCCTGTACGAGCGCGAGCTGGAACCCGCCTTCCGCGACCAGCTCGGCGAGGACTACCTGCTGCTGCCCGTCCACCCCTGGCAGTGGGACGAGACCGTGGTCGGCCTGTTCGCCCCCTGGATCGCCAGCGGCGAGATCGTCCCGCTGCCCAGCGACGGCGACCTGCGGCTGCCCCAGCAGTCCATCCGCAGCTTCTTCAACCTCTCCCGGCCCGACCGGTGCACCGTGAAGCTGCCGCTGTCCATCCTCAACACCCTGGTCTGGCGCGGCCTCCCGGTCGAACGCACTCTCGCCGCGCCCGCCGTCACCGCCTGGATCCACGGCCTGCGCGACCGCGACGCCTTCCTGCGCGACGAGTGCCGGGTCGTCCTGCTCGGCGAGATCGCCTCCGTCACCGTCGACCACCCGATCTACCGCGACCTGCCCGAGGCGCCCTACCAGTACAAGGAACTGCTCGGCGCGATCTGGCGCGAACCGCTCGGCGCCCACCTCGAACCCGGCGAGCGCGGCCGCACCCTCGCCGCCCTGCTGCAGACCGGCTCCGACGGACGGGCCCTGGTCACCGAGCTGGTCGCCCGCTCCGGGCTCGCCCCCGAGCAGTGGCTGAAACGGCTGTTCGCCGCGATGCTCCCGCCACTGCTGCACTTCCTGTACCGCTACGGCACCGTCTTCTCCCCGCACGGCGAGAACGCCATCCTGCTCTTCGACGACCGGGACGTCCCGGTGCGGCTCGCCGTCAAGGACTTCGTCGACGACGTCAACATCAGCGACCAGCCGCTGCCCGAACTCGCCGACCTGCCGGCCGAGGTCGACGCCGTGCTGCTGCGCGAAGGCCCGGAATACCTCTGCCAGTTCATCCACTCCGGCCTGTTCATCGGCGTCTACCGCTACCTCGCGCCACTGGTCGAGGAACAGCTCGGCCTGCCCGAGGACCGGTTCTGGACGCTGGTCCGCGAGGAGGTCCTGGCCCACCAGCGGCGCTTCCCCGAGCTCGCCGAGCGCTTCGAGCTCTTCGACCTGCTCACCCCCCGGATCGAACGGCTCTGCCTCAACCGCAACCGGCTGCTGCTCGACGGCTACCGCGACCGCCCGCACCGCCCGCACGCCGCCGTGCACGGCCACGTCGACAACCCGCTCTGCGCCGACGCCGTCCTGCCGACCCGACGGCGCGGGATTGTCACCCCCGCGCCGTAGGGTGGGAGTGCCATGACGAACGACTCCTCATCCCCGCAGCCGGACGACGAAGCACCGGTCGCCGTCCCCGCCTCGCGCATCCCAGAGCTGCTGCACGCCGCCGTCACCGCCGTCGGCGGCGTGGAGCGACCCGGCCAGATCACCATGGCCGAGGCGGTCGCCGCCGCCGTCGACAACGACGAGCACCTCCTCGTCCAGGCCGGCACCGGCACCGGCAAGTCACTCGCCTACCTGGTGCCCGCCCTCGCCCACGGCGACCGCGTGGTGGTCGCCACCGCGACCCTCGCCCTGCAGCGCCAGCTCGTCGAGCGCGACCTGCCCCGCACCGTCGACGCCCTGCACCCCGTGCTGCGCCGCCGGCCGCTCTACGCCATGCTCAAGGGCCGCTCCAACTACCTGTGCCTGCACCGCGCCAACGAAGGCACCCCGAGCGACGAGGGCGAGGGCCTGTTCGACCCGGTCGAGGTCATGGGCGGCCCCACCGGCAAGCTCGGCCAGGACGTGCTGCGGCTGCGCGACTGGGCCGACGAGACCGAGACCGGCGACCGCGACGACCTCTCGCCCGGCGTCTCCGACAAGGCCTGGGCCCAGCTCGCCGTCACCTCCAAGGAGTGCCTCGGCGCGTCGCGCTGCGCGTACGGCCAGGAGTGCTTCGCCGAGAAGGCCCGCGAGAAGGCCAAGCTCGCCGACGTGGTGGTCACCAACCACGCGATGCTGGCGATCGACGCCATCGAGGGCGCCCCGGTGCTCCCCGAGCACGGGCTGCTGATCATCGACGAGGCGCACGAGCTGGTGAACCGGGTCACCGGCGCCGCCACCGCCGAACTCACCGTCAACGCCGTCAACCGGGCGGTTCGGCGCGCCGCCAAGCTCGCCAACGAGAAGTCCGTCGACGCGCTGCAGGCCGCCGCCGAGAACTTCCACGGCCTGATGGAGACCGCGCAGGCGGGGCGGCTGGAGGAGCTCCCCGAGTACCTGGCGTACGCGGTCGCCGGCATCCGGGACGCCAGCCGGCAGGTGATCACCTCGCTCGGCGAGACCCGCGACAAGGGCCTCACCGACGAGGACGCCGTCCGCAAGCAGGCCATGGCCTCCGCCGAGACCCTGCACGAGACCGCGGACCGGCTGCTCACCGAGTCCGAGTGGGACGTCATCTGGGTCGAGCGCAGCGACCGCTTCGGGATGGGCACCGCCTCGCTGCGGGTCGCCCCGCTCAGCGTCTCCGGCCTGCTCCGGGAGAACCTCTACAAGGAACGGTCGGTCGTCCTCACCTCCGCCACCCTCAAGCTCGGCGGCGACTTCAACGGCGTCGCCGCCTCGCTCGGCCTGCCCGGCGAGAGCCGGCTGCCCGACGTGCGGAGTTCGGCCGAGCCCGAGGTGGAGGTCGGCGAGGACGCGCCGCCGTACTGGCGCGGCATCGACGTCGGCTCCCCGTTCAGCTACCCCAAGCAGGGCATCCTGTACGTCGCCAAGCACCTCGCCGACCCCGGCCGCGACCCCGAGCGGCCGGACATGCTCGACGAGCTGGCCGAACTCATCGGTGCGGCGGGCGGGCGGACGCTCGGCCTGTTCTCCTCCATGCGGGGCGCGCAGACCGCGGCGGAGGCGCTCAGGGAGCGGCTGGACAACCGGATCCTGCTCCAGGGCGAGGACACCCTCGGCGAGCTGATCCGCGAGTTCGCCTCCGACGCGAGCAGCTGCCTGTTCGGCACGCTCTCGCTGTGGCAGGGCGTCGACGTGCCCGGCTCCGCGTGCCAGCTGGTGGTGATGGACCGGATCCCGTTCCCGCGGCCGGACGACCCGCTGATGAGCGCCCGCCAGAAGGACGTCGAACAGCGCGGCGGCAACGGCTTCATGGCCGTCGCCGCGACGCACGCCGCGCTGCTGATGGCCCAGGGCGCGGGGCGGCTCGTCCGCGCGGCGGACGACCGCGGGGTGGTCGCGGTGCTCGACCCGCGGGTGGAGACCAAGCGGTACGGCGGGTTCTTCCGGTCGTCGATGCCCAACTTCTGGTACACGACGGACCGCAACCAGGTCCGGCGGTCGCTGGCGGCGATCGATGCCTCGGCTCCGCCTGTGAAGCCCCGATAGGGACGGACAGGGGCGCGAGGAACTGCGCGCCCAGCCGCATGCTCAGGTAGAGCGGTGGCTGGGCGCGCAGTTCCTCGCGCCCCTGTTGTGGTTGCCCGTTCGGTCAGAGCCGGCGGAGGACGGCGACGACCTTGCCGAGGATGGTCGCGTTGTCGCCCGGGATGGGCTCGTACGCCGGGTTGTGCGGCATCAGCCAGATCTTGCCGTCCTCGCGCTTGAGGCGCTTGACGGTCGCCTCGCCGTCGATCATCGCCGCGACGATGTCGCCGTTCTCCGCGACGGGCTGGCGGCGGACCGTCACCCAGTCGCCGTCACAGATCGCGGCCTCGATCATCGAGTCGCCCTTGACGGTGAGCGCGAAGAGCTCGCCCTCGCCGACCAGCTGACGGGGGAGCGGGAAGACGTCCTCGACGGTCTGCTCGGCGAGGATCGGCCCACCGGCGGCGATCCGGCCGACCAGCGGCACGTACGAGGTGGAGGGGCGGCCGGCGGTCTCGGCGGTGTTCGGCCGGGCGACCTCGACGCCGCGGACCTCGTAGGCGCGCGGCCGGTGCGGGTCGCGCCGCAGGAAGCCCTTGCGCTCCAGCGCCATCAGCTGGTGCGCCACCGAGGAGGTGGAGGAGAGCCCGACGGCCTGGCCGATCTCGCGCATGGACGGCGGGTAGCCGCGCCGCTGGACGGAGTCCCTGATGACCTCGATGACCCGGCGCTGGCGCTCCGTCAGGCCGGCCTCGTCGGTGCGGATGCCCGGGGGGCGGCCGGGGAGGGCACGGACGACGGGGGTGGACACGCCGGGGTCGACGTCGTCGATCGGCTGGCTTCGGCTCATGGTCTGGTCCATGCTCTCCTGGTCAGTGGTGCGCGCGGAACGCTCCTGCACCGGGATGGCGGTTTTGGCTTCGACGTTGATCGCGGTCATGGCGGCCCTCGATTCGACAGGTGCTGTTTCTCCCTGCCAACTCAACGGGCCTCCTTTCGAAAGGTTGCGCCAAACACACGTTCGAGTGAATTTATTCGAGTTTACTCGCCGCGATCAAGGTTCCGGGTGTAGATCGCTCGAATGTTCGACTCGAACAGTCTATTCGGCGGCGGGCGAGAATTTCGACCCGATCCGGCGCGTCGGGTGTCGCTCACCAGATCTTGTGGCTACTGTGCTCGGTCGGGACTACAGGTTGTGGTCCGGTAGAGTGTTCCGAGTCCGATGTCTTGCCGCAGGGAGGGAGTCCCCAGGTGCACTGCCCCTTCTGCCGGCATCCGGACAGCCGGGTCGTCGACAGTCGCGCGAGCGACGACGGAAGCTCGATCCGGCGCCGTCGCCAGTGCCCCGACTGCAGCCGACGCTTCACCACGGTGGAGACCGCCACCCTGATGGTGATCAAGCGCAGCGGCGTCACCGAGCCGTTCAGTCGCGAGAAGGTGATCTCCGGTGTCCGCAAGGCCTGTCAGGGCCGCCCGGTCACCGAGGACGCGCTCGCGCAGCTCGGTCAGCGGGTCGAGGAGTGCGTCCGCGCCAGCGGCAGCGCCGAACTGTCGACCCACGATGTCGGTCTGGCCATACTCGGCCCCCTGAAGGAGCTGGACGTCGTCGCGTACCTGAGGTTCGCGTCCGTCTACCGGGCCTTCGACAACCTCGAGGACTTCGAGGCTGCCATCGCGGAACTCCGCGCCGGGCAGCCCCTCGCCGCGGAGGAGGGCACCCCGGTGCCGACCCCCGCCGCCGCGCGCTGATCTTCACGGCGCGCGCCCACCCGTAACACACCGTGCACGGCGGCCTGGCTCTCGGCTGCCCGCACGCCCGCAGGAGAACCAGCCGGTGCCCGGACTTTTCAGGGCACTTCGGGCGTTTGCCCATGAGGAGGAGAACGCAGTGACTGAGACGACGAGCGGTTCCGCACGCAGCTCGAAGTCGGACAAGACCGTCAAGGGCGCCGGCAAGGCGCCCAAGGGCGGCCTGCGGCTGGAGCGCATCTACACCACTCCCGGCGTCCACCCGTACGACGCGGTCACCTGGGAGCGGCGCGACGTCGTCATGACCAACTGGCGCGACGGCTCGATCAACTTCGAGCAGCGCGGGGTCGAGTTCCCGGACTTCTGGTCGGTCAACGCGGTCAACATCGTCACCTCGAAGTACTTCCGCGGCGCGGTCGGCAGCCCGCAGCGCGAGTGGAGCCTGAAGCAGATCATCGACCGCGTGGTGCTCACCTACCGCGCCGCCGGTGAGAAGCACGGCTACTTCGCCACCGCGGACGACGCCGAGATCTTCGAGCACGAGCTGACCCACGCCCTCCTCCACCAGGTGTTCAGCTTCAACTCGCCGGTCTGGTTCAACGTCGGCACCAAGCAGCCCCAGCAGGTCTCCGCCTGCTTCATCCTGGCCGTCGACGACTCCATGGAGTCGATCCTCGACTGGTACAAGGAAGAGGGCATGATCTTCAAGGGCGGCTCCGGCGCCGGCCTGAACCTCTCCCGGATCCGCTCCTCCAAGGAGCTGCTCTCCTCCGGCGGCAACGCCTCCGGCCCGGTCTCCTTCATGCGCGGCGCCGACGCGTCGGCCGGCACCATCAAGTCCGGTGGCGCCACCCGCCGTGCGGCCAAGATGGTCGTCCTGGACGTCGACCACCCGGACGTCGAGGCCTTCATCGAGACCAAGGTGAAGGAGGAGGAGAAGATCCGCGCCCTGCGCGACGCGGGCTTCGACATGGACCTCGGCGGGGACGACATCACCTCCGTCCAGTACCAGAACGCCAACAACTCGGTCCGCGTCAACGACGAGTTCATGACCGCGGTCGAGAACGGCACCGAGTTCGGCCTGCGCGCCCGGATGACCGGCGAGGTCATCGAGACCGTCGACGCCAAGAAGCTCTTCCGCAAGATGGCCGAGGCCGCCTGGGCCTGTGCCGACCCCGGCATCCAGTACGACTCGACCATCAACCACTGGCACACCTGCCCGGAGTCCGGCCGCATCAACGCGTCCAACCCCTGCTCCGAGTACATGCACCTGGACAACTCCAGCTGCAACCTCGCCTCGCTCAACCTGATGAAGTTCCTGCACGACGACGACTCGTTCGACGCCGGCACCTTCGCCAAGGTCGTCGAGCTGGTCATCACCGCGATGGACATCTCCATCTGCTTCGCCGACTTCCCCACCGAGAAGATCGGCGAGACCACCCGCGCCTACCGCCAGCTCGGCATCGGCTACGCCAACCTCGGCGCCCTGCTGATGGCCACCGGCCACGCGTACGACTCCGAGGGCGGCCGCGCCCTGGCCGGTGCCATCACCTCGCTGATGACCGGCACCGCCTACCGCCGCGGCGCCGAACTCGCCGGCGTCGTCGGCCCGTACGACGGCTACGCCCGCAACGCCGCCCCGCACCAGCGGGTCATGCAGCAGCACGCGGACGCCAACGCCGCCGCCGTCGCGGTCGACGAGCTGGACGCCCCGGTGTGGGCCGCCGCCACCGAGACCTGGGGCGACGTGCTCCGCCTCGGTGCGCAGAACGGTTTCCGCAACGCGCAGGCCTCCGTGCTCGCCCCGACCGGCACCATCGGCCTGATGATGGACTGCGACACCACCGGCGTCGAGCCGGACCTGGCGCTCGTCAAGTTCAAGAAGCTCGTCGGCGGCGGCTCCATGCAGATCGTCAACGGCACCGTGCCGCGCGCCCTCGGCCGCCTCGGCTACCAGGACGAGCAGATCGAGGCGATCGTCGCCCACATCGCCGAGCACGGCAACGTGATCGACGCGCCCGGCCTGAAGGCCGAGCACTACGAGGTGTTCGACTGCGCGATGGGCGAGCGGGTCATCTCGGCGATGGGCCACGTGCGGATGATGGCGGCGATCCAGCCGTGGATCTCCGGCGCCATCTCCAAGACGGTGAACATGCCCGAGGTCGCCACCGTCGAGGAGATCGAGGAGATCTACTTCGAGGCGTGGAAGCTGGGCGTCAAGGCGCTCGCCATCTACCGCGACAACTGCAAGGTCGGCCAGCCGCTTTCGGCGAAGACCAAGACCCCGGCGGTCGAGGAGAAGGCCGTCGAGGCCGCGCCGGCCGTCGAGAAGGTCGTCGAGTACCGCCCGACCCGCAAGCGCCTCCCCAAGGGCCGCCCGGGCATCACCACCTCCTTCACGGTCGGTGGCGCCGAGGGCTACATGACCGCCAACTCCTACCCGGACGACGGCCTCGGCGAGGTCTTCCTGAAGATGTCCAAGCAGGGTTCGACCCTCGCGGGCATGATGGACGCCTTCTCCATCGCCGTCTCGGTCGGCCTGCAGTACGGCGTGCCGCTGGAGACGTACGTCTCGAAGTTCACCAACATGCGCTTCGAGCCGGCCGGTCTGACCGACGACCCGGACGTGCGGATGGCCCAGTCGATCGTCGACTACATCTTCCGCCGCCTGGCGTTGGACTTCCTGCCGTTCGAGACCCGCTCGGCGCTCGGCATCCACTCCGTCGAGGAGCGGACCCGGCACCTGGAGACCGGCTCCTACGAGCCCGTCGAGGACGACGTGGACGTGGAGGGCCTCGCCCAGTCCGCGCCGCGCGCCGCCGACAAGCCGGCCGTGGCCGCCGCCCCGGCGGCCGCCAGGCCGCTCCCGGTGGTCGAGGCCCCGAAGGCTGCCAAGGCGCACAACTCGACCGAGCTCGCCGAGATCCAGTTCGGTCTGAACGCGGACGCGCCGCTCTGCTTCTCCTGCGGCACCAAGATGCGCCGTGCCGGCAGCTGCTACCTCTGCGAGGGCTGCGGCTCGACCAGCGGCTGCAGCTGATGCACGGCTGACAGTTCGAACCGCCAGGGCGGCGGCGCTCCCAGCAGACGGGGCGCCGCCGCCCTGGCGGCTTTCTCGGTGCCGGGCGCCGGGGCGGCCGTCATGCGGCGGGCCTGCGGGTGGCGCGACCGCCCTTGGAGACGATGGTGGTGACGTTCATCCGCCTGCTGAGCCGGAAGGTGGTCAGCGGGCTGCCGCTGACCATCTCCTTGTAGGCGACGGCGGCGCGGCCGGTGAGGTGGATGCGGCGCGGGGTCTCGTCGGCCCTGGTGAACTGGATGACGGCGTCCCGCCGGCCGAGGCTGACCGGCTGGTGGAAGTAGCCGAAGCGGAACGGCCTGACGGCCTTGCCGCGGACGAGTCGCGCGATGGTGTCGGCGGTGTACTGGGCGGTGGGGAGTCCGCTCTGGCAGGTGCCGTGGATCTGTCCCCAGGCCAGGCGGACGGCGGCGGCGTCGCCGACGGCGTGGATCTCCGGGTGGGACACCGATCGCAGGGTGGCGTCGACCAGGATCAGCCCCCGGTCGTCGGTGGCGATCCCGGCGTCCGCGGCGAGCGGCGACACCCGGACGCCGGCGGTCCACAGGCAGGCGTCCGAGCGGACGATCCGCTCGTCGGCCAGTTCGACGCTGTCGGGTAGCACCTTGGTGACCCGGGCGCCGGTCTCGACGGTGATGCCGAGACGGTCCAGCGCCCGGCGCAGGTAGCCGCGGGCCTTGGGGCCCATCATGGATCCGGGCTCGTCCGGGCTGATCAGGGTGACGCGCAGACCGGGGTGGCTCTCGGCGATCTCGGTGGCGGCCTCGATTCCGGTCAGGCCGCCGCCGCAGACGGTGACCGTGCCGCGGCACGCGGCGACCTCGGCCAGCCGGGCGGCGAACCGGCCGGCGATCTCCGGGCTGTTGAGGGTGTAGGCGTGGAGGTCGGCGCCGGGGACGGTGGTGCCGGTCGAGCTGCCCAGGGCGTAGACGAGGGTGTCGTACGGGAGGGGTTCGGCGCCGTCGACGGTGACCAGCCGGGCCTCGGGGTCGACGGTGGTGGCCCTGCCCTGGACGAAGGTGACGCCGGTGCCGGCGAGCAGGTCGGGGATCCGGTGGTGGGCGAGCTCCTGCCCGGTGGCGAGCTGGTGCATCCGCAGCCGCTCGACGAACCGGCTCGAAGGGTTGACCAGGGTGATCCTCACGTCGGTCCGGCGGGTGCGGTGGGCGAGCCGGACGGCGGTGAACATGCCGGTGTAGCCGGCACCGAGGACCACGATGCGGTGGCCGTTGGTCATCTCTGTCTCCCGAGGTCGGTACCGGCTCCGGTGCCGGCGCTGCCAAGGGGACGAGGAACCCCTCCCGGACGTGACGGGGCCGCCGATGTGGCGCGCGTCACCCGGCCGGGGCGGACAGGGAGGTGAAGTAGGCGGTCAGGGCGGCGTCGGTGTCGGGGAGGGGGAAGCGGGCCGCGAGGTGGGTGTCGGGGCGGACGAGGAAGCCGGTCGGACCTTCGGGGCGGTAGAGGCGGGCGAAGGCGCCGGTGGAGTCGTGGTACGTGCCGGGGGCGGCGGGGTGGGGGGTGACGGTGACGGCGGGGAGGCCGTCGGCGGGGGGCGGGTCGGCGGGGGTGTCGGTCCAGCGGACGAGGACGTGCCCGGGATGGGGGCGGAGCAGGTCGAGCAGGCGCAGGGGGTAGCCGGCGACGGGGGTGGTGAGGCCGGGGCAGTCGGGGGCCCGGTCGCCGGGCCGGAGGCCGGGGAGGGGGCTGTCGCGGTAGGTGACGAGGAGCTGGGCCTCGCGCAGCAGCTGGGTCCGCGGGTCGTCGGGGTCGGCCTGGATGCCGTGGGCGGCGTGGCGGACGGTGCGGCCGACGACCTCCTCGCCGACGGGGCGGCGCTCGGTGTCGTAGCCGGCGAGCAGGGCCGGTCCGGCGTCGCCGCGCAGGACGAGGGCGAGCTTCCAGGCGAGGTTGCAGGCGTCCTGGATGCCGGTGTTCATGCCTTGGCCGCCGGTGGGCGGGTGGATGTGGGCGGCGTCGCCGGCGATGAAGACGCGGCGGTCGGCGTAGCGGTCGACGATGCGGTGGCTGATCCGGAAGACGGAGGACCAGCGCAGGTCGGAGACGGTGGTGGGGGTGGGGGCGAGGCGGTCGACGACGGCCTGGATGTGGTGCAGGTCGGGGCGGCGGGTGGTTTCGAGTCCGTGGGCGACGGCGGCGCCGTCGGTGGGGGCGGAGAGCTCGGGCGGGACGAGCATGGACATCCGGTAGCGGCTGCGGCCGGGGAGGGGCACGCAGACCAGCAGGTCGTCGGTGGTGCCGTCCTCGGTGCGGTGGCTGGAGCGGACGGTGTAGCCGGACGGGACGTCCCAGTCGGTCTCGACGTCGGCGAGCATGTACTCGTCGGGGAAGGCGCCGCCCTCGAAGGAGAGGCCGAGCTGCTTGCGGACGGTGCTGTGGGCGCCGTCGCAGCCGATCAGGTAGCGGACGCGGAGCTCCTCGGTGCCGCCGCCGGGGGTGGTGAGGTGGGCGGTGACGCCGTCCGGGTCCTGGGTGAAGGACTGCAACTCGGTGTTGCGTTCGATGTGCGTGCCGAGGCCGGCGAGGTAGTCCTCCAGGAGCCGTTCGGTCTCGTACTGGGGGATGGCGCAGAAGCCGTACGGGACCTCGGGCGGCAGGGCGAGGTCGATCCGGGCCTGCTCCCGGCCGTTGAGGTAGAGCAGCTGGCCGCGGAGCGGGACGGCGGCTTCGAGGGCGGCGGTGACCAGGCCCATCCGGTCCCAGACCTCCATGGTGCGGGGTTGGATCCCGACCGCCTTGGCGTACGGGAGGCGGGCGGGGAGGCGGTCGATCAGGCGGCAGCGGATGCCGCGCCGGCGCAGTTCGGCCGCAGCGCTGAGGCCGACCGGGCCCGCGCCGGTGACGAGAACGTCGGTGGTGGGGGTGTGCGCCACGGTGCCTCCCGCTGTCTGCCGCTCGGACGCCCCCCGTCCCTCCATCCTCGGTTCCCCGGGCGCGACCGTCGACCGGACCCGAGGGCCTGTCCGACGGTTCCCGCCGGGCGCTCGCCGCCGGCCTTCCCGGTGTCAACCTGGGTTGACAGGCCGGGGAGTGTCAACCTAGGTTGACACCATGAGCGAGACGAAGCAGCTCGCCGCGGACGCGGGAAGCAGCGACCCCTCGGTGGGGTTGCGGGCCGTCCGGGCACTGCGCGATCTGGCGGACCGGCTGGAGGAGTTGCAGGTCGGCAACGCGCGCGGCCAGGGCTGGTCGTGGCACGAGATCGCGGTGTGCCTGGGGGTGAGCCGCCAGGCGGTGCACAAGAAGTACGCGCGGATCTTCGGGAAGGGAGGCGACTGAGATGTTCGAGCGGTTCGCGGACGGCGCCCGCCGGGTGGTCACGGGAGCGGAGGCGGAGGCACGGAGCCTGCGGCACGAGTACATCGGCACCGAGCACCTGCTGCTCGGGGTGCTGGCGCAGCCGGGGGATCCCGCGGCGGCGGTGCTGGTGCGGGCCGGGCTGGACGTGGAGAGCGGGCGGCGTGCGGTGGTCCGGCTGCTGGGCGGGCCGCCCGGCGAGGTGGACGGGGCCGCGCTGGCCGCGATCGGAGTGGACCTGGCGGCCGTCCGGGAGGCGGTGGAGGCGGGGTTCGGGCCGGGGGCGCTGGACGGGCCGGCCGGCGGCGGACGCCGCCCGAAGCGGGGTGGGCCGCGGTTCGGCGCGCGGGCGAAGCAGGTGATGGTGCTCTCACTCCGGGCGGCGACCGGCCGGGGCGACCGGCGGATCGAGGTGGGCCACCTGCTGCTCGGCCTGCTGCGGGAGGGCAACGGCCTGGCGGTGCGGGTGATCCGCGACCACGGCCTGGACCTGGCGGACGTCGAGCGGGAGGTGGAGTCGGCGCTGGCCGCGGCCGCCGCGTGAAGGGCCGGTGGACCAGGCGTGGAGAAGTAGGGATGCGCAGCATTACCGAGCGAGACGGACCGTCAACTCGCCGGTTGAGTCCAAGAGGTGAATGGATATGATCTGCTGACCGCGTGAACAGATCAATTGCCCGGAGTGTGCTCGTCGCGCACGCCGGGCGTTCGCGCGCAGTCGACCGCCCTGCCGCCGACGCCCTGCTTCGAGGATCAGAGTGATGAGAGATCGCACGCGTCCCGACCGCGCCACCGCACTCTGGTCGGCCGCGGGGATCCTGCTCGGGATCGGAGGCGCGGCCATCGCGATCGGCGCGACCGACGCCCCGCACCGCCCGCCGGTCGCCGCCACCGCCGTGGTCGCCGCGCTGCTGTGGTGCATGCTGGTGGTCGCCGCCGCCCGGACCGCGGGCCGGGCCCGCCGTTCGGACGTCGAACTCGGAGCGGTGCAGCACGAGCTGACCGCGCTTCGGGCCCGGGCCGCCGCGCTCCACGCCGACCTGGGCGCCACCCACAACGCCGCCGCCGCCCTGCGCGCCGCGCTGGCCTCCGCCCAGGCCGAGGCCGAGCGGGACCGGGCCGAGCTGCTGGCGGCCCGCGCCGATACCGACGAACTGCTGTCCGAGGTCGCCGAGTTGCGCGTCGAGGCGCGGGAGGCGGCCGAGCGGCGGGTCGAACTGGAACGGCTGGAGGGCGAGATCGTCCCGGCCCTGGTGGAGCGGCTGCGGTCCGGCTCCTCGGTGAACACCGCGCTCGCCCCCTACCGCCGCCACCCGCACGCCCCGCTGCTGCGCGCCGTCGCCGAGGAGGTCGGCCGCGGCGAGCGCCAGCGGGCCGCCGCCCTCGCGGTGTGCGCCACCGCGGCCGGCCGGGTGCAGGCGCTGGCCACCGCGATGCACGCCGAGCTGCGCGACATGCAGCACCGGCACGGCGAGGAGATGCTCGGCGACCTGCTCGGCCTGGACCACTCCACCGCGCAGGTCGGCCGGATGGCCGACTCGATCGCGGTGCTCACCGGCGCCCGCTCGGGCCGCCGCTGGACCAAGCCGATCGGTGTGGAGTCGATCCTGCGCGGCGCGCTCGGCCGGATCGGCGCGTACCAGCGCGTCCGGCTGCACAACGCCTCCACCGCCGCGGTGGCCGGCTTCGCCGCCGAGGGCGTGATGCACGCGCTGGCCGAACTGCTGGACAACGCCGCCAACTTCTCCGCCCCGCCGGCCGAGGTGCACGTCTACGTCGAAGAGGTGCACTCCGGCCTGGTGATCACCGTCGAGGACGGTGGCCTGGGCCTGAGCGAGAGCTGGCTGCGCCGCGCCGAGCACGCCGTCTCCGGTCGCCCGCTGGACCTCACCGCCCTCTCCGCCGGCACCCGGCTGGGCCTCGCGGTGGTCGGTTCGCTGGCCCGCAAGCACGGCCTGTCGATCTCCTTCCGCCCGTCCGCCCGCGGTGGCACCGGCGTGGTGGTGCTGATTCCCGAGCAGTTGGTCACCCACCCCACCCCGGCGCTGGCCCGGGCGCTGGCCGCCCAGGCCACCGCGACCGCGGCCGAGCCGGTGCCGGTCGTCCGGCCCGCCCTGGAGCCGCGCCGCCCCGAGGCCGCCCCGCCGGTACCGGCCCACTCGACCGCCCCGACCACCGAGAACGGCCTGCCGCAGCGTCGCCGCGGGTCCACGCTCACCACCACCACCGCTCCGCCCGCGCCCGCCGCGCAGCCGGTCCGCACGCTGCCCTCGGCGGCCTCGGCCGCCCGGTTCGGCGCGTTCCGCAAGGCCCTGCAGCAGGGGCCGACCACCACAGACGCTTCCCCGAAGGACGATTCCGAATGAGCACCAGCACGGACCGCGATCTCGACTGGCTCCTGGAGAACCTGCTGACCGGCACCCCCGGCGCCCGGCACGCCCTGGTGCTGTCGGCGGACGGGCTGAAGCTCTGCCACACCTCCGGCCTCGGCGCCGACCAGGCCGACCAGCTGTCCGCCATCGCCTCCGGCATGCAGAGCCTGGCGCACGGCGCGTCGATCGAGTTCGGCGACGGCACCGGCGGGGTCCGGCAGTCGATGACCGAGTTCCACGGCGGCATCCTGTGCATCGTGGCGGCCGGCGAGGGCGCGCACCTCGCGGTGGTCACCGACGACGACGCGGACGTGGGCGTGGTGGGCCACAACATGATGGGCCTGATCGAGCAGATCGGCGCGTACCTGAGCGCGCCGCCGCGTGAGACCGAGGCTGTCGGGTGACGCGCGCCGGGGGGCCGCTTCCGGGGTGGGACGAGGACCCGGACCGGCTGTACACCGTGACCCGGGGGCGAAGCCGCCCGCCGGAGCACGCCTTCGACCTGGTCACGCTGATCGTCACCGAGCAGGAGCCGGTGCCCGGCATGCAGTCCGAGCACGTGCGGATCCTCCGGCTGTGCTCCACCCCGACCGCCGTGGTCGAGGTGGCGGCCGAACTCGCCCTGCCGGTCAGCGTGGTGAAGATCCTGCTGGGCGACCTGCTGGAGGCCGGCCGGATCACCGCCCGCCATCCCCGGTTCGCGCCCACCAAGGCCCGGCTGCCCGATCTCGACACGCTGAAGCAGGTACTGCATGGACTCCAACGGCTCTGACACCGCCGTGCTGCCCGGCGGCCGGGCCCCGCTGCGCCGTACCGCCGACAACGGGCTGAAGATCGTCGTGGTCGGCGGCTTCGGCGTGGGCAAGACCACCCTGGTCGGTTCGGTGAGCGAGATCCGCCCGCTGAACACCGAGGAGACGATGACCCGGGCCGGCGAGGGCGTGGACGACCTCACCGGGGTGCAGGAGAAGCGCTCGACCACGGTCGCCTTCGACTTCGGCCGGATCACCCTGGACGAGCGCTCGGTGCTGTACCTGTTCGGCGCGCCCGGCCAGGAGCGGTTCTGGTTCCTGTGGGACCGGCTGTTCAGCGGCGCGCTGGGCGCCGTGGTGCTGGTGGACACCCGCCGCCTGGAGGAGTCCTGGTACGCGATCGACCGGCTGGAGCAACACGGTCTGCCGTTCGTGGTGGCCCGCAACAACTTCGGCGGCCCGTCGCACGACCTGGCGGAGGTGCGGGTGGCGCTCGACCTGCCCGCGCACGTGCCGCTGGTGGACTGCGACGCCCGGGACCGCGGGTCCAGCAAGCAGGTGCTGATCGAACTCGTCCGGCACATCCAGTTCCTGGCCCTGGCCGCCGCCGATTCCCCGACCGAGTTGACCGAGGTGACCGAGTGACCGAGCCCGCGACCACCCCGCCGCCGGGCTGCCCGGCGCACGCCGGCGCCGCGCCGCTGTACGGACCGCGCTTCCAGACCGACCCGGGCGGCGTCTACCGGGAGCTGCGCGAGGAGCACGGCCCGGTCGCCCCGGTGGAGCTGGCCGGCGGCGTCCCGGCCTGGCTGGTGATCGGCTACCGCGAGCTGCAGCTGGTGACCAGCCAGCCCAAGGTCTTCGGCCGGGACTCCACCCGGTGGAACCAGTGGCCCGAGATCCCCGCCGACTGGCCGCTGAAGCCGATGATGGCGCCGGTCCCGTCGATCCTGTACGCGGAGGGCGCCGAGCACCAGCGCCGTTCCGCCGCGGTCACCGACGCGCTGGCCGGGGTGGACCCGTACGAGCTGAAGAAGTTCAGCGAGGAGATCGCCGACCGGCTGATCGACGAGTTCGCCGGTCGCGGCGAGGCGGAGCTGGTCGCCGAGTACGCGCACCGGCTGCCGCTGCTGGTGCTGTGCCGGCTGTTCGGCCTGGACGAGGACGAGGCGCCGGTCCTGATCAAGGGCCTGGTCGCGATGCTGGACGGCGGCGCGGACGCCCAGGCCGGCGCCCAGCAGCTGCTGGACGTGATGCTCGGCCTGGTCCACCGCAAGCGCGAGGACCCCGGCCCGGACGTCACCTCCCGGCTGCTGGAGCACGCCGCCGGGCTGACCGACGAGGAGGTCATGCGGGACCTGCGGGTGCTGCTGATCGCCGGCCACCAGCCCTGCGCGTACTGGATCGCCAACGCGCTGCGGCTGATGCTCACCGACGAGCGGTTCGCCGCCTCGCTGACCGGCGGCCGCCGCTCGATCGGGCAGGCGCTCGGCGAGGCGCTCTGGGAGGACACCCCGACCCAGATCTTCGCCGGCCGCTGGGCCACCCGGGACACCCGGCTCGGCGGGCAGCAGATCGCCGCCGGCGACATGGTGCTGCTGGGCATCGCCGGGGCCAACGCCGACCCGACCGTCCGCCCGGACGGGCGCCCGGCCGAGGGCAACCGCGCCTACCTGAGCTTCTCGTACGGGGAGCACGGCTGCCCCTACCCGGCCCGCGAGGCCGCCGAGGTGATCGCCACCACCGCGATCGAGGTGCTGCTCGACCGGCTGCCGGACCTGCGCCTCGCGGTCACCGGCAGCGCGCTGGTCTGGCGGCCCTCGGCGTGGGTGCGGGCGCTGGTGGCGCTGCCGGTGGCCTTCACCCCCGGCTACGTGGCCGACTGAGCCGACCGAACAGATCTGGAGAGTCCGAGATGACCGTCCCGTTCGTGATGGACCCGCTGGCGCGGGACAACGCCGCCGAGGGTGCCGCCCTGCGCGCCGCCGGCGCGGTGGTGCCGGTGGAGCTGCTGGGCGTGCGCGGCTGGGCGGTCACCCGGCACGCGGAGGCCCGCGAGCTGCTCACCGACGCCCGGCTGGTGAAGAGCGCCCAGCACTGGGCGGCCTTCCAGCGCGGCGAGGTCCCCAAGGACTGGCCGCTGATCGGCCTGGCCGTGCCCGGCCCGTCGATGGTCACCACCGACGGCCCCGAGCACCGGCGGCTGCGGGCGATCGTGGCCCAGGCGTTCACCCCGCGCCGGGTCGAGCTGATGCGTCCGAAGATCGAGGAGGTCACCGCCGGCCTGCTGGACGCGGTCGCCGCGGCCGGCCCGGTGGTCGACCTGAAGAGCGCGTTCGCCTTCCCGCTGCCGATGTCGGTGATCGGCTGGCTGCTCGGCGTCCCGGAGCACGACCATGCCTACATCCGGGAGCTCTACGAGCGCTTCTTCTCCAGCGTCCGGCACGACGTGCAGGCCACCATCGCGGCGCTGAACGCCTTCGTCGCCGATCTGGTCGCCACCCGCCGGGCGACCCCCGGCGACGACCTGACCAGCGCCCTGCTGGCCGCCGACGTCGAGGGCGGCGCGCTGACCGACACCGAGGCCGCCGCCACCCTGCGGGTGATCATCGCGGCCGGCCACGAGACCACGGTCAACCTGATCACCAACGCGGTCCGGGCCCTGCTCACCCACCCCGACCAGCTGGCGCTCGCCCGCTCCGGCGCGGTGGAGTGGTCGGTGGTGGTCGAGGAGTCGCTCCGCTGGACGCCGCCGACCAGCAACTTCCTGTTCCGCTTCGCAACCGAGGAGATCAAGGTCGGCGGGGTGGTGATCCCCGAGGGCGACGCGGTGCTGATCTCCTACAACGCGATCGGCCGCGACCCGGTGCAGCACGGCATCACCGCCGAGGTCTTCGACATCACCCGGGATGCCCGGCGGCACCTGTCCTTCGGCCACGGCCCGCACGTCTGCCCGGGCTCCCCGCTGGCCCGGCTGGAGGCCTCGGTCGCGCTGCCCGCGCTGTTCGAGCGCTTCCCCGACCTGGCGCTCGCGGTGCCGGACGAGGAGCTGCGGGCCAACCCGTCGGCCGTGGTGAACAGCCTGAAGGAGCTGCCGGTACGGCTGTGACCGGCGTCGACAGCACGGGCGGGTCACAACTGGGGCGCCGCGTGATGAAGGTCTAACGCATGCCTTGGCGTGGGGTAACCGGTGAGTTAACGTCTTCAAGCCAGCCTTCTCCGGCTGACAGATCCATGCTCACCGGTACAGCGCAGTGTGTTGTTCGTCTTACTGCTGGCATATAGGTGCCCTGGCAAGGAGGACCCGCATTGACCACCCCCGTGACCCCCGGACGACGCCGACTGCTGGCGGTTCCGGCCGTACTCGCACTGGCGTTGACGGCCGCGTGTTCCAACAGTTCAGGATCGGGCGGAGGCGGGTCCTCGGCGGCCGCGCTGACGGGTGACTGCGCCAAGTACCAGGCGTACGCGGGCCACTCCGGCACCAAGGTGACCATGTACGCCTCCATCCTGAGCCCGGAGTCGGACTCGCTGGAGAAGTCCTGGGCCGAGTTCAGTTCCTGTACGGGCATCAAGATCGCCTATGAGGGCTCCAACGACTTCGAGTCGCAGCTGCCGGTCCGGGTGAGCGGCGGCAACGCCCCGGACTTCGCGATCATCCCGCAGCCCGGCCTGCTCGCCCAGATGGTGAAGACCGGCAAGGTCGTCAAGCCCCCGCAGCAGACCGCGGACAACGAGAACAAGTGGTCGCCGGTGTGGCGGACCTACGGCTCGGTCAACGGCACCTTCTACGCCGCGCCGATGAGCGCCAACATGAAGTCGCTGGTCTGGTACTCGCCGAAGGCCTTCAAGGCGGCCGGCTACGAGGTGCCCAAGACCTGGGCCGACCTGATGGCGCTCAGCGACAAGATCGCCAAGGCGGGCTCCGCCAAGCCGTGGTGCGGCGGCATCGGCTCCGGCACCGCGACCGGCTGGCCGGCCACCGACTGGCTGGAGGAGGTCGTCCTCGGCACCTACGGCGGCGACGTCTACGACCAGTGGGTCAGCCACAAGGTCAAGTTCAGCGACGAGAAGATCACCACCGCGATGAAGACGGTGGCCGACTGGATGCAGAACCCGGCCTGGGTGAACGGCGGCTTCGGCGACGTGAAGTCGATCGCCACCACCACCTTCCAGGACGCCGGCACACCGATCCTCAGCGGCAAGTGCGCGATGCTCCAGCAGGCCTCGTTCTACCGCGCCCAGTGGCCCAAGGGCACCAACATCGGCCCGGACGGCGACATCTTCGCCTTCCACCTGCCGGCGGTGAACCCGCAGGTCTCCAACCCGGTCGAGGGCGGCGGCGAGTTCCTCGCGGCCTTCTCCGACCGGCCCGAGGTGCAGGCCGTGCAGAACTACCTCTCCACCTCCGAGTGGGCGAGCAGCCGGGTCAAGACCTCCCAGGGCTGGGTGTCCGCCAACCAGGGCGTGGACAAGAGCCTGTACACCGACCCGATCGACAAGCTCTCGGCCGAGGCGCTCACCGACCCGGCGGCCACCTTCCGCTTCGACGGCTCCGACCTGATGCCGGCCGCGGTCGGCTCCGGTGCCGAGTGGAAGGCGCTGACCGCCTGGTTCGCCGAGGGACAGGCCATCCCGAAGGTGGCGGCCGACATCGACGCGGCCTGGCCGCAGTAACCGCGGCCCGGCCGTGAGCGGCCGGCATCGGGCAGCGCGGGTCCACCCACCCGCGCTGCCCCTCCCATGCCCTGAGGAAGGACCCTTCGCATGCCCACCGATCTCGTGCTCGCCAACTCGGCGTGGACGGACGCAACGATCAAGTTCGGCAACAGCGCCGGCGCCATCGCGGGCTTCCTCGGCATCCTGCTGGTGATCTTCTTCGCGGCGGGGCGGGCCGGCGGGCGCTTCACCCGCCCGCTGGCGATCGCCGTGATGCTCGGGCCGGCCGTCCTGCTGCTCGGCATCGGCCTGGTGGTGCCGCTGGTCCGCACCGTCTACCTGAGCTTCTACAACGACGACTCCACCCGCTTCCTCGGCGGCGCCAACTTCGGCTGGGCCTTCACCACCTCCCACATCCAGGAGGTGCTGCTCACCACCCTGCTGTGGCTGCTGATCGCCCCGCTCGCCGCCACCGGCCTCGGCCTGCTGCTCGCCCTGCTGGTCGACCGGATGCGCGGCCAGGCGATCTACAAGTCGCTGATCTTCATGCCGATGGCGGTCTCGCTGGTCGGCGCCTCGATCATCTGGAAGTTCGTCTACGAGGCCCGTGACCCCTCGCAGCCGCAGGTCGGCCTGCTCAGCCGGGTCGTCATCGCCCTCGGCTGGGAGCACCCGCCGAACTGGATCCTCTCCCAGCCGCTCAACACCTTCCTGCTGATGGTGGTCATGGTCTGGGTGCAGACCGGCTTCGCCATGGTGGTCCTCTCGGCGGCCATCAAGGCCATCCCGGACGAGATCACCGAGGCCGCCCGGCTCGACGGCGCGACCGGCGTCCGGCTGTTCCGCTCGGTCACCGTGCCGATGATCCGCACCACGATCGTGGTGGTGCTCACCACCGTCATGATCACCACGCTCAAGGCCTTCGACATCATCCGCACCATGACCGGCGGCAACTTCGGCACCCAGGTGCTGGCCAACGAGATGTACTCGCAGTCCTTCGAGCAGTACAACACCGGCCGTGGCAGCGCCCTCGCGGTGATCCTCTTCCTGGCGGTGCTGCCGCTGGTGGCGTACAACATCATCCAGCTGCGCAAGGAGCGTACGGTCCGATGAAGCAGTCGACGACCCGCACGACCGCGCAGCCCGGCGCCGTCCGGAAGGCCTTCAGCAGCCCGCTCGCCTCGGTCCTGGTGATCGCGGTCACCGTGCTGTGGACCATCCCCACCATCGGCCTGCTGGTCACCTCGCTGCGGCCCAAGGCGGACGTCGCGAGCAGCGGCTGGTGGGAGGTGTTCGTCCACCCGAACCTGGGCTTCGAGAACTACCACGCGGTGCTCTTCGAGGGCGGCTTCGGCAACAGCGCCGGACTGATGCCCTTCCTGGTCAACTCGGTGGCGATCGCCGTACCGGCCACCGTCTTCCCGCTGGTGCTCGCCTCGATGGCGGCGTACGCGCTCGCCTGGGTGCGGTTCAAGGGCAGCGACGCGGTCTTCTTCGTGATCTTCGCGCTGCAGGTGGTGCCGCTGCAGATGGCGCTGATCCCGCTGCTCCAGCTGTTCTCCGGCGGCGCCCACCTCGGCTCGGTCACCATCCTGCCCGCGCTCGACCTGCGCGGCACGTACGCGCCGGTCTGGCTGGCGCACACCGCGTTCGCGCTGCCACTGGCGATCTTCCTGCTGCACAACTTCATCGCGCAGCTGCCGCGCGACCTGATGGAGGCGGCCATCGTCGACGGCGCCTCGCACTTCAAGATCTTCCGTTCGATCGTGCTGCCGCTGTGCGCGCCCGCGCTCGCCTCCTTCGCCATCTTCCAGTTCCTCTGGGTCTGGAACGACCTGCTGGTGGCCCTCACCTTCGCCGGCGGCACCCCCGAGGTGGCCCCGATGACCGCCCGGCTCGCCCAGATGGCCGGCTCCACCGGCCAGCGCTGGGAGCTCCTCACCGCCGGCGCCTTCCTCTCGCTGATCATCCCGCTCGCCGTCTTCTTCGCCCTCCAGCGCTACTTCGTCCGCGGCCTGTTGGCCGGCTCGGTCAAGGGCTGAGTCAAGGCCTGGTCACAACTGTCAAGGGAGAGTCACAGATGTGGTGATTCCGAGGACGGGTCGGGGCGCCAGCCGGTACACCGGTAGCGGCAGTTCTGCCGGTGAACTGGTTGATCCGACCTTGGGGGGTTGGCGTGCGTGTAAGAAGACGGCTCGCAGGCGTGCTGGTGGGCCTGCTGGCAGCGGCAGGGCTGGTGGCGGCGCCCGCCCACGCCGCGACCGCGGTACTCGGCAACAACGCGGTGGGCGCGGCCACCGACTCGGGCGACTCCAACTACATGAACGCCTCGCGCTACGTCACCGGCGTGAACGGCGGCACCGTCTCCAGCGTCAGCGTCCACGTGGGCGCGGTCGGCGCGGCCCCCAACAACCAGTACCAGGTGGCGATCTACGGCGACAGCGCCGGGAAGCCGGGCGCCCTGGTGGCGGCCAGCGGCAGCGCCACGCTGACCGCCAACGCCTGGAACACCGTCGCCCTCACCGCCACCCTGACGCCCAACACCCCGTACTGGCTGGCCTACAACTCCAACGGCACCGGCTCCGCGGTCAACAACCTGCAGTACGCCACCGGCGGCACCAGCGGCTACTCCACCAGCGGCACCGCCTTCGGCACCTGGCCGAGCAGCTTCGGCGCGGTCTCCACCGGCTCGCTCAACTACTCGATCTACGCCACCTACACCCCGGACTCCGGCGGCACCACACCGCCCGGCAGCGGCCCCGGCAGTGAGGGCCCGATCCTGCTGGTGGCCGACCCGGCCAACCCCTACACCCGGTACTACACCGAGATCCTCAAGGCCGAGGGCCTGAACTACTACAAGGTCAGCGACCTCTCCCAGGTCAGCGCCTCGACCCTGGCCTCGTACGACGTGGTGCTGCTCGGCGAGATGCCGCTGACCCCGGCCCAGGTCACCATGTTCGGCGACTGGACCACCGGGGGCGGCCGGCTGATCGCGATGCGGCCGGACAAGCAGCTCGCACCGCTGCTCGGCCTGACCGCCACCACCGGCACGCTCGCCGACGCGTACCTGAAGATCGACACCTCGGCCGCGCCGGGCGCCGGCCTCACCGCCGACACCATGGGCTTCCACGGCACCGCCGACCGGTACACCCTCAACGGCGCCACCGCGGTCGCCTCGCTGTACGCGGACGCGTCCACCGCCACCGCCAACCCGGCGGTCACCCTGCGCACCGCGGGCAGCGGCCGGGCCGCCGCGTTCACCTTCGACCTGGCCAGGTCCGTGGTGCAGACCCGGCAGGGCAACATCGCCTGGGCCGGGCAGCAGCGCGACTCCACCGACGGCTACGAGGCCGCCGAGATGTTCTTCGGCACCAACGGCCAGCCGAACTGGAACAACCTGGACAAGGCGCTGATCCCGATCGCCGACGAGCAGCAGCGGCTGCTGTCCAACCTGATCACCCTGATGGACTCCGGCAAGAAGCCGCTGCCGCGCTTCTGGTACTTCCCCCGGGACGTCAAGGCGGTGGTCATCATGACCGGTGACGACCACGGCATCGGCGGCACCGCGGGCCGCTGGGACGGTTACATCGCGCAGTCCCCGGCCGGCTGCAACGTGGCCAACTGGGAGTGCGTGCGCGGCTCCTCGTACATCTACACCGACGACCCGATGACCGACACCCAGGCGAAGGCCTACTCCGACCAGGGCTTCGAGGTCGGCGTGCAC
This sequence comes from Kitasatospora sp. NPDC048365, assembly GCF_043200835.1. Taxonomy (NCBI): domain Bacteria; kingdom Bacillati; phylum Actinomycetota; class Actinomycetes; order Kitasatosporales; family Streptomycetaceae; genus Kitasatospora; species Kitasatospora sp. NPDC048365. The sequence continues at coordinate 77,650 of NZ_JBICYJ010000020.1, forward strand.
GTCACCACCGGCTGCAAGCCCTGGGGCACCGCGGCCGACCTGCAGAACATCTACGCCACCCAGCTGGCCGACTGGAAGGCCAAGTACGGCTCGCTGCCGGCGCCGTCCAGCAGCCGCACGCACTGCGTGGAGTGGGACGACTGGGCGACCCAGGCCAAGACCAAGCTGGCCAACGGGATCCGGCTGGACGCCGATTACTACTACTACCCGTCCAACTTCGTGCAGGACCGCCCGGGCTACTTCAACGGCACCGGTCAGATCATGAAGTTCGCGGACGCCGACGGCACCGTCATCGACGAGTACCAGGCGACCACCCAGCTGACCGACGAGTCCGGCCAGTCCTACCCGTCGACGGTCAACACCCTGCTGGACGCCGCCTACGGCGCGAAGGGCTACTACGCGGCGCTGAACGCCAACATCCACACCGACTACGCGGCCTCCTCCGCCTCGGACGCGATCATCTCCGCGGCCAAGGCCAAGGGCGTGCCGGTGGTCTCCGGCCGGCAGATGCTCACCTGGCTGGACGGGCGCAACGGCTCCGCCTTCTCCAAGCTCGCCTGGGCGGGCAACGCGCTGACCTTCGACATCACCGGCGGCACCAACGGGCTGCGGGCGATGGTCCCGGTCAACTCCGCCTCCGGCACGCTCGCCGGGCTGAGCAAGGGCGGCCAGCCGGTCACCTACCGGATCGAGACCATCCACGGCATCGCGTACGCCTTCTTCGACGGCGCGGTCGGCTCGTACACCGCGACCTACGGGCAGGACACCACCGCCCCGACGGTCACCGGCACCTCGCCCTCCTCGGGCGCGACCGGGGTGGCGATCGGCTCCACCGTGCGGTTCTCCTTCAGCGAGCCGCTCGACCCGGCGACGGTCTCCGGCAGCACGGTCACCCTGAAGACCACCAGCGGCGGCACGCCGGTCGCGGGCGCCGTCTCCTACGACGCGGCGACCAGCACCGCGGTCTTCACCCCGAGCGCCGCGCTCGCCCTGACCACCGGGTACACCGCCACGGCGCAGGGCGTGAAGGACGGGGCGGGCAACACCCTGGCCGCGCCGTACGCGGTCTCCTTCACCACCGGTGGCGCGCCGCCGAAGACCATCGGCAACACGGCCATCGGCACCCTGATCGACGACACCGACTCCAACCACCTCAACGGATCGAAGATCACCACCGGGGCGAGCGCGGTACCGCTGACCTCGCTCACCGTGCACGTCGGCTCGGTCAGCGCCGCGCCCAACAACCAGTTCCAGCTGGCGGTCTACAGCGACGTCTCCGGCTCGCCCGGCAACCTGCTGGTCTCCACCGCGAGCGGCACGCTGACCGGCAACGCCTGGAACACCGTGCCGGTCGACTACACGCTGGCTGCCAACACCACCTACTGGCTGGTCTACAACTCCAACGGCACCAGCAGCGCGGTGAACAACATGAACTTCAGCACCGGCCCGGCCGCCTCGGGCGCCTACAGCAACACCGGGGTGCCGTTCGGGACCTGGCCGGCCGCCTTCGGGCCGGCGGTGAAGGACACGTTGGTCTACTCGCTGTACGGGTCGTACTGACCCGGTAGGTCCGCTTCGTCCCACCATCGCCGGGGCGGCTTGTGTCACAGGTCTGTGACCAAGCCGCCCCGGCGGCATTTTGAACCTGTTCAGAAGTGGCGTGATCCTTCTAGAGTCACGGGATCCACGTTCTGAGGGGGTTTCATGACGAGTCCGTCCGTACCTGAAGGACCGTCGCCGCAGGCCGGTCCGGCGCCGGAGTCGGGTGCGGCGGCGCCGGAGTCGGGTGCGCAGGGTGCGCCGGGGTCGTCGGCCGCGGCTGGGTCGGGGCCGGTGGCGGGGCCGGTTGCGGGGCCGGTTGCAGGGCCGGGGCCGGGAGCTGTGCCGGGATCCGGGTCGGGCGGGGGAGCCGTTCCGCCGCCGGTCGGTGCTGTGCCCGGGCAGGTGCCGGTCGGTGGCGTGCCCGGGCAGGTGCCGGGGCGGGGCCCCGGGCCGGCGCCCGCGCCCAATCCGTACATGTACCGCCCGTACGTGCCGGTCGAGCCCGCCTGGTCCAAGCTCACCAAGGCCCGGGAGGCCGCGCCGCCCGCGCCCCGGGTCCTGGTCGCGGCGCTCGCCTCGGGCATGCTCGCCGCGCAGCTGTTCGGCGACGGACTCGGCGTCAACCTGCTGCTGTGCGCCCTCGTCGCGACCGTCGGCGCGGTGCTGGTGGCGCTGTCCACCGGGCGGCGGGCCCGCCCGTGGACGCTGGCCTTCGCGGTCTCGGCCCTCGTCCTGACGGCGATCCCGGCGGTCAGCGACGACGGCCTGCAGAGCTTCCTCGCCGTCGTGGCCTCGCTCGCTCTCGCCTCGCTGACCCTGCACGGAGGCCGCCGCTGGCCCGGCGTCCTGCTCGGCCAGATCGGCCTGCCGGCGCACATCGTCCACGGTGTGGCCTGGGCCCTGAAGGCCGGCCGGACGGTCCGTCACCCGGCCCGCGCCAAGGTGCTGCCGATCGTCAAGGCGGTCGGCGCGTCGATCGTGCTGCTGGTGGTCTTCGGTTCGCTGTTCGCCGCCGCCGACTCGACTATGGCCGACGTCCTGGAGAGCCTGGTCCCGTCCTTCGACGTCGGCGACCTGCCGCTGCGCGCCGTCTTCTTCGTCATCGGCGTCCTGCTGGCGCTCGGCGCCGCGCACGCCGCCGCCGCCCCGCGCCGCTGGGACCGGCTGGCGACCACACCCGGCCGCGAACGCGGACGGCTGGAGTGGGCGATCCCGCTGGTGGTGATGAACCTGCTGTTCGGCGCCTTCGTCCTGGTCCAGCTGGTGGTGCTGATCGGCGGCTACGGCGAGATCATGCGCCGCACCGGGATGACCCCCGCCGAGTACGCGCGGCAGGGCTTCTGGCAGCTGCTCTGGGTGGCCGTGCTCACCCTCGCGGTGATCGCGCTCGCCACGTACTGGGCGCCGCGCACCACCCCCGGCGACCGCCGGCTGGTCAAGGTCCTGCTCGGCCTGCTCTGCGGGCTCAGCCTGGTGGTGGTCGCCACCGCACTGGTCCGGATGAAGCTCTACCTGGACGCCTTCGGCCTCAGCGAGCAGCGGATCACCGTTGCCGCGACGGAGATCTGGCTCGGCACGGTCTTCCTGCTGGTCCTGGTCGGCGGCGTGCTTGCCGGCCGCAGCTGGCTGCCCCGGGCGGTGGTGCTGAGCGGAGCGGTGGCGCTCGCGGTCTTCGGCCTGATCCGGCCGGACGCGCTGGTCGCCGAGCAGAACGTGGCCCGCTTCGAGCAGTCCCACCGGATCGACATCGGCTACCTGCGCGACCTGTCCGCCGACGCCGTCCCCGCGCTGGACCGGCTGCCCGGCGACTACCGGGACTGCGCGCTGCAACTGATCGAGCGGGACCTGGAGGCCGACTCCAACCCCTGGTACGGCAGCAGCCTCGCCGAGGCCCGCGCCCGGGACATCCTGCGCAAGCACCCGGTCCGCAACGGCTCCGCCGCCTGCGCCCGGATCGGCTTCTCCGACTCGGCCTACCGCGACCTCGACGACTGAGCCTCGGCACCGGGACCTGGGTGGGGACCTGGGTGGGGACCGGGACCGGGGTCGGGGCCGACGCGGATGCGGGCGTGCCGGGGGGCACGCCCGCATCCGTGCTGCGGAACCGTCAGAGCGCGACGCCCGCGCCGCTCCCGGTCGGGAGGTCGCTGGCCTTCGCCTTGATGACGAAGATCGACACCAGCAGGGCGACCGCCGCGAAGACCACACCCACGATGAACGCCTGCGAGATGCCGTACGCCAGCACCTCGTTGGCCCACGTGCTGCCGGGCGGGAACTGGCCGGTCTGCTGGAAGTGGGCCTTCGCCTCGGCCGGCGCGTTCTGCATGAAGTCCGCGGCCTGGGACTTGCCCTCGGAGACCGCCGCGTTGGCGAACACTGTGGTCAGGATCGACAGGCCCAGCGAGCCGCCGATCTGCTGCACCGAGTTGAGCAGGCCGGAGGCCGCACCGGTCTCGTTGTCGGCCACGCCGGCGACCGCGATCAGCATCACCGGCACGAAGATCAGACCCATGCCGAAGCCGAAGGTCACCGTGGGGCCGAGCACCCCGGTGACGTAGCTGCTGTCCGTGTTGGTCTGGGTCAGCCAGGCCAGGCCCGCCGTCACCAGCACCGCGCCGCCGGCCATGAACGGCTTCGGGCCGAGCCGGGCCTGGAAGACCGAGGCGAGCTGCGCGGCGATGATGATCGCGACGCTGATCGGGAGGAAGGCCACACCGGCCTTCAGCGGGCTGTAGCCCAGCACCCGCTGCACGAACAGCGTGACGTAGAAGAAGATGCCGAACATCGCGGCGGCCAGGCAGAGCATCATGATCAGGCCGCCGGTCCGGTTCCGGTCCCGGAACAGGTGGAGCGGGGTGATCGGCTGCGCGGTGCGCCGCTCGATGACCACGAAGCCGGCCAGCAGCAGCACGCCCGCGGCGAAGGACACCAGCGTCACGGTGCTGCTCCAGCCGTCCGAGGCGGCGTGGATGAAGCCGTACACCAGGCTGACCAGGCCGAGCGTCGAGGTGAGCGCACCGGGCAGGTCGAAGGTGCCCTCCTGGCGCTCCGACTCGTTGATGTACATCGGCGCCGCGACGGCGATCAGGATCGCGATCGGGACGTTGACGAAGAACACCCAACGCCAGTTCAGGTACTCGGTCAGCACGCCGCCGGCCAGCAGGCCGATCGCCGCACCCGAGCCCGCCACCGCCGAGAACACGCCGAACGCCCGGTTGCGTTCCGGCCCTTCCTCGAAGTTGGTGGCGATCAGCGCGAAGGCGGTGGGCGAACAGATCGCACCGCCGATGCCCTGCAGGGCACGCGAGGCCAGCAGCATGGTGCCGTTCTCCGCGAAGCCGCCGAGCAGCGAGGCCAGGCCGAACAGCAGCACACCGGCGATGAACACCCGCCGCCGGCCGAGGATGTCACCCGCACGCCCGCCGAGCAGCAGCAGGCCGCCGAAGGTCAGCGTGTAGGCGTTGATCACCCACGAGAGGTTCGTGGTGGAGAACTTGAGCGCGTCCTGGATGTGCGGGAGCGCGATGTTCACGATGGTCGCGTCGAGGACCACCATGAGCTGGGTCGCCGCGATCACGGTCAGGGCGATGCCCTTGTGCTGGCCGCGACTGGCCCTGGGTGGAGCGGACTTGCTGAGCATGTCGGAGATAGCCACTGTCGTGCCCCCTGCTGGCTACTGCTGTTCGGTTGGTGCTCGGCCGTTGCTCTAGGTCGTTGTGCGCAATGTGGGTGACGACTGCACATTGCGTTAGCGAACGGATGCGTTCACTATGGGACGATATCCGGGGGACATTGTGAACGCAAGCGTTCTTTAGGATGGGTGACGATGGATCAGATGGTCCGGAGGCAGACGGCGATCGGCCCGGCGATCGGCCCGGCGGACGGCGTCGGTCGGCAGCGGGGCGGCTCTGCCGTGCCTGCTGCGACTTCAGCGACTGCTGGGGCTGCCGCGCCGGGCGTGCCGGATGTGCCGGTCACGTCCGTCGCGTCCGTCGCGCCCGTCGTGTCGCGCAAGCGCGGCAAGGCGCTGGAGGCCGCGATCTTCGACGCGGCCCTGGAGCTGCTCACCTCCGGCGGGTTCGCGCGGATGACGATGGAGGGCGTGGCCGGCGCGGCGCAGACCGGGAAGGCCGCGCTCTACCGGCGCTGGGCGTCCAAGGCGGACCTGGTGATGGACGCCCTCGACGCCACTCTCCCACCCCCTACAGCCATCCCCGACCTGGGGTCGGTGCGAGGCGAGCTCCTGCAGGTCATGCAGGTGTACGCGAGTGTGATGAACTCCCGGGTCGGCAATGCGATGCGGGTCCTGATGGCCGAGCTCGACCACGAACAGGCCAAGAACTTCCGGGAGTTCCTGCAGGGGCGGGTGCTCGGCCCGAGCACCTCCGCGGTGCTGGCCGTCCTGCGCCGCGGCGCCGAGCGCGGGGACGTCCGGCCGGGAGCCGCCGACCCGCTGGTCGCGGACGTCGTGCCGGCGATGATGCTCTACCGGGCGAAGCTGTGCACCGGGCGGATCGACAGGGAGTTCTGCGAGCGGCTGGTCGACGAGGTGCTGGTGCCGCTGGTCCGGCCGTGACCCGGCCGCGGCCGTTCTGGCTGGGTGCGGGTCGGGGCGGGCCGTCTTGGCCGGGCCTGGGTCGGGTCGGTTCGGGGCTGCGGCAGGGGTGGGGCGTTCTCTCCAGCAGGCGGCCGGTGGGCGGGTCGGCGGGCGCGTGGGGGTGGTCCGCGGGCGGCGTAGGCTGGGCGGTGCCAGCTCCTCGCCGAACGGATCAGCCATGCCCTACGACCCCCCGACCCACTCGGTCGAGCGATCCCTGCGTCGGGCCGGCGCGAGCGTGGTCGTCGGACTGGACGAGGTCGGGCGCGGCGCCTGGGCCGGCCCGGTCACCGTCGGTGCGGCCGTCACCGGCCTGCGCAAGCCGCCGGAGGGGCTGACCGACTCCAAGCTGCTCACCGAGCGCCGTCGCCTCGCGCTCGCCCCGGTCCTCGCGGACTGGGTCTCCGCGTACGCCATCGGCCAGGCGTCCCCGCAGGAGTGCGACGAGCTCGGCATGACCGCCGCGCTCCGCCTCGCCGCCACCCGGGCCCTGGAGGCCCTCCCGGTCGTGCCGGACGCGGTCATCCTCGACGGCAAGCACGACTATCTGGGCGGCCCGTGGCGGGTGCGTACGGTGATCAAGGGTGACCAGTCCTGCGTCTGCGTCTCCGCCGCCTCGGTGCTGGCCAAGGTGCAGCGCGACGGCCTGATGGCCGAGTTGGGCGCCGACCACCCCGCGTTCGCCTTCGACGAGAACGCGGGCTACCCGTCCCCGGTGCACCGCGCCGCGCTGGACGAGCTCGGGCCCACCGAGCACCACCGGCTCTCCTGGGCCTACATGGACGCGCTGCCGCGCTGGCGACACCTCAAGCGCCACCGGGCCGGCGAGGAGGACCGGGGCGAGCAGCTTTCGCTCGGTTTCTGACGTATTGTCAGGTCGTCCGCCTGCGGGCCCGCGACGGTCGGATTGCGGCGCGTACGTGCCCAAGTGGTGGGGTGCCCGTGCGCATCCGACCGGCATTTGATAGATATCCGGGTATGCCTGTCTTCCCCGAGGAGCCGGAGATTCACGAGAGTATCCCGGGCCCCGGCGTTCCCCTTCCCCACAAGTCGGACGCATCCGCCCCCCGCACGCCCGCCGCCGGTCGGGCCGTTTCCCCTTCCGCCGTAGCCGCCGTCCCGGTGCCGGGCCCCCGCCCCGCCGCACCGAGGCCCGGCCCCAGGCCCGCACCGCCGCGCGCCGACCGCCCCGTTCCCGGGCCGCGGCCGGCACCCGGCCCCAAGCCCGCACCGGCGCCCAGCCGTGCCACTCCTGCCGTGCAACTGCTGCCGGCCGCGCCCGGCGACGCCGTCGAGCGCGCCGACGAGGCGGTGGACGCGCTGCTGGAGTCCGGCCGTCGCCCGGGCGACGTGCTGGTCCTGACGGTCGGCGAGGCGCATCCCTGGCAGCAGCACGAGCTGAGCTTCGGCGAGGAGAGCTACTGGGCTCAGCTGGCCGACGGCGGCGATGTGTTCTACGCCGACGCGGACGCGAGCCGCCCGCTGAGCCGGGACGTGGTGGTGCTGGTCGTCAACGACGGCACCGCCGGCCGGGTCGAGCGGGCCGCGCGCAAGGCGCTCGACGGTGCCGGCGCGCTGCTGGTGGTGTGCGGCGAGCGCGAGCTGGTCGCTCCGCTGTTCGCCTGACCCCTGAAAGTCGCAGCCCGGGAGCCCCCACAGCTCCCGGGCTCTCTGTCGTTCCCGCAGCCGCGTGGTGTCCCGCGGCACCCGTTGTTCCACCGTGCGTGGGCCCGCCCCGGGCCGGCCCGGGGCGGGCCCGGTCTGGTCCGGGGGCGGCCCCGGGCCGGCCCGGGCCTCAGCGGCCGGCTGCGCGGCGGACGGAGTCCAGCGCGGTGACCGTACCGACGGTGGCGACCGGGGCCGCATCGACGACCGGGACGACCGGGACGACGGGGAGAGCGCCGACCGGGTGCTGCCGGCCGAGCTCGCGGGCCAGCTCCCGGACCGGTCGCGGCGGCAGCTCGGTGACCGTGTGGATCGGCCCGTCCGCCCAGGACCCCGAGTGCGGGTTGCGGCCGCGCCGGCCGTCGCCGATCGAGTGCCAGCCGGCGGGGGTCAGTGTCAGGTAGGAGCCGCAGCGCAGCCCGTGCAGCTCGGCGGCGTCCCGCAGGGCCCACATCCAGGCGCCGTCCTGCTCCGTCCACTCCGGCGATCCCTCCCGGCAGCGCAGCAGCACCGCCGTGCGGACCGGGACGCTCAGCCGGAGATCGTGCGGGACGACCCGGCGCAGCTGGGCGAGGAGCGCGTTGCGGTGGTGCCACCCGTCGGTGATGTGCGGGCGGGTGGCGAAGGACGCGGAGGCGGTCACCCGGTGCTCCGGGTCGAGGACGGCCACCACGGTGGTGCCCGGCTGCGGGAGGTGCCGCTGGTGCAGCTCGGCGACGAACTCGCGGGGAGTGCGCAGCAGCGGCACCTCGAGGTCGTTCCAGATGGGAAGGTCGATGCTGCGCGCGCCGTCAATGCGGGAAGGACCTCGGTCGATGCCGTTGATCACGATCCTCCTTCCCGAGCCCGCTGCGGTGGAGCAGCCCGCGCGGGCGTACGCCGAAGGCCGGGTCCGTCGGACCGGGCGCTGGATACGCTCCAATTCTCAGGTCACAGCGGGCCGAGCGGCAATGATGAAATGACGAACGCCGCCCGAAAGCCGTGGTTCTGCCGGATATATTCCTCGTTCGCCGTTCCGCCATTCGGCTGACGGGGGTCCGAAGGGTTTCGCCCGTGTTGTACCCGGTGAAGCAACTCCGGATCCGCCCGCCCTGCCGGGGTGTCAGGCCTGGACGGCCAGGACCAGCGGAAGCACGGCGGTGGCACCGGCCTGCCGGAGCAGGCGGGCGGCCACCGTGACCGTCCAGCCGGAGTCCACCAGGTCGTCGACCAGCAGCACCGGGCCCGGGGCCGCGGCCAGCGTCTCCCGCAGCCCGGGGGAGAGCGTCAGCGCGCCGGACAGCGAGTGCAGCCGCTGGGCGCTGTTGCTCCGCCCGCCGTGCGGCGGCCGGCCTGTGGCGTACTCGACCCGGCCCAGCAGGGGCAGCCGCCCGACCGTGGCGAGCTGCTCGCCGAGGCTGCCGACCAGGGCGGGCCGGGTGGCCGAGTCCATGGCCACGACGCCGACCGGGCGGGCCGTCCGGGCGCCGTCCGGGCCCTCCGGACCGGCCCAGCCGCCCGGGCCCTTGGCCCAGTCGGCCACCACGCCGACCAGCGCGTCGAGCACCTCGCGGGGGAGCGGACCGTCTGGGCTCTGCTCGCCGAGCATGGCGCGCAGCCGGTTGCCCCAGCCGATGTCGGAGAGGCGGCCGAGCGCCCGGCCGACCTCGGCCTGCTCGCCGGCCGGGATCCGGCCCTTGAGCGGGACGCCGAGCGCCTCCATCCCGGTCGGCCACATCCGGCGCGGCTCGAAGGTGACGCCGGGGCGGCCGAGCGCGGCGCGGGCCGCGTCCAGCACGGCGGCCGAGACCTCGGCGGAGTGCTTCGGGCCGGCGCAGTTGTCGCAGCGCCCGCAGGGGGCGGCGTCCGGGTCGTCGAGCTGACGGCGGAGGAACTCCATCCGGCAGCCGGTGCCGGCCGCGTACTCCCGCATCGCCCGCTGCTCGGCCTCGCGGGACTCGGCGACCTTGGCGTAGCGCGCCCCGTCGTAGGCCCACGGTCGACCGGTCGCCTCCCAGCCGCCCCGGACCCGACGGACCGCGCCGTCCACGTCCAGCACCTTGAGCATGGTCTCCAGGCGGGCCCGGCGGAGATCCACCCGAGTCTCCAGGGCGGCCGTGGAGAGCGGGCGGCCGGCCTCGGCCAGCGCGTCGATCGTCCGTCGGACCTGCTCCTCGGCGGGGAAGCCCAGGGAGGCGAAGTACCGCCAGATCGCCTCGTCCTCCCGGCCGGGCAGCAGCAGGACCTCCGCCCGGTCGACGCCGCGGCCGGCCCGGCCGACCTGCTGGTAGTAGGCGATCGGCGAGCTCGGCGAACCGAGGTGCACCACGAAGCCGAGGTCGGGCTTGTCGAAGCCCATGCCCAGCGCGGAGGTCGCCACCAGGGCCTTGACCCGGTTGGCCAGCAGATCGGCCTCGGCGCTGCGGCGCTCGGCGTCCTCCGTCCGGCCCGAGTAGGAGGCCACCGGGAAGCCGCGGCCCCGCAGGAAGTCCGCCACCTCCTCGGCGGCGGCGACGGTCAGGGTGTAGACGATGCCGGAGCCGGGCAGCTCGGCGAGGTGGTCGGCGAGCCACGCCAGCCGGTGCGCCGGGTCGGGCAGCGGGAGCACGGCCAGGCTGAGGCTCTCCCGGTCGAGCGCGCCGCGCAGCACCAGGGCCCGGCCCGGTGTCGGACCGGACTCCGCGCCGGTGCCGAGCTGCTCGGCGACGTCGGCGGTGACCCGGGCGTTGGCGGTGGCGGTGGTGGCCAGCACCGGCACGCCGGGGGCGAGCTCGGTGAGCATGGTGCGCAGCCGGCGGTAGTCCGGCCGGAAGTCGTGGCCCCAGTCGGAGATGCAGTGCGCCTCGTCGACCACCAGCAGGCCGGTGGAGGCGGCCAGCTTGGGCAGCACCTGGTCGCGGAAGTCGGGGTTGTTCAGACGCTCGGGGCTGACCAGCAGGATGTCGACCCGGCCGGCCGCGACCTCGGCCTGGATCCCGTCCCACTCCTCGGGGTTGGCCGAGTTGATGGTGCGGGCGTGGATGCCGGCCTTGGCGGCGGACTCCACCTGGTTGCGCATCAGCGCGAGCAGCGGGGAGACGATCACCGTCGGGCCCGCGCCGCGCGAGCGCAGCAGGGCGGTGGCGATGAAGTAGACGGCGGACTTGCCCCAGCCGGTGCGCTGCACCACCAGGGCCCGGCGACCGTCGACGACCAGCGCCTCGATCGCCGACCACTGGTCCTCGCGCAGCAGGGCCGAGGGCCCGGCCAGCTCGCGCAGCACCGCCTCGGCGCGGGCACGGACGGCAGCGCGGTCGGGGGCGTCGGTGGGGTGGCTGGTGCGCTGGTTCATGGCTCATGGATACCGCGCGGTGCCGACAAAGCACGAACCTGTGGACAACTACCGGACAGCTGCGGGGCCGTCCGTCGCTCGAACGAAGGAGCAGATGCTGAGCCCTGCGTGTTGTCCACAGCCGAACGGGTGAGTCGCCCCACGGGCCGGAGATCGGGGCACGCTTCCGGCCATGAACGACGACCGCGGCACCATGCCCTCCGCCCAGATCCCCGGTTTCCTCCCGGTCCGCATGCGTGGGCCGGCCGACATGGCCGAGATGCTCCCGTACCTGCTCGGCTTCTTCCCGGACGACTCGATCGTGGCCGTCGGGCTGATGGGGCCCGCCCTCGAACAGGGCGGCGTGATCCGGATCGACATCCCGGAGGACGCCGCCCGGTGGTCCCGCGTGGCAGAGGACGCGGCGCGGCTGCTGGTCGAGCTCTCCGAGCAGCGTGGCCGGAGGCCGGACCAGGTGCTGCTCTACCTCTGCCGGGATCCCGATCCGGACGGGGAGGCGGAACCCGACCCCGGCGGCAGCCTCGGGCCGGACCGCCGTTCCGACCGCGGTTCCGACCGGGGGCCCGACCCCCGCGCGGAGGGCCGGGCCGGAGGGCCGGCGGTCCTCGCCCGTCTGCAGCCGCTGGCCCGTGCGCTGGCCCGGGCCTTCGAGAACGAGGGAGTGGTGGTGAAGGAGTCGCTCTGCATCTCCGCCGGGCGGTGGCGCTCGTTCCTGTGCACCGGGGCGAGCTGTTGCGATCCCGACGGCACACCGGTCCGGCCCGCGCACCTGCCGAGCCCGCTGGCCGCTGCGGCGACCTTTGCCGGGCTCGCCCCGAGGGGCAGCCGGAAGGCCATCGTCGCGGGCCTCGCACCCGTGGGCCCGCCGGTCTCGGACGTCCAGCGACGGGCCATCGAGGAGGCCGGGCCGCCGTTCATCCGGGAGCTGACCGGCCCGCGCGGCCGGGCCGGGACGGTCGACCGCACCGGAGAGCTGATCGCCGAGGCGATGGCGGCGTTCGGGGCGGGCGCCAAGGGGCTCGACGCGGCCCAGACCGCCCGCCTGCTCGTCGGGCTCCAGGACAAGCTCGGCCGCGACCGCGGCGCGGAGTACGCGGAGCCGCACGAACTGGTCCCGGCCCAGCGGCTCTGGCGCTTCCTCATCCAGCGCTGCGTGCCGCCGTTCGACTACCTCGCGACCCCGCCGATGACCCTGCTCGCCTGGGCGTCCTGGCTCGGCGGTGACAGCGCGACCGCCCGCATCGTCCTCTCCCGCGCCCTGGACCTCGACCCCGGGTACACCCTGGCCCAGCTGCTCTACGAGTCGCTCAACGGCGGGCTGACGCCGGAGAAGCTGTTGGAGGCGGTGCGCCGCGAGCGGTCCGAGCGGATCCGGCACAGCGGTACCGGGCGCCCGGAGGGCGGCGCGGTGGAGGCACCGGGCATGCCTGACGGACGGGGCGGGCCTGAGGGGCCGAAGCCGAGGACGCCGGAGGGGCCGGTGGGCCCGGAGAGTCCGGACGGACCGGACGGGCCGGTGACGCCGGCGGGGCCGGATCGTGGGGACCGGGCGGATCCGGGGCTCCCGGCCGCCTCGGGGGCCGGTGAGGAAGCGGGCGGGGTTCGCCGGGCCGGCGCGGGGGAGCGCGGTGCCGGGCCCGGGGCGGGGGCTCGCTGTCGGGGGTCGCCGGATGCCGGTGGTGACCCGGGCGGTGGTCAGCCGCCCGAGCTGCCCGGGCCGGGGGAGGACGGTCCTCCGGTCGGGGACGCCGCAGCAGGTGCCCGGCGCTCGGCCCGGCGGCGGATCCGGCTGCGGGTCCGGCAGGCGGCCGAGCAGGGCGCGGAGATCCCGGGCCCGGACCGGGGGAAGCCGCGCGGGCGAGCGGGTGGAGGGCGGTCGAGGTGAGCGCGCTGCTTGCGCGGGTGCTCGGGGCCGCGCGGGGGAGGGCGGCCGGTCCGGCCGCCCTCCCGGGCGGGCGGTTCCGGCTAGATCTCGCCCTGGGCCATCCGGATCAGCCGGTCCAGCACGCCGCCCCCGCTGACCCGCAGGCCGTCGTGCTCCCACTCGTTGGTCACCCACACCCGGGTGTTCGCGACGGCGTCCGCCGTCTCCAGGGAGTGGGCCGTGTCGACGTACATGTCGTCGTGGTAGACAGCCGCGAAGACCGGCACCTCGTTGGTCGCGAGCCGCTCGGTGTCGTACAGGTCGCTCCAGTCCGTGCGCTCCGCGAGCAGCTGCGCCGTCTCGCGCAGCGGCCGCAGCGACGGGTCGGTCTCGAACATCCAGGGGTAGATCATCTCCCCGGTGAACAGCACCGGCCGGTCGTCGGCCAGCGCCTGCGCGGCGTCGAACTCGGGGAACTCCTTGCGCACGCGCTCCGCCGACCACTCCGTGCCGCGGCCGTCGACCGAACACTGCCCGTAGATCGACTCGTGCAGCACGGCGTACAGCGGCCCCTGGGCGAAGGAGAGCTGCGCCTGGGCGCCCGCGAGGAAGGTGTCGGAGAGCTCGGGCCCGGCCGCGCCGTCCACCCACGCCTCCTCCAGCAGGTAGTGGAGGCTGAACGAGCCGGTGCCGCTGCCGAGCATCATGCCCAGCGCCTGGAACGCCTCGACGGTCAGCGTGCCGCCGTCCGGCAGGGTGGCGGGGCGCTCGGTGAGGTGGGCGGCGATCCGGCGCACCGCGGCCACGTCCTGCGGGAAGCGCCGGTAGTGGCCGGCGTTCTTGCGGGCCACCCGCGGGTACGCCGCGCGGTAGACCTCGTCCGCCGAGCGGCGCAGCCCGGCCAGTCCGCCCGTCACGAACGCCTCGCGCAACCCCTCCGGGGCCAGCGACAGGTAGGTCAGGGTGCAGAAGCCGCCGAAGCTCTGGCCGAGCAGGCTCCACCGGCCGTCCGGACCCAGCAGCCGGTGCCGGACCAGCTCGGCGTCCCGCACGATCGAGTCCGCGCGGAAGTGGGCCAGGTACTCGGCCTGCTGCCGGGCGTCGCCCCGGCGGGTCAGGGTCTGCCGGGTGGCGGGCGTCGACCGCCCGGTGCCGCGCTGGTCGAGCAGCAGGACGCGGTAGTCGTCGAGCGCCCGGGTGAGCCAACCGTCCTTGCCCAGCGGGCGGTTGGCCTTGCCGCCCGGGCCGCCCTGCAGGTAGACCAGCCACGGCAGGTCGTCGTGCACCCGGCCGGGGGCGACCACCTCGCGCGCGTAGAGCTCGATCTGCTCGCCGTCCGGGGCCCGGTGGTCGAGCGGGACCTGGAAGACGTGGTCGGTGGTGACGATCCCGGGCAGTCGGCTGACGGTGGACATGCAACTCCTTGGTGCGGGGTTGTTGCTGCTGAGTCGGGGCGGCGTCCGCCGGGGTCTCCGGTGCGGGCGCCACTGCCTCCGCACCGTATCCTGACGGCGGACCGGATCCGGTGGAGGGCGGCCGCCGACGGCGGCGACCCGAGGCCGACACCACGACCGGACCACCACCGGCGCCCTGCGGGGGCCCGGGGGCGCGCCGCCGGGCGGGCACCACGCGGTGCCGGCGCTCGAGCCGACCTCCGGTGTCAGGGCGTGACCTGGGGCGGGTGCACGGCGTTCAACCTGCGGAACGCCACGGCGCTCCGCACCGGCGTCGGACTCCCGGCCGCAGTCGGGCGGCCACCGCGCAGTGTCGCGCGACCGGCGTCACGGCGGGACGGACACGTCCGTAGACGAGAGAACAGACCCGCTCCGGCCGGGTGGCCGGGGGCCGCCACCGTCCGGGCCGCTGCCGCGCACACCGGCGGCGGCAGAGCAGCACAGACCGCGATCGAGCACACTCGCGGCCGGCCGGAGACGCAGCCGCCGGTCGACCGAGGGGAGGAGAACCCGGTGACCGCCTCAAGGCCACCACAGGCAGCACCGCACTCGGCGCCACCTGTCCCCGCAGCCACCCCGCAGCACCCGGCCGGCCCCGCCCCCGGCCCGGCCCGCGCGGGCGCTCCGGGCGGTCCCGGCGATGCCGGCTTCCACGGCGGCTCCCACGGCGGACCGGGTCCGTCCGCAGGCGCGCCGGCGGCGCCGGGTACGCCCGGGACGGCGCCCGTGCCGACCGGGGCAACGGCGGGTGCCCCGACGGGCCCTGTCGGCTTCGGAAGTCCGGCCGGTCCACCGCCGGCCGTGGGTGGTGCCGGTGGTGCCGGTGTTCCCGCCGGTCCGCCGCCCGGCATGGGCGGCGCCGGGGTACCTGCCGGTCCGCCGCCGGGCATGGGCGGCGCCGGGATTCCGGCCGGCCCGTCGGGACCGGGTGGTGCCGGGCTGCCGGGTGGCCAGGTGCCCGGCCCGGGTGGGCAGCCGTTCGGACCGCCGCGCCAGCAGGCGCCGCAGGCGCCGGCCGGGCCGCGCCCGCAGCCGGTGGCGTCCCACGACGCGGTGATGTGCGTCAGCGCGCCCGGCATGGCGATCTCCGCGTCCGACGGCCAACTGCGCGGCCAGGGCATGCACGGCTTCTTCCGCTCGGGGGTCCGCACCCTCGCCCGGATGGAGATCCGCCTCGGCGGAATCGAGCCGATGCCCCTCCAGGGCACCCTCACCTCGACGTCCGCCGCCCGTTTCGTCGGCGCGGTCCGGATTCCCGGCGACCCCGACCCGGATCCCGCGCTCACCGTGGAGCGGCTGCGGCACGCCGACGGCATAGAGACGGTGACCGTTCGCAACACCGGGCTCCGCCCCGCCAGGCTCCCGCTGGAGATCGCGCTCGGCACCGACCTGGGTCTGCTCACCGACATCGCGGCCGGCCGCCGCACCGCCGACCTGCCCGGCCAGGTGCAGTCGGCGGGGCTGCGCTGGTCCGGTCACGGCCGGGGAGCGGCGGTGTCCGCACGTCCCTCGCCGCACGCCGTACTGGCCGGCGCGGGCGTCCTGCGCTGGGACCTGGAGGTGCAGCCCGGCGCCCGCTGGTCGGTCGAACTGCACGCGGAGGTGGAGACGGCCGCCGGCGCAGGCCGGCCCCCGACGGGCCGGGGCCAGGGCGTCCCGCTGCCCTGGGCGGAGCCCGAGGTCCGGTGCGACGACCAGCGGGCCGAGCGGCTGGTCGCCCGTTCGCTCGACGCGCTCGGCGGGCTGCTGCTCGCCGACGCGGACCGCCCCACCGACCTGTACACCGCCTCCGGTGCCCCCTGGCGCTTCGGCCTGACCGCCGCCGACGCCCTGTGGGCGGCCCGGCTCACCCTGCCGCTCGGCACCCGCCTCGCCGCGGGGACCCTGCGGGCACTGGCCCGCCGCCAGCACGTCGCCGGCCCGGCCGGCCCTGCTTTCGGCCAGTCCGGCAGCACCGGATCCGTCGCCGGGTCCGGCAGCGGGTCCGTCCCGGTCCCCACCTTCGTGTACGGGACCGGCGCCGACAGCGGTGTCACTCCGGCCGCGCCCGCCGGCGGGTCGGCGGGTGGCCACACGGCCCCTGCCGCACCGAGCGCCGCTTCGTCCACCACCACCGCCCCGGGCGGTACGGCCGGCGCGGGCGGTGCCGCGTCCGAGACGGCGCATCCGATGGACGGCGTCGTGCCCGGCCCGCTGCGCCACGGCGGCCCCGAGCTCCCGCCGACCTGCACCGCGACCGAGGCGACCCTGCTGTTCGTCACGGTGCTGGCCGAGGCGTGGCGCTGGGGCATGCCCCGGGCCGAGGTCGCGGAGCTGCTGCCCGTCGCCGAGCGCGCGCTGGGAGCGCTGCGGGCGGCGGTCGCGGACGGCACCGACGGACCGGAGGGCTTCGTCACCGACCTCGGCCGGTCGGCCGCGGAACGGGCGGCCCGACCGGGCGCGGCCCGCTGCGAGGTGCAGGCGCAGGCCCACCGTGCGGCGCTGCACGGCGCCGACCTGCTGGACGCCTTCGACCGGCCGGGCGCGCAGGAGTGGCGGTCCTGGGCGGCCGGGCTGCGCGAGCGGTTCCGCGAGCGGTTCTGGATCGACGACCTGTCGGGCGGCCGACCGGCCGCCGCGCTGCTCCCGGACGATCGGCCGCTGCCGGCGCTGGCGTCCACCCTGGTGCACCTCTTCGACGTCGGCCTGGCCGGCGACGGCGACTCGTACGAGGGGCTGCTGGACCGCGAGCAGTCCCGACTGCTCGCCCAGCGCCTGGTCACCCCGGAGCTCGACTGCGGCTGGGGGCTGCGGACGCTCAGCGCCAAGTCGCCCCGGTTCAACCCGCTCGGCCACCGCAGCGGCGCGGTCCGGGTGCACGAGACGGTGCTTGCCGTCTCCGGGCTCGCCGAGGCGGGGTTCGAACGGGAGGCGGGAGCGCTGCTGGAGGGGCTGCTGGACAGCTCCACCCACTTCGAGGCCCGGCTCCCCGAGATGTACGCGGGCGAGCAGAAGGTGGCGGACTGTCCGCCGGTGCCGCACCACGCCGCATGCCGGCCGGCTGCGGTGTCCGCCGCGGCCGCCGTGCACCTGGTGCTGTCGCTCGCCGGCGTGCGGCCCGACGTGCCGTCCGGGCGGGTGGCGGTGCGTCCGGCCAGCACAGCGCCACTGGGCGAACTGCAGCTGACCGGGCTTCGGGTCGCCGGTGAGCCGTTCTCGGTCCGGGTCAGCCGGATCGGCGTGGCGGTGGTGGAGGAGGCCCCGGCGGCGCTGCAGCTCGGCGCCCGCTGACGTGCCGGCACCGGTTCGCACCTCCGGCCGGCGCCGGGCGGCACCCCGGGCTGGCACTGGGCGGTACCCCCGGCCGGCACTGGGCGGCACCCCGGGCCGGCACCGGGGCGGTACCCCCGGCCGGCACTGGGCGGCACCAAAGACCGGTGCCGGGCTGTGGATCGGGCTGCGGGGCGGGCTGTCCCTCGGGACGGTTGCCCCACAGCCGGTGCGCCGGGCTGCGCCTCGGGCCGTGCGTGGGGCAACCGTCCCGAGCTCTGTGTTTATCGTCAGAGAGACGACTATGATCGTCGCCATGTCGCGCTATGACCCGTCGGCCTTCCCCCCGTTCGCCGTGACCGTCGACCTGGTGGTGCTGACGGTGCGGGACCACGCGCTGTGCGCGCTGCTGGTCAAGCGCGGCGAGGCGCCGTTCCAGGGTTACTGGGCGCTGCCCGGTGGCTTCGTCCGCCCGGACGAGGGCCTTGCCGAGGCGGCCTCCCGCGAACTCGCGGAGGAGACCGGCCTGCGCGCCCACTCCTCGGCGGGCCAGGCGACGGCCGGTGCCCACTTGGAGCAGCTGGCGACGTACGGGCACCCGCAGCGGGATCCGCGCATGCGGGTGGTCAGCGTGGCGTACCTGGTGCTCGCGCCGGACCTGCCGACGCCGCGCCCGGGCGGTGACGCGAGCGGTGCCCGCTGGGCGCCGGTCGGCGAGCTGCTCGGTGCCTCCCCGGCGGACGGCGTGCCGCTCGCCTTCGATCACGGCCAGATCCTCGCCGAGGGCGTGGAGCGGGCCCGGTCGAAGATCGAGTACTCCTCGCTGGCGACGGCTTTCTGCCCGCCCGAGTTCACCGTCGGCGAGCTGCGCCGGGTGTACGAGGCGGTGTGGGGCGTGGTGCTGGACCCGCGCAACTTCCACCGGAAGGTGACCGGCACGCCGGGCTTCCTGCTGCCCTCCGGGGGCACGACGACCCGTCAGGGCGGGCGTCCGGCCCAGCTCTTCACAGCGGGCGGTGCGACGCTGCTCAACCCGCCGATGCTGCGCCCGGAGTCCTGACCGGGCGCTCCGAGCGGGCTGGCTCCGGCCGGGATCCGACCGGGATCCGACCGGGCTGGCTCCGGCCGGGATCCGACCGGGATCCGACCGGGCTGGCTCCGGCCGGGTTCCGACCGGGATCCGACCGGGCTGGCTCCGGCCGGGTTCCGACCGAGTTCCCCGGGCGAGTTCCGGTCGGGCCCTGACCAACTCCTGACCGGCGGGCGACCGAGTCCTGCTCCGGTCCTGGTCACGCCGCCGCCGGGTCGTCCGGCGGAAGCTGTCGCCTGATCGAGTGAGGCGCGCGGCCACACCCCCTCCGACGCATCCGGAATGCCCGGAATCTACCGCTCCGCGTCCTACTGTGCTGGCGGCAGGCACAGTGGACGGCGCCCGGACAGGGGAGCGGCAGTGATGATCCAGATCACCGGACTGACCAAGGTCCACCGGCGCGGGCGGCCCCCGGCGCTGCTGGACCTGACTTTCGACGCCCGCCCCGGCGTGGTGACCGCGCTGCTCGGTGACGCGGGCGCGGGCAAGACCACCGCGCTGAGGCTGATGGTGGAGCTCGAACGCGGCCTCGGCATCACGCTGTTCGACGGCCGCACCTACCGCAGCATCCGGCGCCCGGAGCGCGAGATCGGCGTGATGCTGCCCAGCGCGCGCCCGACCGCCGGGCACCCCGGACAGCGGGCGCGCAGCCATCTGCGGATGCTCGCGGGCAGCGTCGGCGTCCCGGCCCGGCGTGCGGACGAGTTGCTGGAGCAGGCCCGGCTGGCGGCCGTGGCCGAGCACCGGCTGCGCGCCTTCTCGCCCGGGATGAACCGGCGGCTGGCCCTGGCCGCGGCCCTGCTGGGCGACCCGAACACGCTTTTGCTGGACGCCCCGACCGAGGGGCTGTCGCCGCGCAACGAGGAGTGGTTCCACGCTTTCTGCCGCTCCTTCGCGGTGGCCGGCGGGACGGTCGTGGTGACCACCCGCAGCCCGCAGGAGGCGGCCTCGCTCGCCGACCGCGTGGTCACCCTGGACCGGGGCCGGCTGGTCGCGGACCAGCCGGTGGCGGAGTTCCGGCGCACCCGGCTGCACCCCGAGGTCGCGGTGCGCGGCCCGCAGATGGCCCGCCTCGCGGACCTGCTGACCGGCCAGGGGGCGCAGGTTCGGCGGGACGGCGGCGCGGGGCTCGCGGTGAGCGGCATCGGTCGCACCGAGATCGGCGAACTCGCCTACCGCCACGGCATCCTGCTGCACGAGCTGGCCGACCGGGTGGTGGAGCAGCCGGTGCCGTACCCGTCGCTGCCGAGCGGTTCGGGCCGCTCGGGGCACGTCCGGGTGCGCGGGCGTGACCGGCGCGCGGCGGAGCCCGTACCGGCGGCGCGGCCGGAACCGGCGACCGAGCTGCTGTCCCCGGTCGGCCGGGAGGAACCGCTGTACGAGCCCGTCCCGGCCGCCGTGGTCGTCGGACGCCCCGCCGAGTCCGAGCCCGATCTCGCACCGGACCCGGTGCCGCAGCACCTGGGCGCGCACCCGGGTGCATACCCGGGCGTCTACCCAGGTGCGCACCACGTGGGAGCGCACCAGATGGGCGCGAACCCGGCAGCGCAGCATCTGGGGCCGCAGTCGGGAGCGCAGGTGGGGCAGCAGTCGGTGCTGCCGCCGACCGGCCGGTTCGCGGACCAGGAGCCGTTCCCACTGGACGGGTACCCGGCGCAGGGCCAGGCGGTGCGGCCGGAGCGCCCGCTGTTCCGGGAAGAGCCGGCGCTCGGCGGCGGTGCGGAGGGCGACGGCGGGCAGCCGCCGTTCCCCGGCCCGCTCGCGGGCCACTGATCCGCCGTCACCACGCGGCCCCACCCGTACCCCTCACACCCCCAGCCCCGCCCCACCAAGCCCCGCCCCATCCCGCCCCGCCCTGTCCCGCCCCGCGCCCGACCCGCGCCGGGCCCGAACCCCGGAACGAGTGACCCGTGCGCGTACTGGCCTACGAGCTGCGCCGCCTGCGCGGCCTGCGTTCGACCTGGTTGATCCTGGGCGCCGTCCTGCTGGCCGACGCGGCCGTGGCGGCGGTGCTGGCCCGGCAGTTGCCGGACGGCGAGCTGTCGGTGGCGGCGGCGGTGCGGTGCGTGGCGGCGGTGGTGCCGCTGCTGCCGCTGCCGGTCGCGGCGCTCGGCGCGGGCGCGCTCGGCGCGCTGTCGTACGGGCACGAGGTGCGTTTTCCGGGGCTGGCCGCCTCGCGGGTCTCGTTCGGCCGCCGGATCGGTCTGGTCGGCGGCAAGCTCGCGGTGATCGGCGCGGTGTCGGCGCTGCTGGCGGTGGTGTCGCTGGCGGTGGACGCGGTGGTGGTGCGCTTCGCGGCGCTGCCGGGCGGGGTGGACGGTTCGGCGGTCTTCGACGGGCTGGCGGCGTTCCGCCCCGGAGCGGGCGCGGCGGTTGCAGAGGGCGCAGCGGGCAGCGCGGTGGGCGGCACGACGGTCGCGACGGACGGTACGGCGGGCTCGCTGCTGGCGGAGGGTTCGGCCGGCCGTCCGCTGCTGGCGTTCGTGGTGATGGTGGTGCTCGGCGGCTGCGCCGGCCTGCTGCTGACCTCGGTGGTGCGCAGTGCGGCGGCGGGTCTGCTGGCGCTGTGCGCGCTCCCGGCGCTGCTGGAGCCGACCGCGGGGCTGGTGCTGCGTCAGGGCGGCCTGGACTGGCCGGTGTGGGCGCGCGAGCTGATGCCGTTCCAGTACGGGCTGGACTGGGTGCGCGGGGCGCCGGGTGCGGTCGCGGCGGCCGGTCCGGAGCCGCTGCTGCTGGCCGCGCTGCTGGCGCCGGTGGTGGTGCTGCTGGCGGCGGGCGTGCTGGTCCAGTTCCGTCGCCGGGCGCTCTGACCGGCGCCGGCCAGGACCGAGAGGGCCCGATGTGACCGCAGTAGGACCGGTTTGGCCGTTTCTTCCTGATAAGAAGTCAATTATCCAGTCACGGTCGATCACCCTTTCGTGTGCTTTTCACGAGAATCCTCAAGGCGGCTCCGCCGATCGCCGACAAAGGAGCTGTGAGTACCCTTGCGCACCCCACCATGACCGCAGCCCGCGCGGCCGAGTCGATCTCGGCCGGCGAGCTGGACCGTTTCCCCTACGCCGACCGGCCCACCCCGCCCGCCCCCCGCTGGGAGGGGGCCGAGTCGGAGCTCGGCCGGGTCGGCCGGAAGACCACCAGCAGCCGCGGCCGCGGCCTGCACGGCCAGCTGGTGCAGCAGCTCGGCCAGATGATCGTCTCCGGCGACCTGGGCGCCGACCGTCCGCTGGTGCCGGAGGAGATCGGCCAGCGCTTCGAGGTGTCCCGCACGGTCGTCCGCGAGTCGCTGCGGGTGCTGGAGGCCAAGGGCCTGGTCTCCGCCCGGCCGAACGTCGGCACCCGGGTCCGCCCGGTCGGCGACTGGAACCTGCTGGACCCGGACATCATCGAGTGGCGCGCCTTCGGCCCGCAGCGCGACGAGCAGCGCCGCGAGCTGTTCGAGCTGCGCTGGGCGATCGAGCCGCTGGCCGCCCGGCTGGCCGCCGGCCACGGCCGGGAGGACGTCCAGGCCCGCCTGGTCGAGCTGACCGAGATCATGGGCCACGCCGGGGCCCAGGGCGACCTGGTCAGCTACGGCCGGGCCGACGCCGAGCTGCACGGCCTGGTCCTGCAGATGGCGGGCAACCGGATGCTGGAGCACCTGTCCAGCATCGTCTCGTGCGCCCTCCAGGTGTCCGGCGGCCCGGGCACCACCTGCGAGCGCCCGTCCGACTCGGCGGTCAGCCTGCACGCCCGGCTGGTCGACGCGCTCGGCATCGGCGACGGCACCGCCGCCGAGGCCGCTGTCCGCGCGCTGCTCACCGTCCACCCGGACGTCGAGCACGCGGTCCCCGCCCCCCGCGAGCACTGAGCGCGGTCCGGACGATGGACCGATCGACCGCCCCCGCCGCGCCGACCCCCCATCGGCGCGGCCGGACGGGCCGTCGCAGCGGCGGGACGTAGGCTGCCCGGGGCAGGTGGAGGCCGTTTCCCGGCGGTGTGACCCGCGCCACGACGGGCATGCGTAACACTTGAGGGGCGGCAGCGATGTGTACGGAGCGGAAGCAGCTCCGGAATACCACCACATGTCACAATGCTGTGTTGGTCTGCGGCGCTGCTGCCGTCCCGCAGACCCAGCCCCGTCCACCCACCCGAGTCCTCGGGCGGTCGGGTCCGGGTTCGTGTCCACTCATCGTCCGAGAGGTTGTTCGTGTCGGCCAGCACATCCCGTTCGCTTCCCCCCGAGATCGCCGAGTCCGCGGCACTGCTGGCGCTCATCGAGCGGGGCAAGGCCCAGGGGCAGATCGCCGGTGACGACGTGCGCCAGGCGTTCGAGGCGGACCAGATCCCGGTCACCAAGTGGAAGAACGTCATGCGCAGCCTCAATCAGGTGCTGATTGAGGAAGGCGTGGACCTCATGGTCAGCGCGGCCGAGCCGGCCGGCGCCAAGCGCAAGAGCGTTGCCGCCAAGAGCACCACCAAGCGCACTGCGACCAAGGCGGTCACCACCCGTACGCCTGCCGCGCCGACGAAGCCCCCGGTGCGGATCGCTCCTTCCCCGACCAACGTGGCCCCGGCCGCGACCGTCGCCGCCTCGGTGGCCGCTGCCGAGGTGACGGTCGTCGAGACCATCGACTCGGGCGAGTCGAAGCCGGTGGCGAAGAAGATCGCCGCGGCTCCGGCGAAGAAGGCCGTGGCCAAGAAGGCCGCTGCCGCGCCCGCCAAGAAGACCGCTGCCAAGAAGACCGCCGCCGGCAAGGCCGGCGCCAAGGGCGACGAGGAGCTGGGCTCCGAGGAGGAGCTGCTCGAGGACGTCGCGCTGCCCGGCGACAAGCCGGAGGGCGAGGCGGAGGAGGAGACCGACCAGGGCTTCGTCCTCTCCGACGACGACGAGGACGACGCGCCGGCCCAGCAGGTCGCCGTCGCCGGTGCCACCGCCGACCCGGTCAAGGACTACCTGAAGCAGATCGGCAAGGTTCCGCTGCTCAACGCCGAGCAGGAGGTCGAGCTCGCCAAGCGGATCGAGGCCGGCCTGTTCGCCGAGGACAAGCTGAGCCAGGCCGACAAGCTCGCACCGAAGCTCAAGCGCGAGCTGGAGATCATCGCCGAGGACGGCCGCCGGGCCAAGAACCACCTGCTGGAGGCCAACCTCCGCCTGGTGGTCTCGCT
This sequence comes from Kitasatospora sp. NPDC048365, assembly GCF_043200835.1. NCBI lineage: Bacteria > Bacillati > Actinomycetota > Actinomycetes > Kitasatosporales > Streptomycetaceae > Kitasatospora > Kitasatospora sp. NPDC048365. The sequence continues at coordinate 101,566 of NZ_JBICYJ010000020.1, forward strand.
GGCCAAGCGCTACACCGGCCGCGGCATGCTCTTCCTGGACCTGATCCAGGAGGGCAACCTGGGCCTGATCCGTGCGGTCGAGAAGTTCGACTACACCAAGGGCTACAAGTTCTCCACCTACGCCACCTGGTGGATCCGCCAGGCGATCACCCGCGCGATGGCCGACCAGGCCCGCACCATCCGTATCCCGGTGCACATGGTCGAGGTCATCAACAAGCTGGCCCGCGTCCAGCGCCAGATGCTCCAGGACCTGGGCCGCGAGCCCACCCCGGAGGAGCTGGCCAAGGAGCTCGACATGACCCCGGAGAAGGTCATCGAGGTCCAGAAGTACGGTCGCGAGCCCATTTCGCTGCACACCCCGCTGGGTGAGGACGGCGACAGCGAGTTCGGTGACCTGATCGAGGACTCCGAGGCGGTCGTCCCGGCCGACGCGGTCTCCTTCACCCTGCTCCAGGAGCAGCTGCACTCCGTGCTGGACACCCTGTCCGAGCGCGAGGCGGGCGTGGTCTCGATGCGCTTCGGCCTGACCGACGGTCAGCCGAAGACGCTGGACGAGATCGGCAAGGTCTACGGCGTGACGCGTGAGCGCATCCGTCAGATCGAGTCGAAGACCATGTCCAAGCTGCGTCACCCGTCGCGCTCCCAGGTGCTGCGCGACTACCTGGACTAGTCGCTCGACGAAAGGGCCCCTCCGCCGCGGCGGAGGGGCCCTTTCGCTTGTCGCTCGTCCGGGTGGCCCGGCGACGCGCCTCCCGTGCGGAGGGTGATCGCTCGACTACGCTGTGCCGGTTGCTCCCCGTCGATCATCTGGAGATCCGGTGCCGCCCTTCCTGGACACGCTCCCGGCCCGTCTCGGCCGTCGGGCCGTCGCCCTCGTCGCGCTGGCCGCCCTGCCCTCCCCGCTGCTGGTGCTGGGTGCCGCGCAGCCGGCCGGGGCTCAGCGGCGGATCGTCGGCGGGTCGACCGCCTCGACCGCCGACCACCCGTGGATGGTGGCGCTGTCCAGTCGCAAGCAGTTCGGCAGCGCGCACTCCGGGCAGTTCTGCGGCGGGGCGCTGGTCACCGGGACGAAGGTGGTGACGGCGGCCCACTGTTTCTACGACGAGTCGACCGGCCGCCGGACCGACCGGCCGGGGCTGCGGGTGGTGCTCGGCCGGGACGACCTGCGCGGCACGGCCGGGCGGGAGGTCGCGGTCAAGAACGTCTGGATCGACCCGGACTACAGCTTCGCCGCCAACACCCGGGATGTGGCGGTGCTCACGCTGGCCGAGGCGCAGCCGGAGCGGCCGGTGATCGAGCTGGTCGGTCCGGGCGAGAGCGAGCCGTACGCGGAGGGCACGCCGGCGACGGTGTTCGGCTGGGGGGACACCCGCGGCGACGGCAGCTATTCGCCGGTGCTGCGGCAGGTGACGGTACCGATCGTCTCGGACGCGGTCTGTGGTCACGCGTACCCGGCGGGTGGCGACACCGCGTACGACGCGCGGACGATGGTGTGCGCGGGGGAGGAGCGCGGCGGGAAGGACGCCTGCCAGGGCGACAGCGGCGGGCCGCTGGTGGTGGCCGGGCGGCTGGCCGGGCTGGTCTCGTGGGGCACCGGCTGTGCGGAGGCGGCCCACCCGGGCGTCTACACGCGGGTGGCCGCAGTGGCCGAGTCGGTGCGCTCGGTGCTGTAGGCCGGCGTGCTGTTGGCCGCCGGGCGCCCAGGCGCTACGGACCGCCGGGCGTCACGCGCGGTGCGTCACGCCCGGTGGTCTGACGGTCGCTCAGGGTGGCGGCCGAAAAAGACCGAAGCCGGGCGGTGGGCCCGAGGACCCACCGCCCGGCCGGCGTCGACCGTGGTCGACTCAGCTCGGCGAACGACCGTGGACGGTCAGCGCTCGTCGTCGCTGGCCGAGTTCGGCGTCGCCGACAGGCGGCCGCTCTCGTCCTGTATGTCGACGGCGATCTTCTTGAGCTCGGGCTCGAACTTCCGGCCGTGGTGGGCGCAGAAGAGCAGCTCTCCTCCGCTGGCGAGGACGACACGCAGGTAGGCCTGGGCGCCGCACCGGTCGCAGCGGTCGGCCGCGGTGAGCGGGCTCGCAGGGGTCAGAACAGTAGTCACGTCGCCTCTTCTCTAGCTCGACGAGCTGTGTACCAGGATCAACATCCAACCAGGTCGAATTCGTTCCCGCTCGTGGCTTTTCTCTCTGAGGATTTCGCTGCGGTGTTGATACGCCTTGTTGATGAGGAGGTGCCCCGGGCTCCGGTGGTTCATGCGTACCGAATTCCGTGGTGCACCCCCGCACCTCGAACGCCCGATCGGTTCGGGCTCCGGGTCCGCGTAGCATAATCCTCCGCCGGGTTGGAGCATAGCCCCGCCGTGGCGCCCGGTAGCCTGCATCACAGCAGCTCCGCCGCCTGCCCGGCCCGCCACGTTCCGACAGGATCCGTGGTGTCAGCAGGAGATGGCATCCTCGGACCCGCGCGGTCGCCGGAGGTCTTGTTCGCGCAGCGCGTACAAGCCGAGCGGGCCCCGAAGGACGGTGTCTCAGTTGCTGAGAGCGTGCGGGGTGTCCGTCAACGAGGTGGAGGAGTGCACAGCGTGAGTGGGAAATCGACCGTCCCGGCCTCTCTGGTGACAGGGGAGGACGGGTCCAACTACACCGCGCGGCACCTTCTCGTCCTGGAGGGCCTGGAGGCGGTCCGCAAGCGCCCCGGCATGTACATCGGCTCGACCGACAGCCGCGGCCTGATGCACTGCCTGTGGGAGATCATCGACAACTCGGTCGACGAGGCGCTCGGCGGCTTCTGCGACAAGATCGACGTGCTGCTGCACGAGGACGGCTCGGTCGAGGTCCGTGACAACGGCCGCGGCATCCCGGTCGACGTGGAGCCGAAGACCGGCCTGTCCGGCGTCGAGGTCGTGATGACCAAGCTGCACGCCGGCGGCAAGTTCGGCGGCGGCTCGTACGCGGCCTCCGGCGGTCTGCACGGCGTCGGCGCCTCCGTGGTCAACGCGCTCTCCGCCCGCCTGGACGTCGAGGTCGACCGCGGCGGCCACACCCACGCGATCTCTTTCCGCCGCGGCACCCCCGGCATCTTCACCGAGCTCTCCCCGGACGCGCCGTTCGAGGCGGGCAGCGGCCTGGCCAAGAAGGGCAGGGCGACCCGGGGGAAGACCGGCACCCGGATCCGCTACTGGGCGGACCGGCAGATCTTCCTCAAGGACGCCAAGCTCTCGCTGGACCTGCTGCACGCCCGCGCCCGGCAGACCGCCTTCCTGGTGCCAGGCCTGACCATCATCGTCCGTGACGAGCGGCTGACGGAGAGCGAGAAGGTCCGCACCGACACCTTCCGCTTCGACGGCGGCATCAGCGAGTTCTGCGAGTTCCTCGCCCCCGACAAGCCGGTCTGCGACGTGCTGCGGCTGCACGGCGAGGGCACCTTCAAGGAGACCGTCCCGGTCCTCGACGAGCTCGGCCACATGACCCCGACCGAGGTCACCCGCGACCTCGGCGTGGACATCGCGCTGCGCTGGGGCGCCGGTTACGACTCCACCGTGCGCTCCTTCGTGAACATCATCGCCACCCCCAAGGGCGGCACCCACGTCACCGGCTTCGAGCGCTCGCTCGCCAAGACCGTCAACGAGGTGCTGCGCTCGGCCAAGATGCTGCGCGTCGCCGAGGACGACATCACCAAGGACGACGCCCTGGAGGGCCTCACCGCGGTGGTCACCGTCCGGCTCGCCGAGCCGCAGTTCGAGGGTCAGACCAAGGAGGTGCTCGGTACCTCGGCGGCCAACCGGATCGTCGCCGCCGTGGTCGCCAAGGAGCTGAAGGGCTTCCTCGCCTCCACCAAGAAGGACGAGAAGGTCCAGGCCCGCGCCGTCCTGGAGAAGGTGGTCGCCGCCGCCCGCACCCGGGTCGCCGCCCGCCAGCACAAGGAGGCCCAGCGCCGGAAGACCGCGCTGGAGACCAGCTCGCTCCCCGCCAAGCTGGCCGACTGCCGCAGCGACGACGTCGACCGCAGCGAACTCTTCATCGTCGAGGGCGACTCGGCGCTCGGCACCGCCAAGCTCGCCCGCAACTCCGAGTTCCAGGCGCTGCTGCCGATCCGCGGCAAGATCCTCAACGTGCAGAAGGCCTCGGTGAGCGACATGCTCAAGAACGCCGAGTGCGCGTCGATCATCCAGGTGATAGGAGCCGGCTCCGGCCGCAGCTTCGAGATCGACCAGGCCCGCTACGGCAAGGTCATCTTCATGGCCGACGCCGACGTCGACGGCTCGCACATCCGCTGCCTGCTGCTCACCCTCTTCCAGCGCTACATGCGCCCGATGGTCGAGCAGGGCCGGGTCTTCGCCGCCGTCCCGCCGCTGCACCGGATCGAACTCACCAACCCCAAGCGCGGCCAGGAGAAGTACCACTACACCTACTCCGACGGGGAGCTGCGCCGCACCCTGCTGGAGTTCCAGGGCAAGGGCCTGCGCTGGAAGGACCCGATCCAGCGGTACAAGGGCCTCGGTGAGATGGACGCCGACCAGCTGGCCGAGACCACCATGGACCCGCGCCACCGCATCCTGCGCCGGATCAACCTCGGCGACCTGGACGCGGCCGAGCAGACCTTCGACCTGCTGATGGGCAACGACGTGGCGCCGCGCCGCGAGTTCATCGTCGACTCGGCGGCCACCCTGGACCGCTCCCGGATCGACGCCTGACCGACCGCGGCGGCGAAGGGCCTCTCCACCCCCGGGTGGAGAGGCCCTTCGCCGTTCGGTTCCACCCCGGCTCCGATCCCCGCGGCCCGGCCGGTCCGTAGCGTCGAGGGGGTCAGCAACCCTGCAGTCGGGAGACCGAGATGACCACCCTCGCCAACGTCCTGATCGCCCTCGTGGTGGTCGTCCTGGTGGTCGGCCGCCAGCTCAAGGCCCGCCCCCTGGAGACCGGCCGCCGCCCGTGGCTCGTCCCCGCGGTCCTCGCGGTGATCGCCCTGCGCGACCCCGCGCTGATCGACCACGACCACCGGGTCACCGCCGTCCTGCTGCTGGCCGGCTCGCTGCTCACCACGCTCGCCATGGGCTGCGTCTGGGGCTGGACCGTCCGGCTGTGGCGCGACGACAGCGGCACGCTGTGGACCAAGGGCACCCGGGCCACCGCATACGCCTGGCTCGGCATGATCGCGGTCCGGATCGGCTGGTACGGCGCCGCCGCCGCGCTGCACGTCCGGCAGGGCAGTGCCGTGCTGCTGCTCTCGCTCGGCGGCATGCTGCTGGTGCGCGGCCTCGTGGTGAACTGGCGGGCACGCGGCGTCGAGCACGGCCACACCCTCGCCGCCTGAACCCGACCCGAGAGGATCCGCCGGTGACCACCCTGGAGCGCTGGACCCGCTGGCCCGCCGGGGACGTCCCGGTCCGGGACCGGCTCACCCCGGCGCGCCGGGTGCTCGCCGTCGGCGGGCGCTCGGTGCTGCTGGTCGTGGTGGTGGTGAGCACCTTCGGCGGCGGCCGGTTCACCGGCTGGCGGGTGCTGCCGCCGATCGGCTGGCTGCTGGGGGCGGTCGCCCTGGGCACCGCCTGGTACCTCGCCGTCCGGGCCCGCCGGCTGTGGGGCGTGCTCGCCGCCACCGCCGGGCTGCTGCTGGTCGCCGGCCTGGCCGCCGAGGGCGGCGCCCACACCCTCGCCTCGGTGATCTGGTGCGGCCTGGCCGTGGTCTCGCTGGTCCGGCTGCCGCTCGCCGCCGCCGTGATTACCGGCGCCGCCGCGCTGGCCTCGTACGGGCTGATGTCCGGCGACCCGCTGGTCGCGGTGGCCGGGGTCACCGCCGGGATCGGCCTGTTCGGCTACCTGCTGCGGCTGGACACCCAGGCGCGCTCGGCGCAGCGCGAGCTGCTGGCGCAGGAGCGGGCCGCGCACGCCGCCCGTGCCGAGTCAGCGGCGCTCGCCGAGCGGGCCCGGATCGCCCGGGAGATCCACGACGTGCTGGCGCACAGCCTCTCCGCGCAGCTGGTCCACCTGGAGGCCGCCCGGCTGATGATCGACGGCGGCGCCGACCGCGGGCAGATCCGCGAACGGGTGGTCGCCGCCCGGCGGATGGCCCAGGACGGGCTGATCGAGACCCGCCGGGCGCTCTCCGCGCTGCGCGGCGAACTCACACCGCTCGGTGAGCAGTTGGCCGAGCTCGCCGAGCTGCAGCGGGCCGAGCTGCGGATCGAGGGCACCGTGCGGCCGCTGCCCGCCGAGGCCCAACTGGCGGTCCGGCGCACCGCGCAGGAGGCACTCACCAACGTCCGCAAGCACGCTCCGGGCAGCCGGGCCACGGTCGTCCTGGTCTACCGGGACGACGCGGTGGAGCTGGAGGTGGACAACACCGGCGACACCCGCCCGCCGGGCGGCGGGGACTCCGCGCTGGCCGACAGCGGCTCCGGGTACGGTCTGCTGGGGATGCGCGAACGCGCCGAACTGCTCGGCGGCGAACTGCTGGCGGGCCCGGACGATGCAGGAGGATGGCGCGTGCGGCTGACGGTGCCGGCATGAGCGGGGACGCGATCAGGGTGGTGGTCGCCGACGACCAGACGGTGGTGCGCGAGGGCATCGTGATGCTGCTCGGGCTGCTGCCCGGGATCGAGGTGGTGGGGGTCGCCGCGGACGGCGAGGAGGCCGTTCGGGTGGTTGCCGAGTTGACGCCGGACGTGGTGCTGATGGACCTGCGGATGCCCCGCTGCGACGGGGTGGAGGCGACCCGGCGGATCCGCGCCGGGCACCCCGGCACCGAGGTGGTGGTGCTCACCACCTACGCCGACGACGACTCGCTCTTCCCGGCGCTGCGGGCCGGCGCGCGCGGCTACCTGACCAAGGACGCGGGCGCCGAGGAGATCGCCAAGGCGATCGCGGACGTCCGCTCCGGCGCGGCCGGGCTCGCCCCGCAGGTCCAACTCCGGCTGCTGCAGCACCTCTCCGGGCCGCCATCCGCGCCGACCGCGCCGACCGCGCCCGCCACTGCGGCAGCGCTGCCGGACGGGCTGACCGCGCGCGAGGCCGAGGTGCTCGCGCTGATCGCCGAGGGCCTGTCCAACACCGAGATCGCCGGCCGGCTGTTCATCAGCCAGGCGACCGTCAAGACGCACATCAACAACCTGTTCGCCAAGACCGGGGTCCGCGACCGGGCCCAGGCGGTGACGTACGCGTTCCGGCACGGGCTCTCCGGCGCCGGTTCGTGAGCTGACGGTGCCTCACCACATCGGGTGAACGTATCTGCACCGGTTCGCGGTAGCGGACGGTGACGCTCCATCATGGTTCGGTCGGCCCCAGTCGGACCATGGAGCAAGCAGTGGCACAACAGGAACGGTTCGACTGGTGGGTCGGCGGGCCGGCCCCGCGCGCGGCCCGGGCCGCCCGGGTCGCCCGGGCGACCCGCCGGGTCCCGGCGCCGCGTCCCGCCGAACGGACCCGCGGCGGCGAGGTCTACCGGGCGGTCCAGGCGGGCGACGCCTTCCAGGAGATCCGGCGCGGCTACCGCCGCTTCACCTTCCCCGCCGTGGCCGGCTTCCTCACCTGGTACCTGCTGTTCGTCACCGCGCAGGCCTTCGCCCCGCGGCTGATGGCCCGCCAGATCGCCGGCCCGGTCAACCTGGCCTGGGTGCTGGGCCTGCTGCAGTTCGCCAGCACCTTCCTGCTGACCTGGCTGTACGCCCGCAACGCCCGTACCAAGCGCGACCGGGCCGCCCTGGAACTCCGCTGGGACACCCAGGACCAGCTGCGATGAGCGCCCACTCGCACCACGGCCTGGCCGTCGCCCTGTTCGCGGTGGTCGTCCTGATCACCCTGGCCATCACCCTGTGGGTCGGCCGCCGCGGCCACGCCGCCGAGGACTTCTACGCCGGCGGCCGGGACTTCAGCCCGCTGCAGAACGGCTTCGCCCTGTCCGGAGACTACCTCTCCGCCGCCTCGTTCCTCGGCGTCACCGGCCTGATCGCGCTCTACGGCTACGACGGCGTGCTCTACAGCATCGGCTTCCTGGTCGCCTGGCTGGTGGTCCTGATGCTGGTCTCCGAACTGGTCCGCAACTCCGGCCGCTACACCCTGGCCGACGTGCTGGCGCTGCGGATGCGCCAGCGCCCGGTCCGCGCCGCCGCCGGCACCGCCTCCCTGGTCGTCACCCTGATGTACCTGGTCGCGCAGATGGTCGGCGCGGGCAGCCTGGTCGCCCTGCTGCTGGGCACCGACAGCGCCCAGGCCAAGGGCTGGACCATCGTCGGGGTCGGCGCCCTGATGATCGTCTACGTCACGGTCGGCGGGATGCGCGCCACCACCTGGATCCAGATCGTCAAGGCGTTCCTGCTGATCGCCGGCTCGCTGCTGCTCACCGTGCTGGTCCTGGTCCGCTTCCACGGCGACCTCGGCGAGCTGATGCGCACCGCCGCCGACCGCAGCGGCGCCGGCCGGGCCTACCTGGAGCCGGGCCTGCGCTACGGCGCGAGTACCGTCAGCCGGCTCGACTTCGTCAGCCTGGGCCTGGCCCTGGTGCTCGGCACCGCCGGGCTGCCGCACATCCTCAGCCGCTTCTACACCGTGCCCACCGCCCGGGCCGCCCGCCGCTCCACGATCTGGGCGATCGGCCTGGTCGGCTGCTTCTACCTGATGGCGATCGTGCTCGGCCTCGGCGCCGGCGCCCTGGTCGGGGCCAAGGCCGTCCGGCAGGCCAACCCGGCGGGCAACACCGCCGTGCCGCTGCTCGCCCGCGACCTGGGCGGCGGCGCCGGCTCGACCGGCGGGGTGGTGCTGTTCGCGGTGATCTCCGCGATCGCCTTCGCCACCATCCTCGCCGTGGTCGCCGGGCTCACCCTCGCCTCCTCCGCCGCCTTCGCGCACGACCTGTACGCCCGCGCCTGGCGCCGCTCCGACGAGCGCGAGGTCACCGAGCAGCAGGAGGTGGTCGCCGCCCGGATCTCTGCCGTGGTGATCGGCGCGCTCGCCGTGCTGCTCAGCCTGTTCGCGCAGCGGATGAACGTGGCCTTCCTGGTCGGCCTGGCCTTCGCGGTGGCCGCCTCCGCCAACCTGCCCACCCTGCTGTACAGCCTGTTCTGGCGGCGCTTCACCACCCGCGGCGCGGTCTGGGCGGTGTACGGCGGCCTCGTCCCGGCCGTGCTGCTGGTGCTGTTCTCGCCGGTGGTGTCCGGGGCGAAGACCTCGGTGATCCAGGGCGTCGACTTCCACTGGTTCCCGCTGGAGAACCCCGGGCTGGTCTCCGTGCCGCTGGGCTTCCTCGCCGGCTGGCTCGGCACCGTGCTCTTCCGCGAGACACCGGACGAGGACCGCTACGCCGAGCTGGAGGTCCGTTCGCTGACCGGCGCCGGCGCGGCCTGAGCCGCGCCCGCCAGGGCCGCGCCGGCCCGGGCCGGACTCAGCGCGCGGGCGTCAGCACGTACCGGTGCTCCGGGCGGCCGGTGTCGCCGTAGCGCAGGGTGAGCCGCAGCCGGCTGTCGCGCTCCAGCTGCTTGAGGTAGCGCTGCGCGGTCGACCGGGACAGGCCGGTCTCCTCCGCGACCTCCTGCGCGGACAGCGGGCGCCCGGCCCGCCGCAGCGCGGCCAGCACCAGGTCGGTGGTGGGCGCCGAGTGGCCCTTGGGCAGGCCGGCCGAGCCGGGGGAGGAGGTGCGCAGCGCGGAGAAGATCCGGTCCACCTCGTCCTGGCCGGCCTCCCGGGCGGCCGCCCCGGCCAGGGTGTGCCGCAGCTCGGCGTAGCCGGTGAGCTTCTCCCGCAGGCCGGCGTAGCTGAACGGCTTCACCAGGTACTGCAGGGCGCCGTGCTGCATCGCCGCGTGCACCGTGGACACCTCGCGGGCCGCGGTCACCATCATCACGTCGCAGCCGATCCCGGCCGCCCGCATCCGGCGGACCAGCGCCAGCCCGGTCTCGTCCGGCAGGTGGTGGTCGAGCAGCACCAGGTCCACCGGGTGCCGCTCCAGCGCCGCCAGCGCCTCGGCCGCGCTGTGCGCCCGCCCGACCACCCGGAACCCGGGCACCTTGGCGACGTACGCGGCGTGCACCTCGGCCACCCGGAAGTCGTCGTCCACCACCAGTACGTCGATCATCACGCCTCCACCGGTGCGATGTGCAGGGCCTCGGGCAGCACCACGGTGAACCGGGCGCCGCCGAGCGGGTCGTCCCCCACGGCCACGGTGCCGCCGGCCCGCTCGACCAGCCGGGCGACCATCGCCAGGCCCAGGCCGCGCGGGCGGTGCTCCGGGGCCCGCTTGCTGCTCCACCCCTCGTCGAAGATCCGCCCGCGCAGCTCCGCGGGCACCCCCGGGCCGGAGTCGGCGACCTCCACCACCAGGGCCGCGCCCTCGGCGCGCAGCGCCACCCGCACCGCGGGCCGGGTCCGGTAGAACACCTCGCCGGCCGGCAGCGCCCCGCCCGGACCGGGGGCGGCCGCGTCCAGGGCGTTGTCCACCAGGTTGCCGACCACCGTGACCAGCGCCCGCGAGTCGACCGCCGCGTCCGGCAGGTGGCTGTCCGGGGAGACCGTGAGGCGGACGCCGCGCTCGGCGGCCACCGCGGTCTTGCCCGCCAGCAGGGCCGCCACGTGCGGGTCCTGGACCTGCGCGGAGACCTCCGCCGCGACGGCCGCGTGCGAACCGGACTGCTCGGAGATGAACTCCGCGGCCTGCTCGTGCCGGCCGAGCTCCAGCAGGCCGAGCAGGGTGTGCATCCGGTTGGCGTGCTCGTGGTCCTGGGCGCGCAGCGCCTCGGTCAGGCTCCGGGTGTTGTCCAGCTCGCGGACCAGCGACTCCAGCTCGGTCCGGTCGCGCAGGGTGGTGACGGCCCCGCCGTCCGCGGTGGCCATCCGGTTGACCACCAGCACCCGGTCGTCCCGGACGGCCGGCAGGTCGGTGCCGGTGATCCGCCCGGCCAGGACGTCCGCGAGCCGGCCCGCGGGGATCACCTGGTCCACCGGCCGGCCCACCGCGCCGTCCGGCAGCGCCAGCAGCCGCACCGCCTCGTCGTTGGCGAGCCGGATCCGGCCCCGGGCGTCGAGCGCCACCACGCCCTCGCGGATGCCGTGCAGCATCGCCTCCCGCTCGATCAGCAGCGCCGAGATGTCCGCCACCGCGATGTTGTGGGTGCGCCGCTTCAGCCGGCGGGCCAGCACCAGGGTCGCCGCCAGGCCGGCGGCCAGGCCCGCGCCCGCGCAGAGCAGGATCCCGGCGGCCATGTCGGCCAGCCGGTGGCGGATCGAGTCGTCGCTGATCCCGACCGACACCTCGCCGACGATCCGCCCGTCCGCCGCCCGCAGCGGCACCTTGCCGCGCGCGGTGCGGCCCAGCGTGCCCTGCTGGATCGCGGTGACGCTCTCCCCGCGCAGTGCCGGCTCCGGGTCGGTGGAGACCCGCTGCCCGATCCGGGCCGGGTCGGTGTGCGACAGCCGGATGCCGTCCGCGTCGGTCACCACCACGAAGCTCGCGCCGGTGGCCAGCCGTATCTGCTCGGCGTCGCGCTGCACGGCCACCGCGTCGCGCTGCTCGGCGGCCCGGGCGATCGCCTCGTCCTGGGCGGTGACCTGGGCGATCGACAGCGCCCGCTGCATCGCGTCGCGGTCCAGCTCCCGGCTGACCGGGGCGAGGAACAGGCCGGCCGTCACCGCGGTGACACCGACGGTCACGACCGTCTGGGCCAGCAGCAGCTGGGCGAAGACCCGCCGGGGCCAGTGCGGTCGCCGCATCGCGGGCTCCTTCCTCGTCAGCCCCCGCCGCAGTTGTAGCGCAAGCAAAACGAGCAGAACAGCCCTCAATGCCCGAAAACCGCGTTACGCCGACAAGACTGCCACCACCCCCACCTGCGCTCCTAACCTCCCGGAAACACAGCACAGACCCTGGAGGTGGTGGCCGATGAAACTGCCCGGAGCAGCCCCGGCGATCGAACTGACCGGCGCGACCAAGCGGTTCCGCACCCCGTCGGGCGCCCTGCACACCGCCGTCCGCGACCTGGACCTGACCGTTGCCCCCGGCGAGTTCGTCGCGGTGGTCGGCCCGACCGGCTGCGGCAAGTCCACCACCCTGACCCTGGTCAGCGGCCTGGAGGAGCCCACCGAGGGCGAGGTGCGGGTGCACGGCGAGCCGGTCACCGGCATCGACCCCAAGGTCGGCTTCGTCTTCCAGCAGGACGCCGTCTTCCCGTGGCGCACCGTGCTGTCCAACGTGATGGCCGGCCCGCGCTTCCGCGGCGTCCCGGCCGCCGAGGCCAGGGAACTGGCCCGCGACTGGCTGGCCCGGGTCGGCCTCGCCGCCTTCGAGGACCGCTACCCGCACCAGCTGTCCGGTGGCATGCGCAAGCGCGTCGCGCTCGCCCAGACCTTCGTCAACGACCCGAAGATCCTGCTGATGGACGAGCCCTTCTCGGCGCTCGACGTGCAGACCCGGGCCCTGATGTCCGACCAGCTGCTGGAGCTGTGGTCCGGCACCGGCTCCTCGGTGGTCTTCGTCACCCACGACCTGGACGAGGCGATCGCCCTCGCCGACCGGGTGGTGGTGATGACCGCCGGCCCGGCCACCGTCAAGGAGATCTTCACCGTGGACCTGCCCCGGCCCCGCACCGTCGAGGCCGTCCGCCTGGAACCCCGCTTCGTCGAGCTGTACCGCGAGATCTGGGCCTCGCTCGGCGAAGAGGTCCGGATCACCCGTGAGAGAGGAGCGGGACATGCCGCTTGAGACCGCCGTCGCACCGGCCCCCGCCGCGACCACCCGCACCCAGGTCCGCGAACGGGCCGCCCGCAACCGGAAGCTCGGCGTGTACGGCGCCCGGGCCGGCGTCCTGGTCGGCGTGCTGGGCCTGTGGGAGCTCTGCGCCCGGCAGGGCGTCATCGACCCGTTCAACTTCTCGCAGCCCTCGAAGATCTGGGCGCAGATCTGGCAGTGGACCACCCACGGCACCGCGCAGGGCTCGCTCGGCGAGCAGATCGCCTACACCCTGTACGAGGCGTTCACCGGCTGGGTGCTCGGCGTGGTCGGCGGCGTGCTGCTCGGCATCGCCCTCGGCCGGGTCCGCTTCCTGGCGGACGTCCTCGGCCCGTACATCAAGGTGCTCAACGCCATCCCGCGGATCGTGCTCGCGCCGATCTTCCTGATCTGGTTCGGCCTCGGCCCCGCCTCCAAGGTGGCCTCGGCGGTGGTGCTGGTCTTCTTCCCGGTGTTCTTCAACGCCTTCCAGGGCGCCCGCGAGGTCGACCGCAACCTGGTCGCCAACGCCCGGATCCTCGGCGCGAACAACCGCCGGGTCACCCTGCAGGTGGTCATCCCCGCCGCCACCAGCTGGATCTTCACCAGCCTGCACGTCAGCTTCGGCTTCGCCCTGATCGGCGCCATCGTCGGCGAGTACATCGGCGCCACCAAGGGCCTCGGCCTGATGGTCGCCGCCGCCCAGGGCACCTTCAACGCGGCCGGCGTCTACGCCGCGATGACCATCCTCGCCGTCGTCGCCCTGCTCACCGAGGGCCTGCTCACCTTCGCCGAGAAGCGGCTCTTCCGCTGGAAGCCCGCCGACAGCGGCGACGGCCGCTGACCCCCCGCTGCCCCCGCCGACCCCCGCCCCCACCCACGGAAGGCCCCACCCCCATGCGCAGAACCGCCGCCGCCGCCCTCGCCGCCGCGCTGCTCCTCCCGCTCGCCGCCTGTGCCAACGATGCCGCCTCCACCTCCCACAACGGTGCGGCCCCGGCCGGTGCCACCGTCGCGGGCGGCCCCAAGGTCAAGATCATGGTCGGCGGCCTGGACAAGGTCATCTACCTGCCGGCGATGCTCACCCAGCGGCTCGGCTACTTCGCCGAGGCCGGTGTCAACGTCGAGCTGATGAGCGAGCCGGCCGGCGTCAACGCCACCACCGCGCTGCTCGCCGGGGACGTCCAGGGCGCGGTCGGCTTCTACGACCACACCATCGACCTGCAGGCCAAGGGCAAGAGCGTCGAGTCGGTGGTCCAGTTCTCGCAGGCCCCCGGCGAGGTGGAGGTGGTCTCCGCCAAGCAGGCCGACGCCATCAAGTCCGGCGCCGACTTCAAGGGCAAGAAGCTCGGCGTCACCAGCATCGGCTCCTCCACCGACTTCCTCACCAAGTACCTGGCGGTGAAGAACGGCGTCAGCGTCAGCGAGTTCAGCCCGATCGCGGTCGGCGCCGGGCAGACCTTCATCGCCGCGATGCAGCAGGGCTCGATCGACGCCGGCATGACCACCGACCCGACGGTGGCGAACATCCTGGCCAAGAACCTCGGCACGGTGCTGTACGACATGCGCACCCCGGACGGCTCGAAGGCCGCGCTCGGCGGGCTCTACCCCTCGTCCTCGCTGTACATGAACACCGACTGGGTGAACGCCAACAAGGACACCGTCCAGAAGCTGGCCAACGCCTTCGTGAAGACCCTGGGCTGGATGAACACCCACACGCCCGAGGAGATCGCCGCCAAGATGCCGGCCGACTACGCGCAGGGCGGCGCCGACCAGTACGCGGCCGCGATCAAGGCCACCCTGCCGATGTTCACCACCGACGGGGTGATGCCCGCCGACGGCCCGAAGACCGTGCTGGCCGTGCTCGGCGCCTTCCACCCGGACGTCAAGGGCAAGGAGTCGACCATCGACCTGTCGAAGACCTTCACCACCGAGTTCGTCAGCAAGGCGCCCAAGGGCTGATCACGGGCCGATCAGCGCGGTTCGACGGCCACCACGTCCATCCGGGACGGGGTGGCCGGCGCCTTTCCGCAGCTCTCCGGCCGGGCCGGCGTGCTGACGCCCTGCGCCACCCGCACCCGCCAGGAGCGGCCGTCGGCGTGCTCCACCTCGACCGACCAGCCCTCGCCGTCGTCGGTCTGGCGGAGCGTCAGTGCCTCGGCGTCCGTCTCGCCGGTCAGCTCGCGGACCGCCTGCTCGGCGGCCTGGCCCGGACGGTCCCAGCAGGACCGGCCGCGGGAGAACTCCGGCACCGTGTGCCCCGCCGCGGTCGCCGCCAGCACCTCCTTCGCGCCGGTCGCCGAGAGCCGCCCGTACGCGTAGCCGTACGGCAGCACCAGCATGGTCGGCGAGAACCGGTGCCCGCCCAGGTGGGTCACCTCCCACACCTCGCTGTGCCCGGCGCTCGCCAGCTCCGCCGCCAGCGGACGGCCGAGCAGCGCGCAGCAGCGGTCCCGGCGGCCGTTGGTGCACACCAGCGCGATCGGCCCGCCCACGTGGTCGGAGCCGAACCCGGTGTGGTCGCCCGCGCCCAGCGCCGCGAAGTCCAGCGCCAGCAGCTCCGCCGGATCCGCGACCGACAGCCGCCGCACCCAGGAGCGCCCCGGTGCGGTGTGCGCCACGACCACCTCGTGCCGGGCGCCCGGAGTCGCGTCCGCGTGCCGGCCCGGCCGCCGGATCAGCGCCACCCGCACCCCGGTGCCGGCCGCCGCCGCGTCCAGCGCCCGCCCGACCCCGGTCTCCAGATGACTCTCGGTCAGCGCCTTCGCGCCCCACGGCCCGCTCTGCTCGACCAGCAGCCAGGTCGGGGCGGTCGCCGCGGTGGCGGCCAGCGGCTCGGACAGTTCGCTCGACAGCGTCGTACACGTGCTCACCCGGCCCAGCCTAGCGACCGCCGCGCCCCGGCCCCAGCGACCGCCGCGCCCCGGCGCCTTCGTCGGTGTGCCCACGGATATGCTCTGGCATTACCGAACGTTGACCATTCCATGGGGGAGTCTTGGGAACGTACTTCGCGGTCCAGGTCGGGGACCTCGACCGGCTGCTGTCCGACCTGCACCGCAGCCAGGAAGACCTGCGCACCGCGCTGAACGCGATGCGCGACACCGGCCCGAAGACCACCGGCAGCACGGCGCTCGACCACGCCTGCGACGAGTTCCACGACAGCTGGGACGACGCGATCAAGAAGATCGCCGACGGCACCCGGCAGGTCGAGGAGGGCCTCACCGCCACCAAGAAGGCCTACCAGGAGACCGACCGGGCCCTGCGCGACGCCTTCTCCGGCGGTGCGGCGTGAGCGACGCGTCCGAGTTCCCCGCCCTCGGGTTCGATCCCGCGCCCGGCAACACCGGCAACGTCGAGACGCTGGTCGGCCGGCTCACCACCGCCGCCGGCGCCCTGGAACGCGCCTCCGGCACCCTCTCCTCGCTCACCCGCGGCAGCAGCTGGCAGGGCGACGCCGCCCAGGCCTTCGCCGGGAAGGTCGGCGAACTGCCCAAGCTGCTCCGCGACAGCGACGACGCCGTCCGCGAGGCCGCCCGGCAACTCGACTCCTGGCGGGCCCAGCTGACGTCCTTCCAGGACACCGCCCGGCGCTACGAGTCCGAGGCACAGGCCGCAAAGCAGCGCTGCGAGCAGTGCGAGCAGGCCAAGGACCGCGCCCGCACCCGCTACAACACGGCCGCCGACTCGCCCGCCTTCGCCCTGGCGGGACGCCTCTACACCGACGACGCCCAGCTGAAGGAGGCCCAGGCCCGGATCGACGGCGCCCAGCGCGAACTCGACGCCGCCGGCGGCGAACTCGACGACGCCAAACGCGCCCTGGAGGACGCCCGGGACGCCTTCGACGCCATCGTCAAACGCGCGAAGGAACTCAAGGAGGACCACCAGGACGCCGCCGCCAAGATCGCCAAGGCCCTCCGCAAGGCCAACCAGAACGCCCCCGACACCAGCCTCTGGGACCGCCTCAAGGACGGCCTGAAACGTGCCGGCCACGCCATCAAGGAGTGGGCCACCAAACACGCCGACCTGCTGAAGAAGATCGGCGACTGGCTGTCCATCGCCTCCACCGTCCTCGGCGTCGCCGCCCTGGTCACCGCCTGGTGCCCGCCGCTGGCCGGCGCGCTCGCCCTCGCCGGCGGCGTCCTGTCGGTCGGCGCGCTCGCCACCCACGGCATGGCGAAGCTCGGCGGCGCCAACGTCAGCGCCCTGGACCTGGTCGGCGACGGCCTCGGCATCCTGCCCGCCGGCAAGTTCTTCGGCACCGCCCTCAAGGGCGGCGCCAAGGTCACCACCAAACTCGTCCCCAAGGTCGTCAACGGCGCCCGCTCCAGCACCGAGATGGTCCGCGAGGTCGGCAAGAGCAAGATCATCACCGGGATCGCCGACGCCACCCGCGGCAGCGCCGTCCGGGTGACGCAGCTCGCCGACCGCGGCAGCGACCTGGTCACCGAGTTCAAGGCCCTGCCCGGCCTCGGCAACCGGATGAAACTGGCCTGGCAGACCCACGTCGCCACCACCGCCGAGGCGACCCTGGTCGAAGGCTTCAAGACCAGCAAGCTCGCCCAACTGCCCGTCCTGCGCGACATCCCGTCCCTCAAGGCCGCGATCCGCGCCGACGGCTCGCTCGACCCGATGTCCTGGTGGTCCCGCGGCCCGCTCGCCGCCGCCGAACTGCCCGGCATCGCCACCGACGTCTACGCAGCAGTCAGGGGGGACTAGATGTACCCGCCGCTCACCCCGTCCGCCGGACCGCGGTCCAGGATCGGGCTGATCCTCTGGTTCCTCCTGCAGTGGCTGCTCGTCCCGCTCGACCTGCTGCTGCGCCTGGTCGCCGTCCCCTTCATCGCCGCCTCCGACCTGCTGACCGACGGCGCCTTCGACGCCGAGGTGCTCCGGGTGCTCTTCAAGCCCCTGACCCGGTGGGTCGGCCCGGCCAGGTTCGCCCGCGAGTGGGGCACCGACCAGCGCCGCTGGGACCGGCACATGAACCGGCTGTGCGACATCGCCCTCCGCGCCCACCGCCGCCACCAGCAGGGCGGCACCGGCTTCCGCGGCTGGACCTACCTCCGGTACGGCTCCCAGGGCAACACCCTGCTCATCTCCCCGAAGGACTACCGGGGCCTGACCGCCGAACGGATCCACACCATCGCCGGCGCGCGCGGCCTCGCCGCCCGCTCCGGCGGCCCGTTCGGCATCACCCTGGCCCCCGCCACCGAACGGAGGGCGGCCCCGTGACCGACCCGCAGCCCGAGACCGACCCGCAGCCCGAGACCGCGCCCCGGCCCGAGACCGGCTTCGACTTCGTCGTCCCGGTCGCCTTCCACGACCTCGGCCTGCACCTCACCGACGAGGAACGCGCCGCCCACCTGGAGGAGATCTCGGCCGAGATCTGGTGCGGCGGCACCGACTACCAGCGCCGCAGCACCCAGGAGCTCTACGGAGGGATCGCCGACGCGGCCGCCGCCGACGGCGCCACCTACGCCGGGATCTGCATGGTCGCCACCGAGGACGACCGGGTCAGCAGCGCCTCGCTGATCATCCGCAGCGAGACCGTCGAACCGGCCGACGCCGAAACGATCGCCCAGACCCTGCAGGACGTCCTCACCCTCGACCCCGCGGCCGACGTCCACCGCACCGAGGTCGAGGCCGGCCCGGCGGTCGTCTCCTTCGTCGGCGTCGAATGGACCCCGCCCGGCGGCGGCGACGCGATCCCGATGGCCAAGGTCGACGTCTACCTCCCGCTCCCCGAGGCCTCGTCCCTCCTGGTGATGTCGCTGACCACGCCCTCGCTGCCCGAACTCCCCGACTACGTCGCCCTGCTGTCCGAACTCGCCGAAACCGTCCGGCTGCTCGGCGACGACACCCCCGTCCGCCTCCCCGCCCAGCAGGACGGCGAGTCCGCGGCCCGCATCGCCTCCGCCTTCGGCTGAACCGCAGGAACCCGCAGAAACCCGACAGGGAGCGCCCCCACGCGGGGACGCTCCCTGTCCGGTCCGCCCGTCGGCTAGACCCGCTGCCCGATCGCGGCGATCGGCGCCTTCACCGGCGTACCCGAACCGTCACGGCGCGGATCGCGCTCCGGCAGCACCACCGGCGCACCCGCCGCCGTCGCCGCCAGCGCCGGCACCGCACCCGCCCAGGCGAACACCAGGCCGTCCTCCCCGCGCAGGAAGCGCTGGCAGCGGACACCGCCCGTCGCCCGGCCCTTGCGCGGGTACTGCTCGAACGGCGTCACCTTCCAGCTGGTCTGCTCGCCACCCGTCAGCGTGCCCGACGCACCCGCCACCGACACGACCACCGCGTCCGCCGCCGGATCCACCGCCGTGAACGACAGCACCCGCTGCCCGTCCGCCAGCTTGATGCCCGCCATGCCGCCCGCCGGCCGGCCCTGCGGCCGGACCTGCGACGCCGGGTAACGCAGCAACTGGGCGTCGGAGGCGATGAAGACCAGGTCCTCCTCGCCCGAGCGCAGCTCGACCGCGCCGACGACCTCGTCACCGTCCTTGAGCGCGATCACCTCGAACTCGTCCTTGTTCGCCGGCCACTCCGGCACCACCCGCTTCACCACGCCCTGCACGGTGCCCAGCGCCAGACCCGGCGAGGACTCGTCCAGCGTGGTCAGCGCCAGCGCCCGCTCGCCGTCGTCCAGCCGCAGGAACTCGCCCACCGCCGCACCGCCCGCCAGCGCCGACGTCCCCGGCGGCAGCGACGGCAGATCGATCACCGCCAGCCGCAGCACCCGGCCCGCCGTGGTCACCACGCCCACGTCCGCCCGCGCGGACGCCGCCACCACCGACGCCACCACGTCGTGCTTCGCCCGGCCGCCCGCGCCCTCCAGCGGATCCAGGTCCGCCGACCGCGCCAGCAGACCCGTCGAGGACAGCAGCACCCGGCACGGGTCGTCCGCCACCTCCAGCGGCACCGCCAGCGCCGCACTCGGCGCCGCACCCGCCTCCAGCAGCACCGTCCGCCGCTCCGTGCCGAACTGCTTCGCCACCTGGCCCAGCTCCGACGACACCACGCTGCGCAGCTTGGTGTCCGAATCCAGGATCTCGGTCAGCTCCGCGATCTCCGACAGCAGCTTCGCCTGCTCCGCCTCCAGCTCCACCCGGTCGAACCGGGTCAGCCGGCGCAGCGGCGTGTCCAGGATGTACGCGGTCTGCGTCTCCGACAGCGAGAAGCGGGCCATCAGCCGCTCCTTCGCCTGCCCCGCGTCGTCACTCGACCGGATGATCGCGATCACCTCGTCGATGTCGACCAGGGCCACCAGCAGGCCCTCGACCAGGTGCAGCCGGTCCTGCCGCTTGCGGCGGCGGAAGTCCGAACGCCGCTTCACCACCGTGAACCGGTGGTCGACGTAGACCTCCAGCAGCTCCTTCAGCCCCAGCGTCAACGGCTGCCCGTCCACCAGCGCCACGTTGTTGATGCCGAAGGTCTCCTCCATCGGCGTCAACTTGTACAGCTGCTCCAGCAGCGCCTCCGGCACGAAGCCGTTCTTGACCTCGATCACCAGCCGCAGACCGTGCTCACGGTCCGTCAGGTCCTTGACGTCCGCGATGCCCTGCAGCTTCTTGGCGTTGACCAGGTCCTTGATCTTCGCGATCACCTTCTCCGGACCCACCGTGTACGGCAGCTCCGTGACCACGATGCCCTTGCGGCGCGCCGTCACGTCCTCGACCGACGTCGTCGCCCGGATCTTGAAAGTGCCGCGGCCCGACTCGTACGCGTCCCGGATCCCCGACAGGCCGACGATCCGGCCACCCGTCGGCAGGTCCGGACCCGGCACGAACCGCATCAGCGTGTCCAGGTCCGCAGCCGGGTGCTTGATCAGGTGCCGGGCCGCCGCCACCACCTCGGACAGGTTGTGCGGCGGCATGTTCGTCGCCATGCCGACCGCGATGCCCGTCGCGCCGTTCACCAGCAGGTTCGGGAACGCCGACGGCAGGACCTGCGGCTCCTGCTCACTGCCGTCGTAGTTCGGACCGAAGTCCACCGTGTCCTCGTGGATCGACTCCACCAGCGACATCGACGCCGCCGTCAACCGCGACTCGGTGTACCGCATCGCCGCCGGCGGATCGTCGTTGCCCAGCGAACCGAAGTTCCCGTGCCCGTCGATCAGCGGCAGCCGCATCGAGAACGGCTGCGCCATGCGCACCACCGCGTCGTAGATCGACGCGTCACCGTGCGGGTGCAGCCGGCCCATCACCTCGCCGACCAGCCGCGCGCACTTCACGTGCCCGCGCTCCGGCCGCAGACCCATCTCATTGGCCTGGTACAGGATCCGCCGGTGCACCGGCTTCAGACCGTCCCGCGCGTCCGGCAGGGCGCGCGAATAGATCACCGAGTACGCGTACTCGAGGAACGAGCCCTGCATCTCGTCCACGACATCGACATCGAGGATCCGCTCCTCGAAGTCACCGGGCGGCGGAGTGGGCGAACTGCGGCGGGCCATCGCGGCGGGGCTCCCTTGCATCTGCGGACGTCGACGACGATCGCCCCCATTGTGGACCCTCCCGCCGACAGCACTTCGCAGGGCACCCGCTTCAGCCCCTGGCGAACGCCCCCGCAGCGCGGGACACGACCCGGGCCGTCACGCGTTGCACCACAATGGGGAACGACATCAGCCCCCCGGACTCACCGACTTGCCGACGTACCGACGTACCGACTTACCGACGAAGACGGGAAGGACCCCGCATGGCCAACCCGGCCCCCGCCTCCACCCGAGGCCTCGCCATCACCGAGCACCGCCTCGCCAACGGCCTGCGCGTCGTGCTCTCCGAGGACCACCTCACCCCGGTCACCGCCGTCTGCCTCTGGTACGACGTCGGCTCCCGGCACGAGGTGAAGGGCCGCACCGGTCTCGCCCACCTCTTCGAGCACCTGATGTTCCAGGGCTCCGCCAACGTCTCCAACAACGGCCACTTCGAACTGGTCCAGGGCGCCGGCGGCTCCCTCAACGGCACCACCAGCTTCGAACGCACCAACTACTTCGAGACCATGCCCGCCCACCAGCTCGAACTCGCCCTCTGGCTCGAAGCCGACCGCATGGGCTCCCTGCTCGCCGCGCTCGACGACGACTCCATGGAGAACCAGCGCGACGTCGTCAAGAACGAGCGCCGCCAGCGCTACGACAACGTCCCCTACGGCACCGCGTTCGAGAAGCTCACCGCGCTCTCCTTCCCCGAGCCGCACCCCTACCACCACACGCCGATCGGCTCCATGGCCGACCTCGACGCGGCCACCCTGGAAGACGCGCGGAACTTCTTCCGCACCTACTACGCGCCCAACAACGCGGTCCTCGCCATCGTCGGCGACCTCGACCCCGAGCAGACCATCGCCTGGGTCGAGAAGTACTTCGGCACCATCCCCGCCCACGACGGCAAGCAGCCCCCGCGCGACGGCACCCTCCCCGACGTCATCGGCCAGGAGATCCGCGAACTCGTCGAAGAGGACGTCCCCAGCCGCGCCCTGATGGCCGCCTACCGCCTCCCCCACGACGGCAACCGGCAGGCCGACGCCGCCGACCTCGCCCTCACCATCCTCGGCAGCGGCGAATCCAGCCGCCTCTACAACCGCCTCGTCCGCCGCGACCGCACCGCCGTCGCCGCCGGATTCGGCCTGCTCCGCCTCGCCGGCGCCCCCAGCCTCGGCTGGCTCGACGTCAAGGCCTCCGCCGGCGCCACCATCGAGCAGATCCAGACCGCCGTCGACGAGGAACTCGCCCGCTTCGCCGCCGAAGGCCCCACCGCCGAAGAACTCGAGCGCGCCCAGGCCCAGATCGAACGCGAATGGCTCGACCGGCTCACCACCGTCGCCGGCCGCGCCGACGAACTCTGCCGCTTCGCCGTCCTGTTCGGCGACCCCAAGCTGCTCGACACCGCACTCACCAAGGTCCTCGACGTCACCGCCGAGGAAGTCCAGGCCGTCGCCGCCGCACGGCTGCGCCCCGACAACCGGGCCGTCCTGGTCTACGAACCGACCACCACCGACGCGAACGAGGAGGAGGCGGCCGCATGACCGGCGACTACACCCCCACCATGACCTTCCACCCGCAGCCCCAGCCCGGCACCCCCACCCCCTGGGCGTTCCCGGCCCCCGAGCGGACCACCCTCTCCAACGGCCTCACCGTCCTGCACTGCCACCGCCCCGGCCAGCAGCTGGTCGCCGTCGACCTCGTCCTCGACGCCCCGCTCGCCGCCGAACCCGACGGCCTCGACGGCATCGCCAACATCCTCGCCCGGGCCCTGTCGGAAGGCACCGACACCCTGAGCGCCGAGGAGTTCGCCGGCGAACTCGAGCGCGCCGGCGCCACCCTCGACGCCCACGCCGACCACCCCGCCGTCCGCGTCTCCCTCGAAGTCCCCGCCTCCCGCCTCGAACGCGGCCTCACCCTGCTCGGCGACGCCCTGCGCGCCCCCGCCCTCCCCGAGGACGAGATCGAACGCCTCGTCGCCAACCGGCTCGACGAGATCGTCCACGAGCAGGCCAACCCCGCCCGGCGCGCCGCCAAGGCCTTCTACGCCACCCTGTTCGCCGAGGACGACCGGCTCTCCCGGCCCCGCAGCGGCTCCACCGACACCGTCAAGGCCATCGACCGGGCCGCCGTCCACGCCTTCTACCAGGCCCACCTGCGCCCCGGCACCACCACCGCCGTCGTCGTCGGCGACCTCACCGGCATCGACCTCACCGCCCAGCTCGAAGCCACCCTCGGCACCTGGACCGCCGCCCCCGCCGAAGCCAGCACCCACGCCCCCGTCACCGGCGACGACACCCCGCGCGTCGTCATCGTCGACCGGCCCGGCTCCGTCCAGACCCAGCTCCTCATCGGCCGGATCGGCCCCGACCGCCACGACCCCGCCTGGGCCGCCCAGATCCTCGGCACCTACTGCCTCGGCGGCACCCTCACCTCCCGCCTCGACCGCGTCCTGCGCGAGGAGAAGGGCTACACCTACGGCGTCCGGGCCTTCGCCCAGCCGCTGCGCTCCGCCGCCGACGGCAGCGGCCGCGCGCTGCTCGCCATCAGCGGTTCCGTGGACACCGGAAACACCGCCCCGGCCCTCGCCGACACCTGGACCATCCTGCGCACCCTCGCCGCCGAAGGCCTCACCGACGGCGAACGCGAGGAGGCCGTCCAGTTCCTGGTCGGCGTCGCCCCGCTCAAGTACGAGACCGCCGGCTCCGTCGCCGCCACCCTCGCCGACCAGGTCGAGCAGTACCTGCCCGACGACTACCAGGCCGAGGTCTACCGGCAGCTCGCCGAACTCGACACCGAGACCGCCACCCGCGCCGTCGTCGCCGCCTTCCCGCCCGACCGCCTGGTCACCGTGCTGGTCGGCGACGCCTCCGTGATCGCCGAACCCGTCAAGGCCCTCGGCATCGGCGACGTCACCGTCATCGCCAACTGAGGCACCTCCGACGGGGCCCGACGGAGCTGATACTCCGTCGGGCCCCGTCGTCGTTTAATCCCTTGCCGGTCCTCCGCCGCCCGTGGGTGAATGTCCCCGGCCCCGCAACGCGCCGGGCCACACACCACGAGAGGAGGCGGTCACCATGCGGGTCGAGCCATATGTCCGATGCTCCCCGAGACTGTCGCTCCTCCGTCGCGCAGCCTGAGCGCTGCCCCCAGTCTTCCCCGAGCCGCACCGGGACCGGTGTGTGCGGCACCATGTCATTAGCGACCGTTGGAGGTCGAACCACCATGTCGTACACCGAAGTACCCGGCATCCGGGTCCCCATCCGGATGTGGACCGACCCCGCCACCGTCGAGGGCCAGGCCATGCAGCAGCTGCGCAACATCAGCTCGCTGCCCTGGCTGCACGGCCTCGCCGTGATGCCCGACGTCCACCTGGGCAAGGGCGCCACCGTCGGCTCCGTCATCGCCATGAAGGGCGCCGTCTGCCCCGCGGCGGTCGGCGTCGACATCGGCTGCGGAATGACCGCCGTCAAGACGTCCCTCACCGCGAAGGACCTCCCGGACGACCTCTCCCGCCTCCGCTCCAAGATCGAGCAGGCCATCCCGGTCGGCCGCGGCCTCCACACCGACCCGGTCGACCCGGGCACCCTGCACGGCTTCCGGACGGCGGGCTGGAGCGACTTCTGGGACCGCTTCGACGGCATCGCGCCGGAGGTGAAGTGGCGCCGGGAGCGGGCTGCGCAGCAGATGGCAACTCTCGGATCCGGTAATCATTTTATCGAGCTGTGTGTTGATGAGACCGGCTCGGTGTGGCTGATGCTGCACTCCGGTTCGCGCAACATCGGCAAGGAGCTGGCCGAGCACCACATGGGCGTCGCCCGTTCGCTCCCGCACAACCAGGGCCTGGTCGACCGCGACCTGGCGGTCTTCATCGCGGACACCCCGCAGATGGCCGCCTACCGGCAGGACCTGTTCTGGGCGCAGGAGTACGCGAAGCACAACCGGGCGATGATGATGGCGCTCTTCCAGGACGTGGTGCGGCGCGAGCTCCCGAAGGCGAAGCCGACCTTCGAGCCGATGATCTCCTGCCACCACAACTACGTGGCGGAGGAGCGGTACGACGGCGTCGACCTGCTGGTCACCCGCAAGGGCGCGATCCGGGCCGGCTCCGGCGACTACGGGATCATCCCGGGCTCGATGGGCACCGGTTCGTACATCGTGCGCGGCCTCGGCAACAAGGACGCGTTCAACTCCGCCTCGCACGGTGCGGGCCGCAAGATGAGCCGCACCGCGGCGAAGAAGCGGTTCACCACCCAGGACCTGGTGGCGCAGACGGCCGGCGTGGAGTGCCGCAAGGACTCCGGTGTGGTCGACGAGATCCCGGGCGCGTACAAGAACATCGAGAAGGTCATCGACCAGCAGCGCGACCTGGTCGAGGTGGTCGCCCACCTCAAGCAGGTCGTCTGCGTGAAGGGCTGACCGCACGACCCGGAGGGCCGGGGTGCGCCTGGTGCGTGCCCCGGCCCTCCGTCGTCCGATTCAATGGCCCGCGTGGATCAGGACGTGGAGTACGGGCGGCTGCTGCGGGACGTGATGGCGACGGCGTTGGCGGGGGAGGTGCGGGGGCGGCCGGCGGATTACATTCCGGCGCTGGCGGCGGCGGATCCGTCGGCGTTCGGGATGGCGTTGGCGACGGTGGACGGCGCGGTGTTCGGGGTGGGCGAGTGGGAGGTGCCGTTCTCGATCCAGTCGGTGTCGAAGCTGTTCAGCCTGGCGCTCGCGCTGGCGGAGGGCGGGGACGGGCTGTGGGGCGGGGTGGGGCGGGAGCCGTCGGGGAACCCGTTCAACTCGCTGGTGCAGTTGGAGTCGGAGCAGGGGATCCCGCGCAATCCGTTCATCAACGCGGGGGCGCTGGTGGTCACGGACCGGCTGCTGGAGCTGACGGGGGACGCGGCGGGCGCGGTGCGGGAGTTCCTGCGGGCGGAGTCGGGGAACCCGGCGGTGGGGACGGACGACGCGGTGGCGGCGTCGGAGGCGCGGCACGGCCACCGGAACGCGGCGCTGGCGCACTTCATGGCGAGCTTCGGGAACCTGCGCAATCCGGTGGGCAGCGTGCTGGCGCACTACTACGCGCACTGCGCGATCGCCGCGTCCTGCCGGGACCTGGCGCTGGCGGGGTTGTTCCTGGCGCGGCACGGGGTGCGGGCGGACGGTTCGCGGCTGCTGTCGCGCAGCGAGGCGAAGCGGATCAACGCGGTGATGCTGACCTGCGGGACGTACGACGCGGCGGGGGACTTCGCGTACCGGGTGGGGCTGCCGGGGAAGAGCGGGGTCGGCGGCGGGGTGCTGGCGGTGCTGCCGGGGCGGGGGTCGGTGTGCGTGTGGGGTCCGGGGTTGGACGCGGCGGGCAATTCGGTGCTGGGGGTGGCGGCGCTGGACGCGCTGACGACGGCGACGGGCTGGTCGGTGTTCTGAGGCGCGCGGCGGCCGGGTGTGCGGCGGCCGGGTGTGCGGAAGGGGTGCGCCGCGCAGTGCGGCGCACCCCTTCGGGCAGGCGGTGCCTCAGGCGGCGGGGAGCTCGTCGAGGCCTTCCTGGACGAGCTTGGCGACGCGGTCGAGGGCGGCGTCGGCGTTGTCGGCGTCGGAGGCGAGGACGACGGTGTCGCCGCCCTGGGCGCCGAGGCCGAGCAGGCCGAGCATGGAGCCGGCGTTGACCGGGTGGCCGCCTTCCTTGGCGATGGTGATGGGCACGCCCGTGGAGGTCACGGCGCGGACGAAGATGGAGGCGGGACGGGCGTGCAGGCCCTCGGCCCAACCGATGGTGACGCGGCGCTCTGCCATGTGACGTGCCTTTCAGGTGGTGCAGGGTGGTGCAGGTTGTCTAGACCAGTGTTGCACGCCATTCACGCGGTCGCGCCGCTCAGGACGCAGCGCGGCGGCAATCGGGACCGATCGGTGACCAACGTCCGCCCAGGTCCGGACCGGTTCCCGCCGGGTCCGGCCCGGCTCCCACCATGGCGCCCGTGCACGTCGGGCGCCATCCGGCTCGCCGACGGTTAACCTGACGACCGTGGATGACACCGCCCCCGCGACCGACGAGCAGAGCTACCCGCAGCACTGGGAGGCGGACGTCCTGCTGCGCGACGGCGGCACGGCCCGGATCCGGCCGATCACCGAGGCCGACGCGGAGCGGCTGGTGGAGTTCTACGAGCAGGTCTCGGACCAGTCCAAGTACTTCCGCTTCTTCGCGCCCTACCCGCGGCTGTCCGACAAGGACGTGCGGCGCTTCACGCACCACGACTACATCAACCGGGTCGGCCTGGCGGTGGTGGTCCGCGACCGGTTCATCGCGACGGTCCGCTACGACCGGATCGACGCGGACGGCCGGCCCTCGTCCACCGGGACCGACGCCGAGGTGGCGTTCCTGGTGCAGGACGCGCACCAGGGCCGCGGGGTGGCGTCCGCCCTGCTGGAGCACATCGCCGCGGTGGCGCAGGAGCGCGGGATCCGCCGGTTCATCGCGGAGGTGCTGCCGGAGAACCGGAAGATGGTGAAGGTCTTCACCGACGCCGGCTACACCCAGCGGCGCAGCTTCGCGGACGGTGTGGTGCACCTGGAGTTCGACCTGGAGCCGACGGCGGCCTCGCTGGCGGTGATGCGGGCGCGCGAGCACCGGGCCGAGGCGCGGTCGGTGCAGCGGCTGCTGACGCCGCGCTCGGTGGCGGTGCTGGGGGTGTCGCGCAGCGCGCAGTCGGTGGGCCGGGCGCTGCTGCGGGACCTGGCGGCGGCGTTCCGCGGCCCGGTGTACGCGGTGAACCGCAACGCCGAGCCGGGCACGCTGCTGGACGGGGTGGCGACGTACCGTTCGGTGCTGGACATCCCGGGGCCGGTGGACCTGGCGGTGGTGGCGGTGCCGCAGTCGGCGGTGCCGGCGGCGGTGGCGCAGTGCGGGGCGCACGGGGTGCAGGGCCTGGTGGTGGTGTCGGCGGGGTTCGCGGAGACCGGCCCGGAGGGGCGGGACCGGCAGCGGACGCTGGTGCGGCAGGCGCGGGCGGCGGGGATGCGGGTGATCGGCCCGAACGCCTTCGGCCTGATCAACACGGATCCGGAGCGGCCGTTGAACGCCTCGCTGGCGCCGGTGCTGCCGGAGCGCGGGCCGTTCGGGGTGTTCTGCCAGTCGGGGGCGATCGGGGTGGCGCTGCTGGAGGCGGCGCACCGTCGGGGTCTCGGGGTGTCGTCGTTCGCCTCGGTGGGCAACCGGGCGGACGTGTCGGGCAACGACATGCTGCAGTACTGGGAGGAGGACGCGGCGACCGAGGTGGTGCTGCTGTACCTGGAGTCGTTCGGCAATCCGCGGAAGTTCACCCGGATCGCGCGGCGGCTGGCGGCGGCGAAGCCGGTGGTGGTGCTGAAGGGGGCGCGGCACACCGGGAGCCTCCCGCCGGGGCACGCGGTGCAGCCGGCCGCGAGCCGGTTGCGGGACGCGACGGTGGACGCGCTGTTCCAGCAGGCCGGGGTGGTGCGGGTGGACACCATCACGGAGCTGTTCGACACCGGTGAGCTGCTGGCGACCCAGCCGCTGCCGGCCGGGGACCGGGTGGCGGTGGTGGGCAATTCGGACTCGCTCGGGCTGCTGACGTACGACGCCTGCCTGTCGGCGGGCCTGCGGCCGCGCAGTCCGGTGGACCTGACCACCGGCGCGACCGGGGAGAACTTCCGGGTGGCGCTGCACACGGCGCTGCGCGATCCGGCGGTGGACGCGGTGATCGCGGTGGCGATCCCGCCGATCGGCGTGCAGGGCGCGGCACCGGACCCGGCGTCGCAGGGCCGGCCGGAGCGGGGCGAGGAGGCGGGCCAGGAGCCGCTGGAGGACGATCCGGAGATCGCCCTGGCGCTGCTGGACGCGGCGGGGCTGGGCCGTGACCTGGGCAAGCCGCTGCTGGTGACGCAGCTGGCGCTGTCCGGGCTGACCGGGCGGTTGAAGGCGGGTCGGGTGCCGGCCTATCCGGCGCCGGAGCGGGCGGTGCACGCGCTGGCCGACGCGGTCGGGTACGCGCAGTGGCGGCGCCGCTCGGCGGAGGCGGAGGAGACCGCGCGGGTCCCGGAACTGGAGGGGGTGGACGAGACCGGCGCCCGGGTGCTGGTGGAGGCCGCGCTCACCACCCGGGAGGCGGTGGCGGCCCGGCTGCAGGCGGGCGGTGCGCGGGTGACGCTGCCGGACGCGGAGGCGGTGTCGCTGCTCGCCCGTTACGGCATTCGGGTGAGTCCGGTGCTGTCCGCGCCGGACGAGGACAGCGCGCTGCGGGCGGCGGCGACGTTGGGCTACCCGGTGGCGCTGAAGGCGACGGCCGAGCACCTGCGGCACCGCCCGGACCTGGGCAGCGTGCGGCTGGACCTGACCGGCGAGCCGGGGCTGCGCCGGGCGTTCCGGGAGCTGGACGCGCTGCTGGGCGGGGCGGACAAGGCCCGGCTGGTGGTGCAGCGGCTGGCGCCGCGCGGGGTGGACACGGTGATCGGCGCGGCGGTGGACCCGGCGGTGGGCACCATCCTGTCGTTCGGGCTGGCGGGCGCTCCGGCGGAGCTGCTGGGTGACGTGGCCCACCGTCTGGTGCCGGCCACCGATCGGGACGTGGCGGAGCTGATCCGCGAGGTGCGGGCGGCGCCGCTACTGTTCGGCTGGCGGGGTGCGGCGCCGGTGGACACGGGGGCGCTGGAGGAGCTGCTGCTGCGGGTGTCGCGGCTGGTCGACGACCTGCCGGAGGTCGCCTCGGTGGACCTGGAGCCGGTGGTGGTGGCCCCGCGGGGGCTGGCCGTCCTGGGTGCGCGGGTGCGGATCGCCCCGCTGCCGGTCCGTACCGATCTGGGGCCGCGCGCCATGAGCACCCTGTAACCTTGCGTGGTTCCCCTCCGGGAACGCCGGTAACGCCCGGCGCAGTGCGACCCGCTACGTCGGCGGGACATGCCAGGATGGAGTTATGGCGAAGACCGGTACCACCACGCAGGACCTGCGGTCCGCGATCGAGCGCAGCGGCTACTACCCGGCGCTGGTGTCCGAGGCGGTTGAGTCCGCGGTGGGCGCCGAGCCGATCACCTCCTACCTGGTGCACCAGGAGACCACCTTCGACGCCAACGAGGTGCGCCGGCACGTCACCGTGCTGGTGCTGACCCCGTCCCGCTTCGTGGTGAGCCACACCGACGAGCAGAACGGCGACGCGGCGACCCCGGTGCCGTACGCGACGACCTCGACCGAGTCGGTGCGCCTGGACCGGATCAACTCGGTGGTGGTGAGCCGGATGGTGGCCAACCCGGAGACGTACACCCCGGGCACGCTGCCGCGCGAGGTGGTGCTGACCATCGGGTGGGGCGCGGTGCAGCGCCTGGACCTGGAGCCGGCCGGCTGCTCGGACCCCAACTGCGAGGCGGACCACGGCTACACCGGTTCGGCGACGGCGGACGACCTGTCGCTGCGGGTGAGCGAGGCCGGCGACGGCCCGGAGACGGTGTCGCAGGCGCTGGTGTTCGCCCGGGCGCTGTCCGAGGCGACCATGACCAGCCGGGTCTGAGCCGCCCGCATGCACCTCGGCTACGACTCCTTCGAGATCCTCGACCCCTCGGACGCGCCGGCCCCGCAGTACGGCTGCGCCTCGCTCGCGGACCTGCTGCCCGCGGTGGCGGCGGGCCTGGGCGTGGACGGGTTCTCCAGCGGGCTGCTGCTGGAACCGGCCGACCGGGTCTGCGTCTTCCTGGTCGACGGGATGGGCTGGGAGCTGCTGCGCCGGCACCCGGACTGGGCGCCGTTCCTGACCTCGCTGATGGCCGCCTCGGCGCCGATCACCGCCGGGTTCCCGTCGACCACCGCGACCTCGCTGGCCTCGGTGGGCACCGGTCTGACCCCGGGCCTGCACGGCCTGGCCGGGTACACGGTGGCGGTGCCGGGCGCCGGCCACCTGATGAACCAGCTGCGCTGGCAGCCGCCGGTGGACCCGCGCAGCTGGCAGCCGTACCCGACGGTGTTCGAGCAGGTGCACGCGGCGGGCGTGGCGACGGCGCAGGTCTCCTCGCCGCTGTTCTCCACCACGCCGCTGACCCAGGTCGCGCTGTCCGGCGGGACCTTCCTCGGCCGGACCACCGGCGAGGAGCGGATGGACCTGGCGGCCCGCTGGCTGGCCGACCACGACCGGGCGCTGGTGTACACGTACGTCAGCGAGCTGGACGGCGCCGGGCACCGCTTCGGCGTGGACTCCGACGAGTGGCGGCTGATGCTGTCCACCGTGGACCGGCTGGCCCGGCGGCTCGCCGAGCAGCTGCCGCCGCGGTCGGCGCTGTACGTCACCGCCGACCACGGCATGATCGACATCGCGCCGGAGGACCGGATCGACTTCGACGAGGACTGGGAGCTGTCCGCCGGCGTCGCCCTGCTCGGCGGCGAGGGCCGGGCCCGGCACGTGTACGCGGTGCCCGGTGCGGAGGCGGACGTGCACACGGTCTGGAGCGAGGTGCTCGGCGACCGGATGTGGGTGGCCACCCGGGACCAGGCGATAGCCGCCGGGTGGTTCGGCCCGGTGGTCGACGAGCGGGTGTACCACCGGATCGGCGACGTGGTCGCCGCGGCCCGGGACGACATCGCGGTGATCGCCTCCCGGAGCGAGCCGGGGGAGTCCTCGATGGTAGGCCTGCACGGCTCGATGACCCCGATCGAGCAGCTCGTCCCGCTGCTCGAAGTCCGCGCCTGAACCCCCTTCCCCTGAAAGGCTCCTGCGCTACCCATGGCTGAACTGGTGTTCTTCTCGGGCACGATGGACTGCGGCAAGTCGACGCTCGCCCTGCAGATGGACCACAACCACGCCGCGCGCGGCCGCAAGGGCATCATCTTCACCCGCCACGACCGGGCCGGGGCGGCCACCATCTCCAGCCGGCTCGGCCTGCGGGCGGACGCCGTGGAGGCCGGCGACGACTTCGACTTCCAGGCGTACGTGGTGCACCTGCTGTCGGCCGGCGGCCGGGTGGACTACCTGATCTGCGACGAGGCCCAGTTCTTCTCCGCGGGGCAGATCGACCAGCTGGCCCGGGTCGTCGACGAGCTCTCCATCGACGTCTACACCTTCGGCATCACCACCGACTTCCGCACCAGGCTGTTCCCCGGTTCGCAGCGGCTGATCGAGCTCGCCGACCGGGTCGAGGTGCTGCAGGTCGAGGCGCTGTGCTGGTGCGGCGCCCGGGCCACCCACAACGCCCGCACGGTGGGCGGGGTGATGGTGGTCGAGGGCGCCCAGGTCGTGGTCGGCGACGTCGCCGTCAACGAGGACGAGATCGGCTACGAGGTGCTCTGCCGCCGCCACCACCGCCGCCGCCTCACCGCCGCCACCGCCCGGGTCGCGGTGCTCTCCCCGGACGTGCTGCCCTTCGAGGGCTGAGCGCTCACGGCAGCTGCACCACCGAGAAACGGCCGCCCTGCGGATCGGCCAGCCGGGCCACCCGGCCGTCCGGGGTGTCGTACGGGCCGACCAGGGCCCGGCCGCCCAGCGCACCGGCCCGATGGGCCGTCAGGTCGGCGTCGGCCACGGCGAAGTGGACCTGCCAGCGGGCCGGTCCCTGCCCGCGGGTCGGAGCTGTGCCGGATCCCGGCCACCGGCCGGCCGCCGACCAGCAGCCGGGCGTCGTCCTCGCCCCGGGCCACCGCCTCCCGCTCCGACTCCACCACCGCGCGCCCCAGCACCGCCCGGTAGAACAGCGCCGCCGCGGCCTCGTCCGCCGTCACCAGCTCGTGCCAGGCCGGGGCGCCGGGCTCCCCGACCACCTCCCAGCCCAGGTGCTCCTCGCCCTGCCAGAGGCCGAACACCGCGCCCGACAGGTCCGCCGCCAGGGCCAGCCGCCCGGCCCGCTCCGCCTGCAGCGGGCCCACCGCGACGGTGCCGCCGCACTCCCGGATCCGCTGCGACACCTCGTCCGCGTCGTCCACCGCGAAGTACGTCGTCCACTCCACCGGGTGACGCGTCCCCTCCGGGGCGACCCCGATCCCGGCGACCTTCAGCCCGTTCGAGACGGCCCGCACGTACGCGCCGAGCGTCGTCGGGCCGGGCGTGAACTCCCAGCCGAGCAGCGCCCCGTAGAACGCCTTCGCGCCCTCCAGGTCGCCGGTCGTCAGGCTCACCCAGCAGGGCATGCCCTGGGCCAGCCGCACCTTCACCGCCGTCATGGCGCCACCTCCGCCGCCGCGGGACCGACCGTCCCAGCCGCATGCTTCCACCCGTCCCGGCGTGTCGTGCCCCCACGCACCGGCGAGCCGGGCAAAGACCGTACAAAGAGCGGACCCGGGTGGACACAATGGCTGCATGACCTCCGCCAGTTCGCCGATCATCTCGGCCGCCGACCTCGCCGCCGCACTCGACAGCGACCGCCCGCCGGTCCTGCTGGACATCCGCTGGCAGCTGGGCGGCCCGCCCGGCGCCGAGGAGTACGCCGCCGGACACCTCCCCGGCGCCCACTACCTCGACCTCGACCGGGAGCTCGCCGCCCCGCCCGGCGCCGCCGGCCGCCACCCGCTGCCCGACCCGGAGGTGCTGGGCGCCGCCCTGCGCCGCGCGGGCGTCACCGCCGACCGGCCGGTGGTGGTCTACGACGCCGGGCCGGCCACCTCCGCCGCCCGCGCCTGGTGGCTGCTGCGCTGGGCCGGGCACGGCGACGTCCGGGTCCTGGACGGCGGACTCGCGGCCTGGCGCGACGCCGGCCGCCCGCTCGACACCCGGGTCCCCGCCGACGGCGACGGCGACTTCAAGGTGGTGCCCGGCCGGCTGCCCGAGGTCGACGCCGACGGCGCCGCCGAGCTCGCCCGCACCGGGCTGCTGCTCGACGCCCGCGCGGGCGAGCGCTACCGCGGCGAGGTCGAGCCGATCGACCCCAGGGCCGGCCACATCCCCGGCGCGGTCTCCGCCCCCACCACGGAGAACCTGACCGCCGACGGCCGGTTCCGGCCCGCGGCCGAGCTCGCCGCCCGCTTCGCCGCGCTCGGCGTCGCGCCGGGCACCCGGGTCGGCGTCTACTGCGGCTCCGGCGTCACCGCCTCGCACGAGCTGCTCGCGCTGGAGATCGCCGGCCACTCGGGTGCGGCCCTCTACCCGGGCTCGTGGAGCGAATGGTGCGCGCTCGGCAGGTGAGCCGACACGCCAGGGGCGCGAGGAACTGCACGGCCGACCATGCACTCACCTTCGCGGTGGGCCGGTCGCGCAGTTCCTCGCGCCCCTGTTGTCGCGCGGCTGCCTATTCGGGCTTCTTGCGGCGGCTGCCGAAGACGATCTCGTCCCAGCTGGGCACCGTCGCCCGGCGGCCCGGGCGGACGCCGTCCGCCTCGGCCTGCCGGTCGGTGGTGCCGACCAGCCGCTCGCGGTGCGGCGCCACCGAACGCGGCATCAGGATGTCGGCGTACGCGGACCCCGCACCGACGCTGGCGGCCGGGGCGGCGGTCTCCTCGACCTCCTCCGGCTCCTCCACGGCGGCGGGCTCCAGCGTCGGGCCGACCGGGGTCAGCTCGCCGCGGTACGCGGGCACCACGTCGAGCAGGCTGGTCAGCGAATCCCGCTCGCCGGAGGCGGCGACCGCCTCGCGGGCCTCGCGCACCTCCCGGGTCTGCATGATCCGGTCGGCCGAGGGCCGCTCGATCATCGGGCGGGCCGGGCGGTCCTGGGGCAGCCTGGCGATCCGCGGGATGAACGGGAAGACGGAGTCCTCCTCGCGTTCCACGTTCTCGCCGATCAGCGCGCGCGCCTCGTCGTCGTTCGGCTGGACCAGCCGGCGGGGCGGGTCGTACGACCAGCTCGCGCTGCGGCCCTCGCCGTCGGCGCGGTAGGCCAGGATGACCTCCCAGGTGCCGTCGTCGCGACGCCAGGAGTCCCAACGCTCGGTGTCCTTCTCGGCGCCGCGCAGCGCGAGCCGCTCCGCGACCGCCTCACCGAGCTGCGGGCCGGTGGACTCGCCGTGCCGGCGGATCGCGGTCTTCCGCGCCCGCTCCGCCATGAAGGCGCGCTCGGCCAGCACCGGGCCCTCGAAGCGGCGCACCCGCTCGACCGAGATGCCAGCGGCCTGCGCGACCTCTTCGGCCGAGGCGCCTGCTCGTATCCGCGCCTGGATGTCCCGGGGGCGGAGGTGGCTCTCCACCTCGATCTCGATCTGGCCGAGCCGCGGCCGGTCGCCCCGGATGGCGGCGCGCAGCCGCTCGTCGATGGGGAGGGTGTACTCCGTGGAGTCGGCAGCCTTGAGCACCAGCCGTGTGCCGTCGTTGCTGACGGCCACAACCCGCAGTTCGGGCACGGTTACCTCCCGGGTGGTGCCTGCCGACGTCACCTGCGTCGCTGCTCCCGTACTGAGTGTGGCCTGCCCGCCCGCGACTGGCCACAACCTTGCAGAGTTACCCGGCGTGTCGGGCTTTCGCCCGGGCGCGCCGCTGTGGCACGGTTGCCTGTTTGCCACGTCGCAGGTCGACGTCGCGCCCGTGCTTCCGGGCCGCCGTCCGACGGGCGGTCGACAGAGGTGGCCGAAGGCTCAGACTCCACGAACAGTACTCCATTCGTGGCATCCGGAGGGGCGGCTCGCCGCTCAAGTCTCCCGCGAATCACCGGAATCTCAAGAGCGCGCACCCCAATGGCCGACCTCCGATCAGTGGACGGTGATCATCTTCACATATATCGACCGCAGAGAACCAGATTTTCGCCCCTTGTGTCCTTCTTTGTGCAAGATGGAGAGACTTGTTCGCAAACCAGCCGAGCCGACCGAGGGACAGGGATGCCGCAGCAGAGCGCGCGAGGGGCCGTGAAGGAACCGGACACCTCGGGGGAGGACAGGCGGCGGCGGATCGACCTGAGCGTCACTCAGGTCGTGGCGAGTGCGCTGGCCGCGGTGGCCGGCGCGGTGCTCGCCTCCGAGCTCGGTGTGTACGGGACGATCCTCGGCGCGGCGGTGGTCAGCGTCGGGGCGACCACCGGCAGCGCGGTGTTCCAGCACGTCTTCCGGCGCACCGGGGAGCAGCTGCGCAGCGCGGTCGACCGCGATCCGCGGCCGGGTGCCGGGTCCGGCCCGAAGCCGGTCACCGAACTCTCGTCCGAATGGAACGAGCCACGGGTGGTGCGGGCCAGGCGTCGCTGGACCTGGAAGACCTACTCGGTGGTGTCCGCGCTGGTGTTCGTCCTGGCGATGGTGCCGATCGTGGCGGTGGAGGCGGCGGCGGGCAAGCCGATGCACGACATCACCACCGGTCAGGACGGCAGCGGGACGTCGTTCAACCCCGGCCGGCGGTCGTCGACGCCGCAGGAGGCGCCGAAGGACGGGCCCTCCGCGGATCCGGCGCAGCAGCCGTCCGCACCGCCCTCCACCGCGCCGTCGGGCGGCCCGAGTTCCTCGCCGAGCGCCGGGACGTCCCCGACGCCCTCGTCCTCGCCCGCGGCCTCGCCGAGCGGTTCGGCGTCCGGCGGGGCGGGCAGCCCGGCGCCGAGCGGTGAGCCGTCCGCGGCGGCCGGGACCGCCGGGAGCGCCGTCCCCGGCTCGAACGACGCCGCCGCCACCCCGGCCGGCACGCCGTCCCCGCGGGGCTGAGGCCGGTCAGGCGCCGAGCACCCGGCGCAGGTAGTCGTTGCCGAAGACCCGCTGCGGGTCGACCTCGTCGCGCAGGGCGGTGAAGTCGCCGAAGCGCGGGTAGACCGAGGCGAGGTACTCGGCGTCGCGGGTGTGCAGCTTGCCCCAGTGCGGGCGGCCCTGATGGGCGGTCATCAGCTTCTCCACCTCGGTGAAGTAGCCCTGCTCGGCGGTGCCGCGGTACAGGTGGACGGCGATGTAGGCGGTGTCGCGGCCGCTCGCGGTGGACAGCCACAGGTCGTCCGCGGGGGCGACCCGGACCTCGACGGGGAAGCTGATCCGCCAGTTCGAGCGCTCGACCAGCGCCTTGAGCTCGCGCAGCACGGTGGTGGCCGCCTCGCGCGGCACCGCGTACTCCATCTCGACGAAGCGGACGGTGCGCGGGCTGGTGAAGACCTTGTACGCGAGGTCGGTGTAGCTGCGCTCGGACCAGGCGCGGCTGGCGACCTGGGCGATGGTCGGGACGGCGGCCGGGAAGCGGCGGCCGATCCGGCAGGCGCCCTCCCAGACGGTGTTGGAGAGGAACTCGTCCTCCAGCCACTCCTTGAACCGGGGCAGCGGCGCGGCCGGGCCCTGGCTGCGGTTGTTGCGCTTGGTGGAGCAGCGGTCGGTGTGCGGGAACCAGTAGAACTCGAAGTGCTCGTTGACGGCGACGAGGTCGTCGAAGGCGGCGAGCACGTCGTCGAAGGCCATCGGCTGCTCGTGCGCGGTGAGCAGGAAGGCGGGTTCGACGGCGAGGGTGAGGGCGCTGATCACGCCGAGTGCGCCGAGGCCGAGCCGGGCGCCCCGGAAGAGCTCGGGGTTCTCGTCGGGGGAGCACCGCTGCACGGTGCCGTCGGCGAGGACGATCTCCAGGGCGCGGATCTGCGCGGCGAGCGAGCCGGAGTCCCGGCCGGTGCCGTGGGTGCCGGTGGAGGTGGCGCCGGCGACGGTCTGCACCTCGATGTCGCCCATGTTGGTCAGCGACAGGCCGGCGGCCGCGAGCAGGCGGTTGAGCCGGTGCAGCGGCAGCCCGGACTCGACGGTGACGGTGCCCGCCTCGCGGTCGATCTCGCGGACGGCGGTGAGCCGGTCGGGGCGGATCAGCACGCCGTCCCCGGCGGAGGCGATGGCGGTGAACGAGTGCCCGGAGCCGACCGCCTTCACCGTCCGGCCCGCCTCCGCGGCCGCGCGGATCACCTCGCCGAGTTCCGCGGCGCCGGCCGGCGAGAGCACCTGGCCGGGCCGGGCGCTCTGGTTGCCGGCCCAGTTGCGCCAGCCGTCGGTGGTGGGGCGGTGCGGCATGGGGGTGCCTCCTGCTGCGGTCAGGTGAGCCACGACACGAACTACCGGTGGGTAGAGGGAGCGTAGTCACAGTTCCGCTGCAGGTCCACGGGTGATCACCCGAGGGCTTCGGTGAGCTCCTCGGCCTTCTCCTCGGCGCGGTCCAGCCCGCCGCGCAGGCGCGGGAGCCCGGCGTAGGCGACCAGGGCGCCGAAGAGGGCCGCCCCCAGGGCCACCCAGTACCCGGCGCGGGCACCCGCGGCGTCGACCACCCAGCCGCCGGCCGAGGAGCCGAGGGCGACGCCCAGGGCGAGGCCGGTGGTGGTCCAGGTCATGCCCTCGGTGAGCTTCGCGGCCGGGACGAGTCGTTCGACCAGCGCCATCGCGGTGATCAGGGTCGGGGAGATGGCGAGCCCGGCGATGAACAGAGCGGCGCCGACGGCGACCAGGCCGCCGGTGCCGTGCATCCGGGCGGCGATCACCAGCGGCACCATGGAGGCGGCCATCGCGGTGACGCCGACCAGGAACCGCACCGCCATCGATCCGGTGAGCCGCAGCGTGCCGAAGACCGCCCCGGCGAGGCAGGAGCCGGCCGCGTACACCGCGAGGACGGGGCCGGAGGAGGCGGTGTCGCCCTGGGCCTTGGCGAAGGCCACGGTGACCACCTCGACCGAGCCGAAGATCGCGCCGACCGCGACGAAGGTCGCGACCAGCACCTGGAGGCCGGCGGAGCGGATCGCCGACTCGCCGGAGCGGTGCGCGGAGGGGTGGACCGGCGGCTCGGTGGACCGCTGCGCGGTGAACAGCACCACGCCCACCAGCAGGAACACCCCGGCCAGGGCCAGGCCGGCCTCGGGGAAGAAGGCGGTGGCCAGCCAGACGGCGAGGATCGGCCCGACGATGAAGCACAGCTCGTCCACCACCGCCTCGAAGGAGTACGCGGTGTGCAGCCTGGGCGGCTGGGAGCTGTAGAGGTTCGCCCAGCGGGCCCGGACCATCGACCCGGTGCTCGGCATGGCGCCCATGCCGACGGCGAAGAGGAACAGCGTCCAGTCCGGGGCACCGAGCCGGGCGCTGGCCAGCAGGGCGCTCGCGGAGGCGATGGTGAGCGCCATCGCGGGGAGCGCGACCCGGCGCTGCCCGTACCGGTCGACCATCCAGGAGACCCGGGGGCCGAGGACGGCGGCGGAGACCGCGAGCACCGCGGAGAGCGCGCCGCCCAGGCCGAAGGAGCCGCGGGTCTGGGCCACCATGGTCACGATGCCGATGCCGGTCATCGAGATCGGCAGCCGGGCTATCAGGCCGCTGGCGGAGAAGGCCAGCGTGCCGGGTGCGGCGAAGATCTGGCGGTAGCTGGACAGCACGCTGGCTCCACGGGATGGGGGTAAGGCACACGACTCGCGTAGACAGCTTACGAATCATCACGGCACGACCGCACACCGGCGGCCTGCCGCAGCCGGCCGGTCCCCGGGTGGCAGGATCGGTGGCATGTCCGACTCGCGCACCCTCACCGACCACGCGCCCTACGACGCGCTGCTGCTGCTCTCCTTCGGCGGCCCGGAGGCCCCCGAGGACGTGGTCCCGTTCCTGGAGAACGTCACCCGCGGCCGGGGCATCCCCAAGGAGCGGCTGACCGAGGTCGGCAAGCACTACTTCCTGTTCGGCGGGGTCAGCCCGATCAACGCGCAGAACCGCGAGCTGCTGGCCGCGCTGCGCAAGGACTTCGCCGAGCACGGCCTCGGCCTGCCGGTCTACTGGGGCAACCGCAACTGGGCGCCCTACCTGGTCGACACCCTGCGCGAGATCGCCGCCGACGGCCACCGCCGGATCCTGGTGCTCGCCACCAGCGCGTACGCCGGCTACTCGGGCTGCCGCCAGTACCGGGAGAACCTGGCCGACGCGCTCGCGCAGCTGGCCGCCGAGGGCGCGCCCGAGCTGACCGTCGACAAGCTGCGGCACTTCTACAACCACCCGGGCTTCGTCCGGCCGATGGTCGACGCCACCCTGGCGGCCCTCGCCGAGCTGCCGGCCGGCGTGCGCGACGGCGCCCGGATCGCCTTCACCACGCACTCGATCCCGACCGCGATGGCGGACGCCTCCGGCGACCCGGAGGACCCGGCCCGCGAGCTGCCCGGCGGCGCCTACGTCGCCCAGCACCTGGACGTCGCCCGGCTGATCGCCGAGGCCGTCGCCGAGGCCACCGGCGTCGCCGGCCGCCCGTGGGAGCTGGTCTACCAGTCCCGCAGCGGCGCCCCGCACATCCCGTGGCTGGAGCCGGACATCTGCGACCACCTGGAGGCGCAGCACGCCGACGGCGCCCCGGCCGTGGTGATGGTCCCGATCGGCTTCGTCTCGGACCACATGGAGGTCAAGTACGACCTCGACACCGAGGCGCTGGCCAAGGCCGCCGAGCTCGGCCTGCCCGCCGCCCGGGCCGCCACCGTCGGCACCGACCCGCGGTTCACCGC
The DNA here is from genome assembly GCF_043200835.1 of Kitasatospora sp. NPDC048365. Taxonomy (NCBI): domain Bacteria; kingdom Bacillati; phylum Actinomycetota; class Actinomycetes; order Kitasatosporales; family Streptomycetaceae; genus Kitasatospora; species Kitasatospora sp. NPDC048365. The sequence continues at coordinate 142,015 of NZ_JBICYJ010000020.1, forward strand.
CGCGGTGCGCGAGCTGGTGCTGGAGCGCGCCGCCGGCGAGCGCGGCGAGCCCGTCGCGCGCTGCGCGCTCGGCGCGCTCGGCCCGAGCCACGACGTGTGCGCCGTCGCCTGCTGCCCCAACCCGCGCGCCCCCCGCCCCGCCGCCGCCCAGCGCTGACCGCGCCGACCACCCGGAGGAACACCGTGCCCAGCCCCGACCTGCTGGACGAACTGCTCGCCCTGGCCACCGAGGCCGCCACCGCGGCCGGCGCCCTGCTGCGCGACGGCCGCCCCGCCGACCTCGGCGTCGCGGCGACCAAGAGCAGCCCGGTCGACGTGGTCACCGAGATGGACCTGGCCTCCGAGAAGCTCGTCCTGGAGCTGATCTCCGGCCGGCGCCCCGCCGACGGCTACCTCGGCGAGGAGGGCGCCGACCGGCCCGGCACCAGCGGCGTCCGCTGGGTCGTCGACCCGCTCGACGGCACGGTCAACTACCTGTACGGGCTGCCCAACTGGGCGGTCAGCGTGGCCGCCGAGGTGGACGGCGAGGCGGTGGTCGGCGTGGTGTTCGCGCCGGTGCGCGGCGAGCTGTTCCACGCGGTGCGCGGCGGCGGGGCCTACCTGGACGGCCGTCCGATCGCCGGCCGGCCCGCCCCCGAGTGGGGCCGGGCGCTGCTGGGCACCGGCTTCGCCTACGTCCAGGAGACCCGGGTCCGGCAGGCGCGGGTGCTGGCCGAGCTGATGCCCGAGGCCCGGGACATCCGGCGCGGCGGCTCGGCCGCCCTCGACCTGTGCGACCTGGCCGCGGGCCGGCTGGACGGCTACTACGAACGCGGCCTGGCGCCCTGGGACCGGGCGGCCGGCCTGCTGGTGGTCCGCGAGGCCGGACTACTCGCGGAGGGCCCCGCCCGGGGCGAGCACACCGGCCTGACCCTCGCCGCGCCCGCCGGCACCTTCGAGCGCCTGCGGGAGCGGCTGACCGAGCTCGGCGCCTGAGAACCGCCCCCGGACAGCGAAGGGCCCTGGCACAGTGTTCGTGCCAGGGCTCGGTGTTTCGGTGCCTGCCTGCGAAGGGTCAGGCGGCGTGGCGCATCTGGACGGGGTCGACCCCGTGCTCGGCGGCCAGGCGCTGCAGGTCCTCCAGCTCGGACTGCTCGACCTCGGCCAGGAACTCGTCCCCGGACTCCAGGGCACGGTGCAGATCCTGCTCGGCGTTCTTTATCCGCTGCAGGATTCCGTCGGTGAAGGCGTCCATACGGGCCCCCTAACTGTGTCGGACGGGCGCGGCCCGTGCGTCCCCCGGCGAAGAGGAAGGAGATCTGGCGATTCCCCCGGGCCGGTGCGGATGGGACAACACGGCGGGTGGGTGTGCGATCCGCCGAATGGCGGCATCACTGGTGTGCAGCTTGTCCTCCCCGCCCCCGGGCCGGGGAAACCTGCTGACGGAAGAAAGTTGCCCGCGTCACAGTCCAATCGGCCTTCCCCGCCTCCGCTTCGGCCGTCCCCGCTGGTCTTACCGCTGCTTTACCAGCGGACCAGGCAGGATGGAGGCACCGTCGGACCCCTGTGTCGGGGGCCGAACCAGGAGAAGGGACAACCACCGTGCGGGTTCTCGTCGTCGAGGACGAGCAGCTGCTCGCCGAGGCCGTCGCGACCGGTCTGCGCCGCGAGGCGATGGCCGTCGACGTGGTCTACGACGGAGAGGCGGCCCTGCAGCGGATCGCCGTCAACGACTACGACGTGGTCGTCCTCGACCGCGACCTGCCGCTGGTGCACGGCGACGACGTCTGCCGCCGGGTGGTGGAGCAGGGCCTGGCCACCCGCGTGATCATGCTCACCGCCTCCGGTGACATCTCCGACCGGGTCGAGGGCCTGGAGATCGGCGCCGACGACTACCTGCCCAAGCCCTTCGCCTTCAGCGAGCTGGTCGCCCGGGTCCGGGCGCTCGGCCGCCGCGCCACCGTCCCGCTGCCGCCCGTCCTGGAGCGGGCCGGCATCAGCCTGGACCCGGGCCGCCGCGAGGTGATCCGGGACGGCCGCACCGTCCAGCTGGCACCCAAGGAGTTCGCCGTCCTGGAGGTCCTGATGCGGGCCGGCGGCGCCGTGGTCTCCGCCGAGCAGCTGCTGGAGAAGGCCTGGGACGAGCACACCGACCCCTTCACCAACGTCGTCCGGGTCACCGTGATGACCCTGCGCCGCAAGCTCGGGGACCCGCCGGTGATCATCACCGTGCCCGGCTCCGGCTACCGGATCTGACCCCACCCAGGAGAACCCGAGAGGACTGGCCATGACCACCCCGCCACCCGCCGGCGGGGCCCCCGGCGCGCCCGCCGGCGGCCCGGGGCCGGTACCGCCGCGCCCGCCCCACCCCCCGCACCCGGCGCTCACCGCGCACCGACCGGGCCGCCGCACCGAGCACCGGGCGGAGGAGCGCTACCACCCCGGTGACGGCCTGTTCGCCTGGCTGTCGCTGCGCCCCACCATCCGGATCAGGCTCACCCTGCTGTACGGCGGGATGTTCCTGATGGCCGGCGTCGTCCTGCTGCTGCTGATGTACTACTTCGTCCGCCAGTCGCTCCAGGACGCCGCCCTGCCGCACCTGGTGCTCAAGGGCCAGAACATCACCGTCGAGACGCCGGACGGCCTGCAGATCACCAACCAGGCCACCCTGGACCGCTGGCTGGCCAACTACCAGACCGTGCAGTCCAACGCGGCGCTCAACACCCTGCTGCGCCAGGCCCTGACCGCGCTGGTCTGCCTGGCCGTGATCGCCTTCGCGGCCGGCTACGCGATGGCCGGCCGGGTGCTGCACCCGCTCGGCCGGATCACCCGCACCGCCCGCGAGGTGGCCGGTTCCGACCTGCACCGGCGGATCGAGCTGGACGGGCCGGACGACGAGCTCAAGGAGCTCGCCGACACCTTCGACGACATGCTGGAGCGGCTCGACCGCGCCTTCGACTCGCAGCGCAGGTTCGTCTCGAACGCCTCGCACGAGCTGCGCACCCCGCTGGCGATCAACCGCACCCTGCTGGAGGTCCAGCTCTCGGACCCCGAGGCCTCGCCCGACCTGCAGCAGCTCGGCAAGACCCTGCTGGCCACCAACGAGCGCAGCGAGCAGCTGGTCGAGGGCCTGCTGCTGCTCGCCCGCAGCGAGAACGAGATCACCGAGCGCCGCCCGGTGGAGATGTCCGAGGTCGCGCTGCGCGCCGTCGAACAGGTCAAGCCGGAGGCCACCGGCCGCGAGGTCACCCTGCGCACCGACCTGCAGGCCGCCCCGGTGACCGGCAACGGCGTGCTGCTGGAGCGGGTCGCGCTCAACCTGCTGCAGAACGGCGTGCGCTACAACAGCCCGGACGGCTGGGTGGAGATCACCACCAAGTCCGTCCCCGGCGGCGGCGGCGAACTGGTGGTCTCGAACACCGGCCCGGTGGTGCCCGGGTACGAGCTGGAGCACATCTTCGAGCCGTTCCGCCGGATCAAGGGCGCCGACCGGACCCGCAGCGACAAGGGCGTGGGCCTCGGCCTGTCCATCGTGCGCTCGGTCGTTCGTGCCCATGGCGGCACCATCGAGGCCGTCCCCCGCCCCGGCGGCGGCCTGCGGATCCAGGTCCGCGTGCCCTAGCCGCACCGTGCCCCCGCCGGCCGCCCCTGCCCAGCCGTGTCAGAACGACATAAGCGCTGGACAGGGGCGGCTTGTCATTTGCGCCCCGGTCAACTTACGGTGTCGTAACCTACGCAGCCGTAGGTGAGACGAGCCTGACCGGGCACGCCCCGGTTACCCCCTCAGGAGTACCGCCGTGACCATCGCACCCGTGCAGCGCACCGCCACCTCCGGTTGGACCGACGCCCGGCTGATCCTCGAACTCGAACAGGTCGTCGAGACCGAGCTCAACCGGCACCTCAAGGTCGCCAAGGAGTGGATGCCGCACGAGTACGTGCCGTGGAGCCGGGGCCGCGACTTCGACGGTGTGCTCGGCGGCGAGGCGTGGTCGGTCGAGCAGTCCCAGGTGACCCCGCTGGCCCGGATCTCGCTGGTGGTCAACCTGCTCACCGAGGACAACCTGCCGAGCTACCACCACGAGATCGCGACCATGTTCGGCCGCGAGGGCGCCTGGGGCACCTGGGTGCACCGCTGGACCGCCGAGGAGGGCCGGCACGGCATAGCCATTCGCGACTACCTGCTCGCCACCCGGGCCGTCGACCCGGTCGAGCTGGAGCGGGCCCGGATGGCGCACATGGAGGAGGGCTTCGAGTCCGACAACTCGCACAGCATGCTGCACTCCGTGGCGTACGTGGCCTTCCAGGAGCTCGCCACCCGGATCGCGCACCGCAACACCGGCCACCACTCCGGCGACCCGCTCTGCGACCAGCTGCTGGCCAAGATCGCCAACGACGAGAACCTGCACATGGTCTTCTACCGGAACCTGCTGAAGGCCGCCCTGGAGATCGCCCCGGACCAGGCCATGCGGGCCATCGCGGACGTGGTCACCAACTTCCGGATGCCCGGCCACGGCATGCCCGGCTTCGAGCGCTCCGCCGTCCAGATCGCCGTCGGCAACGTCTACAACCTGCGCATCCACCACGACGACGTGCTGCAGCCCGTGCTGCGCAAGCTCAAGGTGATGGAGATCGACGGCCTCGGCCCCGAGGGCGCCCGCGCCCAGCAGGAGCTCGGCGCCTTCCTGGACGGCCTGGACGCCCAGGCCACCAAGTTCGACGAGCGCCAGGCCGCGATGCTGGCCCGCCGGGCCGCGGCTGCCGCCCGGAAGTGAGATTGCCCGAATTTCGGGAGAAAAGTTCTGACTGTGGCGAAGCTCACATCCGCCCCTCGGACGAGCCTGGGTGCCCCTCTCGGGTGATCACCCGTTCGGGCGAGCCGGTTGCACAGCGTGACCGGAGGTCTGCGCCCAGTGATTTGGCGATCTGCCGTCAGCTCTCTTGGCAGGCAGGTCAGTTGGCGCCCTCCGCCCCGTCCGCCGGGCACCCTCGGTAGTCGGGGCGGCCGCGCAGCAGTGGCGGATTAGCACCCCCGGGTGAACGCGTTCGGAACCTGTTCGATCACCCCAACGGGCTTCCGGCTGGGTGTCGATTGAGTAACGGGGCTTGAAGTAAGGCACAATCTCCGCCTCGGGTCGGGCACAAGACCGACCTCCCATGCGTTACGTGCGCTGGAGATACCGCACACCGCACACACCCAAAGGGGGAGAGCGACACATGGCAACCGATTACGACACCCCACGCAAGACCGATGACGACCTCAACGAGGACAGCATCGAGGAGCTGAAGGCCCGCCGGAACGAGAAGTCCTCCGGTTCGGTCGACGTCGACGAGTACGACGCCGCCGAAGGCCTTGAGCTCCCCGGAGCCGACCTCTCCAACGAGGAGCTGTCGGTCCGAGTGCTGCCCCGCCAGGCCGACGAGTTCACTTGCTTCAAGTGCTTCCTCGTCCACCACCGCAGCCAGCTCTACAGCGAGAAGAACGGCCAGCCGATCTGCCGGGACTGCGGGGCCTGACCACGGAGCGGCCGTGGTCCGGGCGGGCGAGACCCCTCCGCCCACCCGGTGAGCCGCCCCGACCGGCCTTGAGCAGCGAGGCCGGAGGCAGCAGCAGCGGCCGCCCCGAGCGGCCGCACCCACAAGAACGGAGAAGGGACGGTCCCGCAGACCTGCGGAACCGTCCCTCCTTCGCGTTCAGGGGCCTCCTGGGGCCCCTTGCGGGCGCTACTGGACACGCCCTCCCCGGGCCGCCTGGGCGAGGGCGTCCGCCAGCCGCTGAGGGGAGCGCGTCGACAGGTACAGGTACGGCGTCGGATCGGCCGGATCGGTCACCTCCACCTTCAGCGCCGTCGGCACGTAGCTGCGCAGCAGCATGAAGGCCCGCGGATTCGCCTTCACCCCGCGCCACGCCACCGCCTCCGCCGGGTCGAGCACCTCGGCCGCGCCGAGCGCCGACACCGGGATCCGGGCCTGCCCGGCCACCAGCGACCCCTGGACCACCCGGATCCGGGCCGAGCCGTAGCTGCTGAGCGCGGCCGCGCCCGCGACCACCCCGACGACCAGGCCGGCCAGCGCGGCCACCCCGCTGAAGCGCAGCAGGATCAGGGCGAGCGAGACCCCGACCGCGATCGGCAGCAGCCACCAGGAACGGGGGACGGTGAGACGTTCGTCGTACATGCCCCCATTGTGGGCGGCCCCACCGCCGGGCCTGCCGCTGACCCCGCCGCTGCGCCCGTCCCCGGGCCCGTCCCCGCGCCCGCCCCCGCGCCCGCCGCGGTGCGCCGCGGGTGCCGAAGCCGCCCCTCCTCGCCTTTGCTACTGGCAGGTAAGGTCGCGCGTGTGAACGGACCGATCGCCTCGCCCCCCACGCCCTCCGCCGGGTTCCTGACGCCGACCACGCCGCCGGCCGACGCCGTCCTGCCGCCGCGCGCCCCCGAGGCGCCCGCCCCCGGCTCGCCGCTCGGCTCGCACTACGACCAGTGCTTCGGCTGCGGCCCGCAGCACCCGCAGGGCCTGCGGATGACCACCACCGCGGGCGAGGGCCTGGAGGTCTTCGCCGAGCTCACCGTCCGGGACTGCCACCAGGGCGGCCCCGGGCTGGCCCACGGCGGCCTGCTGACCACCGCCATGGACGAGACCCTCGGCTCGCTGAACTGGCTGCTGCACGCCCCCGCCGTCACCGGCCGGCTGGAGACCGACTTCGTCTGCCCGGTCCCCGTCGACAGCGTGCTGCACATCCGCGCCTGGATCACCGGCGTGCACGGCCGCAAGATCTACAGCGCGGCCGAGGGCCGGATCGGCGGGCCGGACGGACCGCTCGCCATCCGGGCACAGGCACTCTTCATCCAGGTGAAGCTGGAACACTTCACCACGCACGGTCGTCCCGAGGACATCAAGAAGGTCCTGGACGACTCGGACCTGATGAAGCGCGCCCGAGCCTTTGAGGTGAACCCGTGAGCCTGACCCCCCGCCCGCCGGTCGACATCCTGATCCGACGGCTCGACCCCGAGCTGCCGCTGCCGGCCTACGAGCACCCCGGCGACGCCGGCGCCGACCTGCGCACCACCGTCGAGGCCGAGCTGAAGCCGGGCGAGCGGGCCGTCCTGCCGACCGGCATCGCCATTGCGCTTCCGGACGGTTACGCCGCGTTCGTGCACCCCCGGTCCGGACTCGCAGCCCGCTGCGGAGTTGCACTGGTGAACGCCCCGGGGACGGTCGATGCCGGGTACCGTGGTGAGATCAAGGTGATCGTCGTCAACTTGGATCCGCGCGAGGCAGTCGTCTTCCGTCGAGGCGACCGGATCGCCCAGCTGGTCATCCAGCAGGTCGAGAAGGCGAGCTTCCACGAGGTGGCCGAGCTGCCCGGTTCGGCACGTGCCGAGGGCGGGTTCGGGTCGACCGGCGGCCACGCCGCGGTCTAGCATTCCCGCGGTCTCGCAGTAGCCGGGCCGGTACCGGGCTGGTACAAGCAGCAGCACACGCACCACACCGCTTCGCAGGTATTCGCTTCGGTCTTGGATTCGGTCTTGGACCGGGAAGGACAGTGACCGTGTTCCGTCGTCGCAAGAGCGAGGACGCTGTCGAGCAGCTCGCCGAGGACGCCATCAGCGCCGACGAGACGGCCGATGACGTCGAGGGTTCCGCCGAGAGCGAGAACGACACCGAGCTGGACCCGTCGGACCGGGTCGGCCTGCCGCCGGCCCCCCGCCCGGACGGTCCGTGGGACATCGCCGAGCTCGAGAAGCCCGAGGAGGGCCGCGTCGACCTGGGTGGCCTGCTGGTCCCCGGTGTCGAGGGCATGGAGCTCCGGGTGGAGGTGGCCGGTGACGCGATCGTCGCCGCCACCCTGGTGCTCGGCAACAGTGCGATCCAGCTCCAGGCGTTCGCCGCCCCCAAGTCCGAGGGCATCTGGGGCGAGGTCCGTGACGAGATCGCCAACGGCATCAGCGGCCAGGGCGGCATCGTCGAGGAGGAGGAGGGCGAGCTCGGCTGGCACCTCCGCGCCCAGGTCCCCGTCCAGCTCCCGGACGGCACCCAGGGCGTCCAGCTGGTCCGGTTCGTCGGCTGCGACGGCCCGCGCTGGTTCCTGCGCGGTGTCATCTCCGGCCAGGCCGCCGTCCAGCCCGAGATGGCCGGCATCCTCGAGCAGGTCTTCCGCCAGACCGTGGTCGTCCGCGGCGAGACCCCGATGGCTCCGCGCGACCCGATCGTGCTCAAGCTCCCCGAGGACGCCCAGATGGTCGCCGACGGTGGCCCCGCCACCTCCGGCGAGGGCGACAGCCCCTACGCCGGCGGCAACCTCGACCCGTTCGCCCGCGGCCCGGAGATCACCGAGGTCCGCTGACGCAGCGCCCTTCCGCCCCCGCCCGAACACCGGGCGGGGGCGGATTTGCTTGTGGGGCTCCCGTCCCCGTACAGTTCCGGAGTCGCGCCGAGAGGGGCGAACGAAAGCGAGTCAGAGGGAAAGCGCCGGTGAAACGGAGCTGAAATTCTCTGATAAGCTGGAGAAACGAACGAAGCGCCCGGAGGGCCCGCTGGAAGGCGGTCCGAAGGAAGCGTCCGTTCCTTGAGAACTCAACAGCGTGCCAAAAGTCAACGCCAGATAT